>NZ_JBIWAE010000033.1:0-64495 GCF_044759865.1 Streptomyces sp. NPDC099050 | reverse complement strand
GCACCTTCTTCTTCGCCATGCTCTCCATGATGGACATCATCCTTCCGGGGCCCAAGCCCCTTATCTCGGATGTCCGTCAAAGCGAAGCAAGCCCACCCGCTCGCCCGCAGACAAGGCGGCTACCGCCATTCTCAATACACCTGCGGGACTCTCATCCAACCTGCGGCACCACAGGTCAAACCCCTCTAGCACCCGAACAACCCATCACGGGGTGTCTCATCGACCTGCAGCAGCACAGGTCAGAGCGATGGCAAGAGACGGCCCTACTGCAACATGAGTGAGAACGCACACGGGGAGACCACAGGCCGGCCGCCTCCACGCTCACGCTGGAACTCGTCCTGCGGGACGTCCCGGAGCAGCTCGCGCTCCCGTTCGACGGCGACCCGCAGCGGCTCGCCGACGCACTGGATGCCCTGCTCGGCCCGGCTGCAGTCGTGGTGAAGCTGCGCACCGAGCGCAGCACGCGCGATCGGCCACAGCCCAACTCAGGCTGGACCTCCGGCGGTTCGGCCTCCGCTGGCTCGGGCGGCGGCTGACCCCAGGGCTGCGCGTGGCGTTCCCCGGTCCCGGGCGGGGGAGGCCTGCTGGCGGTGCACGGGCATGGCCGGCCCGTGCACGGCCGCGCCCGCCGTGCCAGGCGCGGCGGCCGGAGTGGTGGTCGAGCGGGAACGCGCGGCGGCCGCCGAGACCGAGTGTGTCGCCACCAGGTGTCGAGGGGGGCGAGGGCCTGGTGCGTGAACAGGACCATGCGGCGGGCGAACTCTCCGGGCGCGCCCATCCGCCAGGACTCGTCCCCGGTGAGCCGGGCCAGATGGTCGGCGACCGCTGCCGGGGCGTGATCCTCGCCGAGCCGCTGCATGCGGGCGGCCAACAGCGACCACGGGCGGGCACCCACAGGAAGGCCGCCGTCGCGCTCGCCCAGGACGTCCAGAGCCGTGGAGAGGATCCACGCGTGCACTACCGGGCGGACCCTGAGCTGGTCCAGCGCCTTGTCCCGTACTCCGAGGTCGAGTTCGGCAGGCAGGACAAAGCCCTCGGTCGGCGGACCCCAGTAGGTCGACTTTCCCCAGCAGAAGGACGCCCTCACGCCGCATGCGAGAAGCAGGCGAGACTCCCAAGTAGAGCCCCACCCGCTCCTGCGAGCACCAAGAAGCTAATTTCCTTCTACCCTCAGCAAGACCTGAACCTTTGACGGGAATTGCAGATCATCTACCATTACCGAACAGATAACGGAGCCCCGGAATCCCGTGAACTGCATTCGGGCATATTCGTTCGGGTCGTGCAATACGAGCCACCCAGACGGACATGGGAGTGACACCTCGAAGAGGTTCAAAGGAAGCACCACAGGCGGACCCGACTTCCACACCTCACATTCAACAGGACCATCAACACTTGCCTGAACCCCGAAGATGAGTGAACTGCCATCTCGATACCAGCTGCTCGACGCCGGGTCCCAGTCGCTGAGGTCATCGTCACTTCCTGCATCTCGCAAGATCAGGCATCCGTGTTCGATTTTCGCCAGGAATGAAACCACAGGGCTATCAGCTACCATTCCTTGTTGCTCTTTCCTTGTGAAAGTTGTGATACGACTCCACCCTGTGTCCTGGCGCAGGGCAGACAGTGAGGATACGCCGTCTGAGGAGATCCGGGGGCGACGAGACTAGACGGCGGCTGGTGGTCTGGAATCCAGTCCCCTTCCTTGGTGCCAGGCGTCGTGGCGCCACAAGTGTGGCAGCCATGCGCATTTCCTGATTCATTGATCAGATCTCGAACACCATGTGCCTCAATATCGCCATTCTCCAGGGCTACTCCCTCTCGGGCGTTCGGGCCTGCACCCAGGGTCAGATCGCACTTCTGACCTGGCGTTGCATTGTGAACGAGGACCGGAGTCTCCCCCGCCAGCACATAGTACGTGTGCAGGTCATCGACCGTGAGGTTGTGGACCCGCTTGTGCTCGGTCCACGCGCGCACCGCGCTCACCTGGACGTAGGAGCCGTTGCCGTTCTGCAGCAGCGTTCCGGGGACGATTTCCTTGGCGTAGAGCCATTTACCCAGTTCGGGCGCCCAGAACGGGTGATTGTCCGTCGCGACGACCTTGCCCGAATGTCCGTCGGGGGCGGTGATGGTGATCTCGACCAGGTTCTTCTCGCCCTCACCGGTGATGAGCGCGGTGACCGTGCGCGGTCCGGCTTCTCCCGTTAGCGGGTCGGTGGCGGTGACCTTGTCGCCGATGCGCACCTGCTCTATGGCCTTGTGCTTGCCGTCTGCCATCGCGACCCCGGTTTCCGGGGTGAAGCTGTTGCAGGACCCTGCCCCGCTGTCGGCCGGCTTGGGTGCCGGCGGGCTGTCTGCCGCCTTCGGTGCGGGTGCGGTGTCGGCTGCTTTGGCCGTCGTTGCCGCATCGGTGGCGTTGTTGGCGTTCTTGGCGGCCTGTGCAGCGTCGAGTGCCTTGTTGCCGTACTTGGCGGCGTTCGCCGCGTAGCCCGCGCCCGGGATGGCCGAGGCGAGGGAGAGGCCGGCGTTGATGCCGTCGCCTTCCGCGGCGTACCAGCCCGCGTTGGCCAGGTCGGCGGCCTCGCCGACGACCGGGACCATGCCGACGACGTCAAGGGTGGTGTGGCCGATCGTCTTCCACGATGGCATCTTCGGCCACTTGCCGGTCGGGTCCATGAGCTTGACCGGGTTGTTGTGGGCGTAGGTGTAGGCGGCGAGGTTGCGAGGCTCGGCGATGCCGCCCGCCATGCTCCCGTCGAGGTAGTCGGGCAGCGCCGGGTCGGCGCTCGCCCAGAGCTGGGTCCGTGGGTTGTAGTAGCGGGCTCCGTAGTAGTAGAGCCCGGTCTCCACGTCGAGTTCCTTGCCGGTGAACTGGTAGGGCGTGTCCGCCTGTCCGGTCCGTTCCTCCACCCAGGTTTCCCCGTACGGGAAGTACTCCAGGTGCTCGGTGACCTTGCCCTGCTTGTCGGTGACGTAGCCGGAGGAGCCGATGTGGTCGGCGTGGAAGAACTGCTGAGCGTCCTCGGCCCCGGTGGTCGCGACGGCCTTGGTCGTCACGCGGCTGTCGCCGACGAAGACGTGCTTGTAGCCGCTGGTGTCGCGTTCGCTGTAGTAGCGGTTCGGGTAGAGGGAGAGGCCGTCCTCGCTCCGCTTGACCACGCGGTCGCCCTTGTCGTCGTAGACGTAGGCGACGGTGGCGGCGGCGCAGCCGCTCGGGTCCTGCGTGAGGGTCCCGGTTGCCGTGTCCTGGTTGCAGACGAGGCGGTTCTCCTCGTCCCACACGTACTGCCGGCGCTTGTCGGGTCCGGCCGTGTTGACGGTGCCGGTCAGGTTGCCGTTGGCGTCGTAGGCGTGGGTGACCGGGCCGACCTTGCTGGGGGCGTGCGGCCTGGCGCCGTCGTAGGTGTACGCGTAGTTGTAGGTGGTGCGGTCCTGGGTGTCGGTCGGGTTGTCCGGGTCTTCGACCGGTTCGATCGGGCCGGCCCCGCCGCCCGCGCCCGCGCCGTTGCCGGCGGGCGGGAAGGCCGGGGTGCCGCCGGTGACCTCGTGGGTCTGCGACTTGCTCGTGGTGTTGTGGATCGAGTCGTAGCCCAGGCTCAGTGTGTACTTGTTGACCGCGTTGTTCTTGTCCGTGTAGCGGCCGGACGCGGAGGTGAGCCGGTACTGGTCGTCGTATCCGTACGTCTGGCTGCTCGGACCGCCGATGTCCCCGCCCTGCGGCGCGTTGTTCGCCAGCGAGGTGATGTTACCGATCTTGTCGTACGTGTAGCCCAGGTTCTGGAACGCGGTTCCGCCCGGCGCCACTGACTTCAGTGCTCCGAGCCGGCGGTCCTCGGCATCGTAGGCGTAAGTGGTGCGGACCCCGTTGCCGGTCTGCTGGAGGATCTTCTGCCCGAATTTGTCGTAGTCGACCCGGTCCAGGTACGTGTAGCCGGTGCCGTTCTTGGATCCGGTGGCCCGGCCGACCTGGCCGCCCGAGTCGTAGTCGTAGGTCAGGACCTCGCCGTCGGGATAGGTCATCTGCAGCACACGGTTGAAGGCGTCGTAGCGCCAGGCGGTGGTGTAGGTGCGCGGGGCGTCGCGGACCGCGGTGATCGTGCGGGTCTCCTCGATCACCTCGCCCAGCGCCCCGTAGGCGCGCTTCACCGTTCCTGCCGCGTCGTGGACCTCGGTGACGCGCGAGGCCGCGTTGTCCGGTGCGCCGGGGGCCCCGTACTCGTAGGAGACGTTGTTGTCAGGGAACGTCGGGTAGCGGATGGCCTTCAGCCGCGAGTACTCGTAGTCGTACTCGACGGCCTTGTCCGCTGCCCGCAGGTTCGCGGTGATCTTCGATGTGACGTTCCCGGCGAGGTCGTAGCGGGTCTCGGAGCGTCCGGTGTCCGGGCTGTCGAACGAAGTGCGGCGTCCCAGTGCGTCGTAGCCGGCGCGCGTGACGTTGTTCTTGTCGTCGGTGATCGTCGTGACCTGGCCCGTGGGGTCGTACGCGTAGCTGGTCCAGATCTCCGAGGAGCCGTTGAGCTCCTTCACCGAGGTGGTCGCGCCCCGGAGGTCGGTATAGGTGCGGCGCTCCTTGCCGTTGCCGTCGGTCACGGTCCGCTTGAAGCGGGTCGTGCCCGCCCGGTCCTCGCCGAAGCCGTATCCGGTGCTGGTGGTGACGCCGTCCGGTTGCACGGTCCTGACCGAGCGGTCCAGGACGTCAAAGGTGTCCTTCGTGGGTGCCACGGAGTCGAAGGAGGCGTTGAACGTGGTGTTCGCGGCTCCCTTGGCCTCGGTCACCGGGTAGTACTTCTCCACGGCGCGGCCGAGGTGGTCGAACTTCAGCCGGCCGGAGACCGTCATCACCTGGGTGGGCGTGGCCCCGGGCGAGGCGGACACCGAGGCGTCCTTCTTGGTCTGCAGGACGCGCCCCAGGCCGTCGCTGAAGGTGACGGTGTCGATGGTGTCGTCGCGTACGCCCGAGGCGGCCCGGTCGAGGTGCTTGGTCGTGGCGTACGGCACGGTCGCCTCGGGGTGGTAGCCGAAGGTGATCGTGGCCTGGTCGCCGTCCTTCTCGTAGGGCCCGGTCACCTTGTCGAGTCGGCCGACGCTGTCGTAGGACATCCGGAGCGGCTGGCCGTTGTGGTCGGTGTTCCGCTCGGGCTGGCCGTACTTGAGGTTGTACGCCGTGGACGAGCGGTAGCCGAAGCTGTCCTCGATGGACTCGACGTGTACGCCGACGGTGGTCTCGTAGCCGTACTCCAGCTTGTAGCGCTGGCCCTTGGCGTTGGCCGGACCGGTCACCGATTTCAGGTTCCCGTCCGGGTGGTACGTCAGGTCGGAGACGGCCGGGGTGTCGGCGTCGAGGTACTCGCGCGTCTGGCGCACGGCGCCGGTCGCGCAGTCGACGGTGGATTCGCGGTGGCGTAGGAGCGTGCCGGTGGCCGCGGCCTTCTGCCGGATCGCGTTGGCGGTGCCGACGAGGTTCCGGTCGCGGCACTGCGGGGCGGAGCCGCTGTACCCGTAGGTGGTCTCCAGATCGTCCGCGGCGCCCGCGTCACCCGTGTCGAAGGTGCGGGTGACGTTGCCGTATTCGTCGTAGGAAAGGTCGGTGTATGTGGATTTTCCTGCGGCGGCCGCGCCTTCGTAGTGCTTGTCCTCGACGCGGGTGAGCTGCGGGAAGACGGTGGCGGTCCTGCTCTTCGGGTCTGCTTCCTCGCCCGTGGCGGTGTCGAGCAGCCGGTAGGTGTTGAGCGTCTCGCGGTACGGGTGGCCGGCGTCGTCCTCGGTCAGCGTGCGGATGAGCAGGCCGCGGCCCACGTATCCATCGGTGCGGTACTCGTCGGTCACCGTGCGGCGGACGGCGTCGTCCGTCCCGGTGTCGCGGTCCTCGGTCACCACGCGGCCGAAGCCGAGGAACTCGCGCTCCAGCCGGTCGTAGCGGCCCTGCTCGTAGCGGAAGGTGGTCAGACGCGTGTCGGTACCGTCACCCGTGAGCCCGTCGAACACCGAGGTGCGGGACAGAACCCAGCGGCTCTCCTGCATGGCAGCGGTGTTGCCCGAGCGGGTGTAGTCCAGGTCGATGCGGGCGCCCATCGGCCGGTTGACCGAGCGCAGCAGGTTGGTGCGACCGGTCTTGTTGACCGCGACGAGGAGTTCGTTGTCCTGGGTGGACTTGACGTGGTCGGCCAGGCCGTCGCCGTTGACGTCGCGCAGGCTGGTTTCGGCCCGGCTGATGCCGGTGGACGCGTTGGCGCCGGGGTTGAAGACGAAGATGCCGACGGGAGTGGGCAGGCCGACGGTGAAATAGACGCCCGCGCCGAGACTGGCGTTCTTGTCGACGGCTATCTCGGGGAAGCTGCCGCGGAAAGGGACGGGCGCGGCGAAGCTGGTACCGGTGTTGACCGCGACCTTGATCGGGTTGGCACCGTCGGTGAACACCCGGTCGGTGAGGCCGTCGCCGTTGACGTCCATCATGCTCGCGTTGGTGAACGAGGTTCCCAGCTCGGCGGACACGCCGCCCGCGAAGCCGTAGCGGTCGACGTTGAACCCGAGGTTGACGCCGACGTTGCGGGTGGACGCGTCGTTGATCGGTCCGGCCGACCAGGGTTCGCGGGCGGCGAAGGAATAGCCGAGGTTCAGCTGGGCGTCGCCGCCCGCGAACACCTTGTCCGGCAACCCGTCCCCGTTGATGTCGACCAGGTCGACGCGGACGTCGGACTCTCCGCCGCCAAGGCTGCCGCCGATGCCGAGCGACGGTTGGACCGCGCCGGTGGTGGCGGTGTTGGCGCTGGTGCCCGCGTCGGGGGCCGCCATGCCCAGGGCGCTGGCGATGGTGGCGGACTCGCTGCCCGCGGAGTACGACACGTTGCCGGAGACGTTGTCCGCCTCGCGGACGTTGCCTCCGAGGGTGCCGCGCGTGGTGCCGAGCGCGCCGGTCATGTCGGAGAACTGGATCTCCTTGGCGCCGACGACGTCGGGGTAGCCGTCGCCGTTGAGGTCGAGGTAGTCGACCGAACCCGCGGTGATCCCGCCGACCACGGTGCCGCCGAACGGGCCCGCCGCGAGGGTGGCCGACACCTGGCCGGTGACGCCGCGGCGCATCACCGCCCGGTCGCCCGCCACGTCGGCGTCGGTGACGATGTCGATGGTGTCCGCGCCGAGGCGGGAACTGGTCGCCATCGCGGCGGTGATCCACGAGGACTGGTCCTGAGCGGCCCAGCCGCCCTTGGCGGGCACGGGGGCGAACACCGCCAGGCGCGGCATGGTGAGCCGGGGATTCGCGGTGAACCCCGGAACGTCCGCTTCCTTGGGCTCCTTGGGAAGCGCGTCCTTGAAGCTCTGGTCCAGCGTGAGTTCGGCCTGCTTCAGCGGTTGGGTGGCGCGGTCCCGGTTGCCCTGGTAGCCGATCACGCCCCAGCCGCGGTAGGGCTGGGCGAAGGCGCCCTGCCCGACGGAACTGTGCAGGGCGCTGGGCACCGGGGTGAGGGTGGGCCAGCTGGAGGTCACGTCGTAGGTGACCGACGCAGACTGCGAGACGAGCAGGCCGAACAGTCCGGTCTCCGTCGTGGAGTAGTCGATGTAGAGCTCGTCGCCGGCGGTGACCGGCACGGTCAGGTCCAGGTTCGGGCCACCGAAGGGGGAGGTGTCCTTGGCCTGGAAGACCCGTTTGCCGAGCAGCTGCCCGCCGCGCTTCTTCACCGTGAACGCGATTTTCGCGTCACCGAGGAGGTTGAAGTCGAAGGACAGCTTCGGCCGCACCTTCAGCTGGCCGGTCTTGGTCGCCTTGTAGGACTGCTGCGGCGCGGCGAGGGTGTCCGCCGGGAACATGCTCATGTCGTACGGCGGGGTGATCACCAGCGTGGGGTCGCCCTTGTCGTCGACGAGCGACTCGACCCCCTGCGCGGCCGTGTAGTGCGCCTTCGGCGCCCAGTTCACGGCCGAGACGTCGATCGGGGAGTCGGTCTTCAGCCGCCACGACATCTTCTCGAACGTGCTGACCGGAATGCTGAGGTCGATCGCGGTGGTGCCGGTCGACGCGGCGGGCAGGACCTTGCGGTACACCTCCGCCGGGGCGTGGACGCCGTTGCCCTTCTCGATGACGACGGTCACGTCGTCCGAGGTCGCCTTGTTCTTGACCACGTCACCGGTCAGCCGCAGCGTGCCGTTCACCGGTACGGTCACCAGGGACGGCCTGCCGCCGAAGGTGAAGTCGGCCGACGCGCGGAACACGGTGTTCGCCAGCCCGTTCGCGTCCGTGCCGGCCGGCAGGTTGGTGTAGGTGATCGCCGGGTCCCACGCCACGGTGTCGTACTTGCCGTCCAGAACGGACTGCGTGCGGAAGTAGAGCGCGTCGCCCTTCTTCACCGGAATCGATTCCACGTTGCCCGGGGCGAACTGGGTGTGGTCATCTGGGCCGATCCGCTGCGCCCAGAGCTCGGCGTCCTTGTGCTGGATGGTGACCCGCACGCCGTCGGCCTTGCTGTAGGCCGCCCGCGCCGGGGAAGGGTCCTGGGTCAGCTGCACCCGGCCGTCCACGCGGACGCTGCCGTCGAACGGCGCGACCCAGCGGCGCACCGAGTCCAGCAGCGGTGAGTTGTCCACTTGCTGGTTGAACTGCGCGGTCTGATCGCCGACGATTTCGCCGGTCACCGCGCCGCCCCCGATCGGCGCCGGGGTCTGGGCGGAGTCCGTGCTGTAGGCGGGCTGCCCCTGGGCGTCCAGGTAGCCGAACAGCACGCCGCCGTTGTTGACCAGGTCGGTGATGCCGTCGCCGTTGACGTCGCTGAAGAACCGGTCCGAGGTGGTCGTGGTGCCCACGAAGTCCAGCTGGGCCGAGGTGGTGAGGACGTACGACTCGACGCCGATGGTGCCGGACAGCGTGCGCTCGGTCGAGATTCCCGGGAGATTGGTGAGCTTGACCGGCGTGTCGCCGAATTTCGGCTCACCACCCGGTCCCGGTCTGGCCAGATTCGGCCGGTAGAACACGTCGTTGTTCTTGCGGAACACCTTGTCCGGCAGGTTGTCGCCGTTCACATCGGTCAGCGTCGACAGACCATCGGACTGGCCCGCGCTGAACCCGACCTTCAACCCGACGGAACCCTCCTTGGCCGGCAGCCCCTGCACGTTGTAGCCCGCGAAAAGGTGCGCGCCGAAGCCGACCGACGTGTTCGCCGAGATCGCGCTGGCCTCGCCCTCGCGGATGTTCACCCCGAGGTCGTCGTCCGGCACCGACCAGCCTTTTGCGTCGGCGAAGGCGCTGTAGTTGCCCGACTGGTCGCGCACGTCGTCGAAGTAGTCGAACGTGTGGGTGTTGAACAGCTGGTTGGTCTCGCTGAACTGGGACACCGAGGTGAGCAGCGTCTTGGCGAACGCGCCGGTCCGGTAGTTCAGCTCGTAGGCGCGGATCAGCTGGTCGTCCAGCTTGACCTCGACGCGCCGCAGCAGGTCAGCGGTGACCTTCTTGAACCCGTACTTGGCGTCGATCCGCACGTCGGCGCGGCGGGGCTCGCCGCGCTCACGGTCCCGGATGAACGTCACCGAGTACTTGCCGTCGGTGTCGCCGCGGCCGGTGTAGGTGATCTTCTGCAGGTACAGGTCGCTGCCCGGCACCGTGGAGCCCGCCGTGCCGCCGTCAGCCACCTTGGCGTGCCGGTAGCGCATGACGTTGTCGTTGCCGTCGCGGACCTCCCGCGCCGCCCAGGTCGCGACGCGCCCCTTGCCGTCGGCCAGCGTGCTGTCGGCCGTGCCACCGAAGAGCGTGCGGACACCCTGCTTGTCGGTGACCTCCCACCAGTAGTTCGCGGGGCTGTCCCCGTGGCGCACGATCCGGTCGAACGAGCCCTCCACCCGGGAGTGGAACACCTTCTCCGCGGTGCGCGCCTGCAACTCGCTCCGGTGCGCCACCGGGGTCAGCTGCTCACCGTTGAGCAGGTAGGTCTCCGTCTCCAGTCCGGCGTCGTAGCGCGGCACGCCCCACCGGGTGTCGACGGTGACCATCGGGGTGGCGAGGTCCCACCCGACGCCGAGCCACCCGTTCGCCCCCGCCGAGTTGTAGGTGACGGCCAGGCTCGGCTCCAGGCCCGCGCGGCCCTTCGGCACCTCCAGCGGGTAAGACAGCCGCGCGTCACCGTTGTTGTTCGCCGAGGGCGCCTCGACCAGGTGCACCCCGGAGCCGGGGTCGGCCGCCTTGATGTCCTTGATCTGGTTCGGGTTGAACGACGTGCCCTCCGGCCCCTCCGGCCCGGTGACCGCCGACCCGGCGTCCGGCCCCACGGCGGCGGCGCTGCGGAGCAGCTCGGGCGAGGTCAGCCCGGCCATGGTGAGCACCATGGACAGGAAGATGGTCACGCCCGTCCGGCCGCGGATCACGCGTTGGACAGTCATCAAAGAGCCCCCGTACCGCCGGACGTCCCCGGAGCACGAGTCATCCGAAGACCCCCGCCCCCTGTACTACCGAACGGTAGGCCGCATGCCCGTTCGTTCGTACAGGCTTTCTGGACAAGAGCAGCCCGCGCAGTCACGATCCGGCAACGGGCGTCCTCACCAGAATGCTGACCGGTGTTGAGTACCAGTGCACCGACCCAAGACCGACCCCGCCGGCCGCACCCGGATTCGGGGCCACATCCACGTCGAGGTCGCGTGCGGCCGCCGTCGAGTACAACAGCCATCCCTTGTACGAGTCCACGGCGACAAGGTGTTCCTGTGCGACGAGTACCTCTACGTCGGTGGCGGCCACCGGCTAGCCGGTGATGCTGGCGAGCATGCCGGCCAGGCGCCGGGCGCCCAGGGCCTCGGGCCATGTTGGCTCCTGCGGGGTCGTTTCCGGCGCGGCCGCCGTCTCGGTGAGGGTGTCCGTCATCAGTGCACCTCCGTGGTCTGCGGGTTCGTGGGGTCGGCGGCCGGCGCCGTGCGCTGCCAAGTGGGCCAGATGAGCGTCAGGAACTCCATGCCGAAGATCCAGACCCCGGTATGCACGACCAGAGAGGCGTCACCGACCTCGGCGGATGCCGGGTGTGCGGACTCTTGTCTGGCCGGGCAAGGGTGCCTCACACTCCTCGAGTTGACACTCGTCAACTCTTGATGGGGGTGGTTTCGTCATGCCCGAGAGCACTGACTCCAAGGATCAAGTCCCGCACTGGGTTACACGCGCCCAGGGAGTGGCGGATCGCCTGGCGGATGAACTGGTGGAAGAACTGCAGAACGGGGGAAAGCAGACCCGCGACGAACTCCAGCACGGCCTTGCCCACGGGGCACGGGAACTGACCCGGCCTTCACCGGCCCTGGCCGCGTTTCTGCACGACCTTGAGCATCCGCCCGCACACCTCGATCCAGACGTACTTGACCGCGGGTCCCAAGCCTGGTTCATCCATCCCGGATGGGTTCACGCGATCGCGCTGTCGGCCGGATCGCTCGTCAAGATCTACCGGTGCCCCTCGATTGCGGCCGCCTTGACAGCCACCGGCTCCCTCGTGAACACCGCGGGGACCCGTTTGGACGCGACGGGCCTGTGGGTCAACTCCGCGCTGCTCCCCGGCGCGCTGCACCCGGGGAAGCCCGGCTACATCGCCACCGCTCACGTGCGGCTCGTGCATGCCCGGGCCCGACTGGCCGCCCTCGCAAACGGCTACGACCCGGCAGTACACGGATCACCGATCAACCAGGCCGATCTCCTGCGTACCTGGCTGGCCTTCACCCACACCTCGTTCCGGGCCGAGGCCATGATCGGCTACACCTGGACCGAATCCCAACTGGCAGTCCTCTACCGGTATTGGCAGCACATCGCGCACCTGATGGGAATCGAACCCCACCTCGTAGCGCACCTGACAGGTCCGGCCGCGGCCGCCGAGGCCGACCGTCAGCTCGCCGGACGGAGCCAGTCGCCGCCTGCTCCCGAGGCCGACGTCCTCACCCACCAGACGATCGAGGCCGTAGCCGAAACCCTGCAGGCCCAGGTGAGGCTGTCGGCAGCCGTGGGCCGTCCCCTGCTTCGGGCACTCGTCACCCGGTTCCACGCCGGCTCCCCGGACCGGTCGCTTCCCGCACGTCCGCTCCAGTCGGCCCTGGCCGCGCTACGCCCCGTCGTCGGCCTCGGATACCGCTGGCAGAGCCGGCCCGCACGCCGGGCCGCTCTCATCACCGAGAACCTCGCCCTCACACGCGCCTACATCCATTCCCTCGACGCCCACCGGCCCAATCCGTGAACCCGCCCCGCTGGGCACACACCCCAGCGGCGTGAAGCACGGCCCACGACGAACGAGTCCCCATGGTTTCCATGCCGTTCCCTCCCCCGCCTCCACGACCTCCACATGACCTTCGGCGAGTGAACTGTTACGGCCTCCAGGGACCCCGCGACGGCCCGCCAGGCCGACAAGTGCGCCGGATAGCCTGACCCCATGCAGCATGCCCCAGCCGAAAACGCCTTCAGGACCCGGCGCCTGGTCCCCGAAGGCGAAGTCCTCCAAGCCGCGCTGACGGCCTTCTCCCGCCACGGATTCGAGGGGGTATCGCTGCGATCCCTCAACGCGGAGCTCAACGTCAGCCACAACATGCTCACCAAGCGGTACGGCTCCAAAGAGGCCCTGTGGAAGGCCGCCGTCGACGACGCCTGCGCGCGCCTGACCGAGGCACTCGACCGCGCCGAGGACCCGGCCGGCCCGCCGCTCGACCGCCTCCACGACATGATCGTCGACTTCATCCAGGCCGCGGCACACCAGCCGGACCTGCTCCGCCTGGTCACCGCCGAAGCCACCCACGACTCCGACCGCGTCACCCACCTGTGGACCCGCCACATCCAGCCCACCATCAACCGCTTCGCGCCCCTGTATGCCCAACTCGTCGCCGACGGCACCCTGAAGGACGTTCCCCTGCCCGCGGTCTACTTCATGATCACCTCAGGCGGCACCGCACCCTGGGTCAGCCCGGCGCTGAGCACCCGCCTCGGCCACCCATCCGACTCCTCCACCACCATCCGCGCCCACGCCCACCACATCGCCGACCTCATCCTGAGCGGCCTTCGGACCCACCACTGAAGCCGGAGCCACTCGAGCACCCCGCGGCCTCAGGACTGGTACCCGGCCGCCGCGGACCGCGATCCTCCCTGCAGTGGCTTTGACCCGGATCAGCCGTCCCCAGAACCGAAGGCGATGGGGCGGACTCGGAATGTCATGCCCGGGAGGCAGACGACAGCGCGGTCGGATCGACTCCGGAAAGCTCGATGATCCGGTGGGCCGGCACACCCGCGGCGAGCACTCGTCGCAACAGGACGTCCCTGTTGTCCTCACCCTCGCAGAAAGTAAGCAGTTCCTCCTCGACGCCCGCCACATGGTCCGTGGCCGCCGCACGACGGAGCCGCCGGCGAACAGTCAGAATGCCAAGCCGGACACCTCGCGGAAGCCGAGCGGGTAGACGGTTCCGGCCGGCGGAATCAGGCCCCGCCTCACCCTCCCAGCCGGGGGTGTCACCCACATGGTCAACGACGCGGACGATCCGCGAAGACGGCATGTGTGGCCGTCAGGAAGCCTCGCACGGTGTCTTGTTCGGCGGGGGCGAGGCCGTCGAGCACTTGGAGCACCCCGTCGATCAGCGGACCGAAGAACTCCCGGCCCAGTCGCGTCGCCGCCGGCTCCACGCGCAGCAAAATCCGCCTCCGGTCGCGCCCGTCGCGGATCCGCGCCACGTAGCCGAGCCGTTCCAGCCTGTCGATCACGGCAGTGGTGCCGGCCGAGTTGAGGCCCAGCCGGGCGCCCAGCAGCCCGGCTGTGGCCGGCTCGTCCGCGCGGGCCGCGTCGAGCAGGCAGATCAGGGCCCGTACGTCGGTGGCGTGCATCCCGTTGCGGACGGCGAACTCCGCCTGGCGCAGGCCGAACTCGACGGTCACCGCCCGCAGGAGGTGCACCAGCTGCAGGTTGTCGGGTTCCTGGTTGTCGTCCACAATGCCTCCGCCCACGATTTCTCGCTGAGCGAGATTATCGCCGATCGAAACATCGGAGCCCCGCCATGTCACCCGCCGCGTTCCGGACACGCTCCTTCCGCGCCGCCTACGACGCGGCGCTCGGCGAGTGGCCCAGGCCCGTCGAGTCCGTCGACCTACCCACCCCGTACGGGACCACCCGCGTCAACAGCTGCGGCCCGGCCGACGCCCCGCCGCTAGTACTGCTGCCCGGCGGCGGAGCCACCTCCCTCGTGTGGGGCGCCGTCGCCGCCGGGACCGCCCGCACGCACCGGATGCACGCCCTGGACCTGGTGGGCGACCCCGGACTCAGCGTCCCGGCACCCGGGCGGCCAATCCGCTCCGTGACGGACCTGGTCGACTGGCTCGACGCTGTCCTTGACGGGCTCGGCGCGCAGGGACCACTGACTCTCGGCGGCCATTCGTACGGGGCCTGGATCGCAGCCCACTACGCCGCCAGGGGCGCGGCCCGGCTCAGCCGCCTCATGCTGATCGACCCCACCCAGGTCTTCGCCGGCCTCCGCCCCGAGTATGTGCTGCGCGCACTACCCGTGCTGGTGCGGCCCACCCCGATGCGGCTCCGCTCATTCCTCGACTGGGAGACCCGCGGAGCCGCTCTCGACCCTGCCTGGCTGCGGTTGCAGGACGAGAGCGCCCACTTCCCCGCCCTCCGCCCCGTCACCGGACCGCGCCCCAACCTCACCGCGCTCGCGGCAGCGCCGGGCACGCGGATCGACGTCCTGTTCGCGGAGCGCGCCCGCTGCCACAACGCCGCCCGGGCAGCCCGGACCACCCGGGCGGCACTGCCGGATGCGCGCGTCGAAGTACTGCCGGGTGTCGGGCACCATGCGCTGCCACTGACGGCCGCCGGGGAGATCACCCCCCGGTTGTAACGGGGTGGCTCGTACGACGACGTGCCCAAGCTGCACCGCAGACCGCCCGCGCCCGCGCCGCCGGTAACGGCCGTGGTCGGGCTGTGGATCGGGGATCGGATACAGACCCGGTCCAGGCCGGGGCAGCGCAGGGCAGGGCAGGGCCAGTTGTTGGACGACGCTCTGCATGAGCACGTACGTGAAGGCTCGCGACGTTCCTGGTGGACATGAGCGTTGACCTTGGTATGCCATCTGATCCTGCTTCGTGTGCGACGACACGTTGAGCACGAAGGTCGTCGTACTCGTTGAAGTGGTCAGACGCGCTCGGTGGCGTGGCTGCAGCTCTTCTGGCCAATCACGTCATGAACCTTCGGTATCCAAGCGTTCCGCTGCGTCGAGCAGGTGGCTGGGCAGCTTCGAACTGGCTGCCAGCACCTCGATTCCGATGAGACGCCCGTCCTCGTCGAAGTCAAGGTTGATCATGCCCCCGACCTGCACGGGATCGCATGGGTACATGTGCGAGACCTTCGGTCGGGCTTGTGGATCGGTGAAGTACACATACGCTGCATTCACTGATTTGTCGTAGGTGACTCTGACATCCGCCATGGTCGGCACGCTCCCTATGATGTGGTTGATGTAGGTCATGTTGGCTGGGGCTCGCCCGGACTTACCTGAAGTCGCGAGCGGCCTTGACCATGTCGGTGATCCGGGTGGTGCTGCAACGGAGTTTGCGCGAGAGGCGCCGGTCCACGGACCGAAGATCGGTGGACGCAAGACGTACTTGTTCGCGTTCATCGACGACCACAGCCGGGCGATCGTGGGCCACCGGTTCGGGTTCGCCGAGGACACCGTCCGCCTGGCCGCAGCCCTGCGGCCCGCACTGTCTGCCCGCGGAGTCCCCGAATCGATCTACGTCGACAACGGGAGTGCCTTCGTCGACACGTGGCTGCTGCGAGCGTGCGCGTCGCTGGCCATCCGCCTCACGCACTCCAAGCCGGGACGCCCTCAGGGCAGGGGGAAAATCGAACGGTTCTTCCGCACCGTCCGTGATCAGTTCCTGGTCGAGCTCGATGAGGAACGTGTCGGTCAGATTGAGCATCTCGCCGAGCTGAACAGGCTTTTCACCGCGTGGGTGGAGACGGTCTATCACCGCACGGTGCACTCGGAGACGGGGCAGCCCCGATCGAACGGTGGCTGGGTTCGATTCCCCGGCCGCTGCCGCTGCCCAGCCCCGCTGATCTTCGGGAGGCGTTTCTGTGGTAGGAGTTCCGGACCGTGACGAAGACCGCGACGGTCAGCCTGCACGGCAACACCTACGAAGTCGACCCGATGCTGGTCGGGATGAAGGTCGAGCTGGTCTTCGACCCGTTCGACCTGACCGAGATCGAGGTCAGGACCTCGGGCAAGAGCGCGGGCAAAGCCGTCCCGCACCGGGTGGGCCGGCACACCCATCCGAAGGCGAGGCCGGAGACACCGCCGGAGTCGGCCCCGCCGACTGGAATCGACTACCTGAAGATCCTCGACGAGACGCACAAGGCGAACACCGCGAAGGGCATCAACTACTCGTCACTGATGGACGACGGGCGGGGACCGCGATGATCGACCGCGTTCAGGGGTATTTCGGTTTCACCCGTGTCCCCTTCGGCCGCAACCTGGCCCCGTCCATGCTCCACCAGCACCAGGGCCTTGACCCCGAATCCTGAACACGGGTTATGCGGCTGATGCCAGCGTAGTTGGTGGTGCTTCGAGTGCGGCTTCGTAGGTGATGGGGCTGCGGTGTCCGAGGCGGGAGTGTCGGCGTCGGGTGTTGTAGCGGTGGAGCCATCGGAAGGCGTCGAGTCGGGCCTGGCGCTCGTCCGGCCAGCTCTTTCGGCCCTGGAGCGTCTCTCGTTTGAAGGTCGCGTTGAAGGACTCCGCGAGTGCGTTGTCCGCGCTGGACCCGACCGCGCTCATGCTCCGTCGGACCCCTGCTGACCTGCAGGCTTCGGCGAAGGCCCTGCTCGTGTACTGGGCTCCGTGATCGGTGTGCATGATCGATCCGGCGAGACTGCCGCGGGTGCGGACCGCTGCCGCCAGGGCGTCGGTGACGCGGTCCGCGCGCATGGGGTCGGCGATCGCCCATCCGGCCAGTCGGCGGGATGCGAGGTCGATAACGGTCGCGAGATAGCAGAACTTTCCGCCGTCGATGGGCAGGTAGGTGATGTCGCCGACGTACTTCGTGTTCGGGCTTTCGGCGGTGAAGTCGCGGCCGATCAGGTCCGGTGCCTTGGCCGCGGCCGGGTCGGGGACGGTGGTGCGATGCCGGCGGCGCAGACGGACCCCTTCGATTCCGAACGTCCGCATGATCCTGGCGACACGCTTGTGGTTGACCGGCTCACCGCTGTCCTCACGGAGCTCGGCGGTGATCCGCGGGGCCCCGTAGGTGCCGTCCGATTCCCGGTGCACGGCCCGTATCCGGATGGCGAGGCGGGCGTCGGCTGCTTGGCGGCCTGCGCGGTCCACAGCCGTCCGGCGCCAGTAGGGCCTTGACCCAAGGCCGGGTAGTTAACGTTTTCGCAGGTCACGCAAGCCAGTTGAAAGATTTTTGACGCAGAGCAACGGAGCTCGTTGGTACAGGCAGTCGACCAAGACAGCTTGTCCCGAAGGAGCTCCGTTGCCCCACCATTGTGTCCTGCCATCTGCTCTGACGGCCATCACCCGAACGGTCACCGTGGCAGCGGGCCGGTTCGCTCCGGGCCATCTGGGGGAGCTGACCGCCGTCGTGCCGTTCGAGCTCGTGGACGCCGTCCTTGCGGAGACTCGGACGGTTCAGCGGAGGCTGCGTGATCTTCCATCGCGGGTCGGGGTCTACTTCCTGCTCGCGATGTGCCTGTTCCCCGAGGTCGGCTACCGGCTCGTCTGGGACAAGCTGACCGCCAGCCTGACCGGGATGCCGGTGCTCTGTCCATCGGCGAAGGCGTTGCGTGACCTGCGCCGGAGGCTGGGCAGCGCGCCGGTGCGGGCGTTGTTCGAGGTGCTGGCCGGGCCACTGGCCCAGCCGACGACCCCAGGGGTGCGGTTCGGTCCGTACCGGACGGTGTCGTTCGACGGCTGCAGTTCACTGAGGACTCCGGACTCGGAGGGGAACCGGGCCTGGCTGGGCAGGACCTCCCATCACGGCTACCCGACAGTGGAGTTGATGACGCTGATCGAGACCGGCACCCGTGCCCTGATCGGCGCGGTGTTCGGCCCCACCTCCGAGGGCGAGACAAGCTACGCCGGCCGACTGCTGCATCTGCTGCGGCCGCACATGCTCGTGCTGTGGGACAAAGGCTTCGACAGCAACGCCTTCCTCACAAAGGTGACCGAGACCGGCGCCCAGGTCCTGGGCCGGCTCCGCAGCAACCGGCGCACGCCGATCCTCACCCGCCTCGTCGATGGCTCCTACCTGTCGGTGATCGGCACCGTGAAATTACGGGTCATCGACGCTCAGATTGCCGTGACCTGCGCGGATGGCACATCCTTCACCGGGTCCTACCGATTGATCACAACCTTGACCGACGCCCGCCGCTACCCCGCCACCGCGCTGGTGGGCCTCTATCACCAGCGGTGGGAACACGAATCCGCCTACTACGCGCTCCGCCACACGATCATGAACGGCCGCAACTTGCGCTCGGGTGACCCCACAGGCATCGAGCAGGAGATGTGGTCCCTGCTCACCCTCTACCAGGCCCTGCGCACGGTGATGGTCGACGCCGCCGAATCCCTCCCCGGCACCGACCCCGACCGCTGCTCTTTCAGCATCGCGCTCCACACCGCCCGGGGCCAGGTGATCCAGGCCCCCGGCATCGTCACCACCGACGCCGATCGAGACGCCATCCTCGGGACGATCGGCCGCCGGATTCTGACTGGCCTGCTCCCTCACAGGCGGCAACGGCTCAGCACCCGGAAGGTCAAATCGCCGATGTCTCGCTACAGCACCCGCCACGACGACGGCAGGCCCGACACCAGCCGCACCGTCACCGGTCTCGACATCACCATCCTCGAGCCTTCGGAATCCCACCCTCAGCTCCCCGCCACCTCTCGCGACGACCGGAACACCGCCCCCACCGACCGCCGCCGTCACCGGATCCTGGCTCTGCTCGAAAAGGACCCGACCCGCCTCTGGCGCCCCCGTGACATCGCCTCCCACTTCGGCGACATCACCATGGAAACCATGTATCGGCAGCTCTCCAGATGGGCCGAGACCGGCCTCATCCACAAACTCGGCCCCGGCCTCTACGCCACCACGGCATGGACCCCGACACCCACTACGTGACCTGCGAAAACGTTAACTACCCGGCCTTGGGCCTTGACCCCGAATCCTGGACACGGGTTATGCGCCTGATGGCAGCGTAGTGGGTGGTGTTTCGAGTGCGGCTTCGTAGCTGGGACGATGCGCTCGCGGAATCGTTCTTCTCGACCCTGAAGATCGAGCTGGCCGACACCGACCCCTGGCTGAGCCGGGCTGCCGCACGCACCGCGATATTCGAGTGGATCGAGAGCTGGTACAACTTGCACCGGCTCCACAGCAGCCTTGGCTACCGCAGTCCCGCCGAATACGAGACCGCCCTCGCTGCCTGACCACCACACCAGAGGTGTCCGTCAGAGCGGAACAAGCTCAGGTGCTGGGTCAAGACGCCTGGCGTGCCACCGGGCTCGGATCCCCCGCCGACGTCAACGCCCCCCAACAAAAGATCGCTGACCTCGAACAGGGAATCGCCGGCCTCTCGGCGCGGCTCGGTCAACGAGACGATGATCTGGCAGCCTCGCGGGCCGCCAACCGCGAGCTGATGACCCAGCTCAACAACATCCACTCCCGACCCCGCTGAGCCCTAGGTTCCTTGCGGACGGGCCGCGTTGATGCGCAGGGGGCGCGGCTCTCAGGTGGTGATCTGCGGGCGCGCCGGGCTGAGGTAGTGGACGGTGCTCTGGGCGGAGTGCGCGCCCAGCAGGTCCTGCAGTTCGCTGGCTGCGGCCTTGAGGAGGTGTCCGTCGCGGGTGGCGTGGAGGGTTTCGAGGACGAAGGCGACGTGGGTGGAGTCTTCGGTGACGCGGGTGCGGTGGGCATCGCGGTGGTTCCAGTGCCGTGTGAGGACGTCGGTGGTATCGGTGTAGATGATCTCGCCAGGCTTGGGGTTCTCGACGGTGTCGGGTTCGCCGAGCGGCGTGAAGGTCTCGGTGCCGTCGGCGTAGCGGATTTCTACGTCGCCGGTGACGTGGTCGAGGTCGAAGGCGCCAGAGGGCAGGCCGTGGCGGACGGAGACGGTGTTGTAGGAGTCGACTGCCGGGTTGATCCGGGGCAGGGTGCCCTTCTTCGCTAGGCGGCGGCCGAGGGCGTCGACACTGGGTCGGATACGGCGGGGGTTGGTGCCGAACGAGCGGTAGGCGGCGTGCCATGCCTCGATGCGCGGATCGCTCTCATCGGCCGGCTGCCAGGCGCCGTCGGCGAGCTGCTGCTCCAGGTCCTGCTGGGCGGCGGCCGTGGCCGGCCAGGGCTCGTGGCCACGCAGGCCGGTGGCGGTAACGACGCCGATCAGGGTGTCCGGGAATGCTCCCGCGACGGCGGAACTGAGGCGGAAGGTGGTCATAGAGGGGGTCCTTTCCAGGATGGTGCGGGCGCGGGCGGGAAGGCGCGGGCGGGAAGGCGTGGTCGGGTCAGGCTTTCCAGGTGCCGAGGCGGTCCAGGCGGCGCAGTTGCTGGGTGGCGGTGGGCACGTCCAGGCGATTGCCGCGCTCGGTGAGCCGGCGGGCGATGTCGGAGCGCTGCTCGGCGGGTTTGTGGTCGTCGTACTTGAACTTCGCCCGGACGTCGATGACGTTCAGGCGCAGGCCGCGGATGCCGGGCAGCATCCGGCCGTAGGGGGTCTGGTCGGGGTCGATGGGTGCGTGGTCGCCGTCAGGCTGGAAGTGGGCCATCTGGCCGCGCAGCAGGGCGGCCTTGGCCTGGGGGTCGTCGATGATCGCGGCGTGGCAGGCGAACTGGATGGCCGTGTAGTAGCTGGTGGGGACGCCGTCGGTGGGCGGGACGTCGGGCTTGGCGCGCCAGGGGCCGGGGATGAAGGCGTAGTCGCTGGTGACGGTGAAGGTGACGTGCGGGTCGGTGTCGATCGCCGTCCAGACGGGGTTGGGGCGGGCGAGGTGGATCAGCAGGGTGCTGCCCTCCGCCGTGAAGTGGGTGGGCACGACGACGGGCGGCTGGCCGGGCAGGCCATTGACGCTGAGGATGCCGAAGTCATGGCCGTCGGCGATCCAGGTCTGCCATTCGGCGTCGTCGAGGGCGGCGTCCCAGGGCTGGATGAACATGCCGGGCTCCTTCCGGGGTGAGGGGTCAGGTGAGGGCGAGAAGGCTGACGGCGACGGCTGCCGTGCCAAGGCCGATCAGCTGCCCGCGGTGGATCCGCTCCGCGAGGACGCTGCGGGCGAGCAGCACGGTGCCGGCCGGGTAGAGGGCGGTGATCACGGCGACGACGGCCAGGTCGCCGCTGCGGGCGGCGAGCAGGAACAGCAGGTTCGCCACCGAGTCCAGCACGCCGGCCGTGGCCGACATCGCGTACGCGGGCTTCTCCGAGCCCAGGTGCCGGTGCATCAGCCCGGCCGCGGCCAGGATGACCGCGGAGGAAATGGCACGTCCGACGATCAGCGGGCCGACGCCGCTGTCCGCGGGCGCCTGGTGCAGGAAGACGAGCTGCAGCGCAATGGCGCCCCCGGCTCCGAGGGCCATCAGCAGCGCGGTGCGCGACGGGCGCGCGCTGCCGGCGCCGTGTCCGGCGCTGACCAGCACCACCGCCGCCAATGCCAGCGGCAGCCCGATCAGCCCGGCCACGCCCAGGTGCTCGCCCTGGAGCAGCCCGACGCCGACCGGCAGCATCGCCGAGATCAGCGCCGTGACCGGGGACAGCACGTTCATCGGGCCGATCGCCAGCGTGCGGTAGAGCAGGGCGAACGCGGCGGCCGACGCAACGCCGGACGCCGCGCCCCAGGCGAGGGTCGCGGGTGCGAAGGAGGCGCCGAGGAGGGGCCACAGCAGCAGTTCTACGGTCAGCGAGGCAGGGGCGGCGATCATCACGGTGCGCAGGACGTGGGCCTTGCGGGAACCGAGGCCGCCGAGGAAGTCGGCGCATCCGTAGGCCAGGGAACTGCCCAGGGCCAGCAGCAGAGCTATCACGTACATCCCTTACTATCAATGGAACGACTACACCGTACAACGCACCGACCGGAAGTTGTCAACCAAACGACCGGGTGGTGCATTGCACTGATCCATCCCTGGAGGGGTTACGTGATGGCCGAGACCGAGGCGGCGCTGCGAACGCTCGCGCACAACGTCCGCGCGGCCCGAACCCGCGCCGGACTCTCCCTGGACGAACTCTGCCGCCGCGCCAAGGTCAGCAAGGGGGCCTTGGCCGGGCTGGAGAAGGCGCAGGGCAACCCGAACTTCGCCACCCTGGTCCGCCTCGCCGACACCCTCGGCATCTCAGTGTCCGCACTGATGGAAGGGCCCGCCGAAGGCCGCGTCCGGGTTGTGACCGCAGATGCCGTCATGCCCCTGTGGAAAGGCGAACGGGGCAGCGAAGCCCGGCTCATGCTGACCACCTCGGGATCAGCCCCGGTCGAGGTCTGGCGCTGGACCCTGGAACCCGGCGAGGAATACCCCAGCCACCCCCACCAGGCCGGCGTCGTGGAGACCGTCAGCGTCACCGCCGGACAGATGGTGCTCGTCGTCGACGCCACCGAGCATCCCGTTACGGCTGGACAAACTGCCACCTTCGACGGCGACACCACCCACACCTACCGCGGCGCGGGCACCGAAACCTGCCACCTGATCATGACCGTCCACATCCCACCCGGCCCCGCGTAGCACTCCATCGTCCACGACACCTGTCGCGCATCGAACCGACCGCTGCCAAGCAGTTGGCCAGCACAAACGTCGCTTGGCCAGCGAGCACTTACCTTGCCAGCCCAACAGAAACGGCGTGGCAGCAGGCGGCCGGAGGTCCGCCGAGCGAGACCCGCGAGCAGCAGGCCCAGCTGAAGGACCTGAAGGAGATCCCGGACTCCCGCCGGTGGCAGGAGGGGCGAAGACGTGGAACTGGACGGCGCCATCGACTACTCCCTCAAACTGGACCTCAACGCCCCCGACCAGATCGCCGCCCTGCCCGCCCCGGCCCTGCTGGAGGGCCTTCGTGTGCGCATCGATCCGCGGCGGTCGGCCGAGGCGATGCGGATTCTCGGTGTGCGGCTGACGGACAGCGGACAGGACCTGGCCCTGCACGTGCGCCGAGGCGTCCTGGAAGCCGTCGAAGGCGTCCCTGAAGAGGCGGACGTGGTGATCGAGCTGACCAAGCCGGTCGTGCTGGGCATGGTCTACCGCAGCCTCTACGGCGCCTTCGCCCAAGCCGAACGGGCTGGCCAGGCCGCCGTCACCAAGGGCACCCTTCAGGAGGTCCAGGAGTTCCTCGCCTACTTCGACGACATCGACCCCGCCCCCATCCGCCTCTCCGACCGCTGACAGCAACGCGTAGCAGGCTGGTGACGGCAGTCCCTCAATCGCTGGGCGAGGCCGCCCTCGACATGCCCCGCCCACGCGCCAACTGGTTCGCCTGCTCCTGGCCTTCCTGAAGATCGGCCGACGGTTCACACAGCGGTCTGCGCCCGGCTCCGGGCGGGCGCAGGAACGCATAGCGGCCCAGGAAGTTGATGTGGTCGAACTGAAGCGGTGACAGGCGGGCCAGGAGGTCGTCGGTGACGGGGAAGCCATCGCCAGCGAGCTGCTTGGCCGCACGGTCGAGGTAGAGGCTGTTCCATAGGACGACAGTGTTCAGGGCGAGGTCGAGCGCCCCTGGCTGGTCCTCCATCCCTTCGCGGTAGTGCTGGCGCAGTTCGCCGCGCTGCCCGAAGAAGATCTTCCGGGCGAGGCGGTGGCGGGCCTCGGTGATGCCCCAGTGGGCATGGACGCGGTCCAGGCGCACAGTGTGCCGGGAGGCTTTCGGCGGTGGTGTGGGTGCGCCACAAGCGGGCGTCGCCGATATCGGCGATCCGGGGGAGAACTGGTAGCCGCAGATCGCGAAGAGCCCGAACACGATGTCGGAGTACGGAGCAGTATCCGTGATCGCGGTATGCGGCCTCGGGCCACCGTCCCGGTTGTGGAGCGCGTCCAGGATGAACAGGGAGTCCCGCAACGTACCCGGGACGACGACGCCACCGAGGCCCATGACCTGGTCGTTCACTGGCGAAGTGCCGGTATTTGAGAGTTGCGGTATTCGCCCGTCCGGCGAGGTCCAGGGCGGTGCCCCCTTTGGCTGCGGTTCCTCACGAAAGCAGCTGCGCGCCGCTTCACGGTGACGGGGCAGGTCCGGGTCATGAGTCGTGCATCCCACCGGCCCCGCACGCTTGCGGGCGGTCACCACTACATCCGTCGCGATCCTCACCGACTCGACCACGACCGCGTCGAGCTGCGGTAACAACCCCTAACCTCGCCGTTTCTTCACCGATAACGTCCCCGGTCCAGGTCACCGGTCGCCGAGAACCCGCACCACGCGGACGTCGACCGTGAACGGGCTCCGCCGGCTCTCGGTGAACTCACCGGCGTCCCCAAGCGCCGGGGCCTGCCAGCGCACGGTCGAGGTGGCCGTCGCCGTACCGGCGTGCCGACCAGAACGTGGAACCCCGCCGAAACGGCTACGGCAAGATGGCTCAAGTGAGCGAATCAACTGAGCAGGTGCAGACCACAGATCGTCTCTGGCAGGAATTCCGCCAAGAGCCGTTCCCCGACAGCCTGCGACATGCCGCCTTCGGCGTCACAGACGTGTGGCTCCTCGAGTTTGGCATCGCCGGCTGCGTTGTTCGCTGGCTCGACAACAGCGGCCCTCTCGACTCGAAGAACAGCAAGGACCTGGTCACCGCCCAGTAGGGCATCGCGGGCGTCTGCGGGGCGCAGGCTCGTTTCTGCAATCCGGCGGCCCGCGCGGGTGAGTTATCCGCCGAAGGCCTTTCGGGGCGGGTGTCGGGCCCGCTATACCCCAGTACGGTTGATCACGATGGCCGCTCGGACCTCGCCATCGTCGCCACCATCCGCTCCAGGCGGGCCAGCCGGGTCTTCGAGGTGCGGGCGGTGACGAGGCTGAGATACAGGGCGAACTGGTCGGACTTGCCGAGCGTCTCGTAGAACGCCCGCGCCACCGGGTTCACCTCGAGGGCCTCGACGAGATCCGGCGGTGCGGTGGCGTTCTTCTGCGAGGCGTACGCCGTCGCCCAGCGACCGTCCGCACGCGCCGCCTCGACCTCCGCGAGGCCGCGGGGGCGCATCCGGCCCTCGGCGATCAGGGCCTCGGCCTTGTCGACATTCACCTGCGACCAGGGCGAGCGGGGGCGGCGGGGTGTCGTGCGCTGCAGGAAGTACGTGTCGTCGAAGCCGCGCCGCAGACCGTCGATCCAGCCGAAGCAGAGCACCGTGTCGACCATCTCTTCCCAGGTGAGCGACGGGATGCCGGTATGCTTCTTGGCGATCTTCACCCAGAGCACGGTCCGCTCCCCGTGATGCTCGTCGAGCCATGCCTCCAGCTCGGCCGGGCTCGCGGGGACAAGAATCTCGACGCCGTCCTCGTATTTCTGCATAGACCACAGGCTAGAGGCCATATAGGACAGATTCCGACCTACTACCGACCTGCACAAACACCCGAAACCGCGAAATGACGCCTCGGTGGTTTTAGACCCAGACGTCATCCGCATCACTCAGACAATTCCCCAACCAACCCACAACAACCCCAGGCCAAGCAGCACCTGACGCCGCGCAGCCGTTCTCACATAGACCTTCAACATCCCAGCTCACCGAAATTTCCGATACCCCGACCACCCTCCCCCTCGGCGACACCAAGGCCCCAGGCAATCCCAGATCCCGCGCCGATCACCGCATGCCGAAACGATCACTGAACCCGCACGTCAAGGCCCCTCCATCGACCACTAACCCCACAGCCTCAAATCCCAAAAGCTCACTAGATCCCCAGTTCAGCGCCTCACCCAGCCAGTGAGCTTCTTCGATGTGGCCACCGATCGGGTGACGGTCCGTGAAGCGAAACGAGCGAGGCCCCCGGGCTGTCGATCGAGATGTCTCACGTCTCAATTACGTTGATCCAGCGTCTTACGGACTCCCCCGGAACCGGCCACTTCCCCCGTTCCGGTTGAGGAGTTCTCGTGGGTCAGGCGGCTGATCCGCCCCGATGGCGCTAACGTCGTGCGCGGCTCCGGTGCCTTTGAGCGGTGACACCGCTCGGCCGGCCGGGCCTGCGCCTACGTACGTGTTCCGCACCCAGAACCGACGACGCAAGGGGAATCGATTCCATGACCGTCACAGCAGCACGCCGCACCATGTCACCGCGTCGCTCCGCCGCCCGCACGGTGGCCGTGGCGGCCCTGTCCGCCGCCGCGCTCCTCGGCGGCGGCCTCACGGCCCAGGCCGCCGCACCCGCCCGCACGACGGGCGCGGCCGTGGAGCTCGCGCCGGCCGGTGCGCTTGCCACCCAGTGCTACTACAGGGTCAACGCCAGCGGCGGTCTGCTGATCCGCAGCGGTCCCAGCACCAGCTACTCGGTCGTCGGGTCCTACGCCAACGGCTCCACGATCCTCGCGTCGGCGTCCACCACCAACGGCTTCCGCAAGGTGGGCACCAACCGCTGGGTCTCCTCGGCGTACACCGTCCGCATCACCAGCTATCCCTGCGAGTGACAGGGACCCGCGCCGAGGACACCGTTCCCCAGCCCTTCAACGGGCCGCCGGCCGCCGGAAATCCCTCCGGCGGCCGGCGGCCTGTCCGCTACCTCCGACCGGCCTCCGACCGGCCTCCGGATTCATCACTGAGCTGCTTCAGCGTTGCAGCTCCAGTGTGAGGACGGCCTTGGCGATTGTCGTCATGCGGTTGGGACGACATCGGGACCTGTGGAAGATCCGCCAGGACTTCAGGCGGGCGACGCCGCGTTCGACGGGTGCCCGTGTGGCGGCCAGGGCACGGTTGCGGGTCTTCTCAGTGGGGGTCAGTTCCTGCAGGGGCCTGCGTTCGATGCCCGTGGTCAGCCACGGACCGGCGCCCTGGTGGGCGACATCGGCCACGATGGGAACGTCTTGGCGTTCGCATATGCGGATGATCCAGTGGGTGCGGGCGGCGGTCAGGTCGTGAGTGCGGCCCAGCAGGGCGGGCGAGAGCCACAGCAGCCGGCCGCCGGGATCGGTGACGACCTGCACGCTCACGCCGTGGCGCCGGTGCTTGTGAGAGTAGTCGGCCCGGCCGTCGCCGACCCAGTGCCACCATCGCGCGATGCGACGGACGGAGCTTGCAGCGCCGGTCACCCTCACGGGTGACGATCAGCATGGTGACTCACTCTACGAGTGCGTGCGGCAGGTCGATTGCGGCAGGATGGACGACCAACGAGGCCCCCGAGCAGAGTAATTGAGACGTCAGACATCCCGATCAACAGCCCGGGGGCCTCGCTCGTTTCGTTTCACGGACCGTCACCCGATCGGTGGCCACATCGAAGAAGCTCAGTGATCACCAACGGATTTGGCACAGTGGGCGCGCAGTTGCGCGAGGGGGCGGGGCCTTCTGCTTGGGCGGCCGGGTCGTGTGGGCTGCTACTGAACTTGATCGGGTGAAGTCGGAGCTGTTCGCCTGACAGTTGGGTGTCCGCACCGGTAGCCCTGGGGTGTGAGGTACGCGCAGGGTGGCGGGCTTACCGACGCCGAGAGCTACGCGGGAGCGGTTACGGCTCCAGGCCGTGAAGCGTTTCGAGGGCGGGCAGAAGAACCCGGAAATCGCCGCCGCCCTGCGGATCAGCGTGCGGTCGGTCGAGCGGTGGCGCCGGGCCTGGCGCGAGCTGGGTGAGACGGGAGTTCTGTCGAAGGGATCCCCGGGAAGAGCTCGGCTCAGTGAAGCCCAGATGGCCAGGCTGGCCCGGGAGTTGGAGCGTGGCCCGCTTGCCCACGGCTGGGCAGACCAGCGGTGGACGCTCGCACGGATCAAATCGCTGATCGGTCGGCTGTTCCATGTCTCCTACACAGTCGAGGGCACCTGGCGACTGCTGAAGCGGCACGGCTGGAGCTGGCAGCAGCCCGCTCGGCGGGCGATTGAGCGCGACGACGCTGCGGTCGAGGTGTGGAAGAAGGAGACCTGGCCGCGGGCAAGAGGACCGCGGCGGAGCGCGGTGCCTGGATCGTCTTCGTGGACGAGGCTGGGCAATCGATGACTCCGCCGCGTGCCAGGACCTGGGGGCGGATCGGACAGACCCCGGTCGTGAGAGTCCGGGGCCGGGGCTCGGGGCGGGTGTCGATGGCGGGCATGGCCTGCTACAAGCGGAGCGAACGGTCCCGGCTGATCTACACGATCCGCGAGTGCCGGGGCCGCAAAGACGAACCGAAAGGCTTCAGCTGGCGTGACTTCCGCGACCTAACCGTCCGCGCCCGCAGCAAGCTCGGCGGCCCGATCGTGCTCGTGTGGGACAACGTCCGCCTGCACCTGACTGCGGGCATGCGGGAGTTCATTGCCGCGAGCGCCGATTGGCTCACCGTGTTCCAGTTGCCCACCTACACGCCGGACCTCAACCCGACCGAGGGCGTCTGGTCGCTGGTCAAGCGCGACATCGGCAACCTCGCCGCGGCCGACCTCGGCCAGATCACCCGCCCGGTGTAACGCAGGCTGAAGATGCTGCAGTATCGACCAGAAATCATCGACGGCTGCCTCGCCGGCGCCTGTCTGCCTCTCAACGCGTGATCGGCAAGAAGATGCCGTGCCCTTGGCCGTACCTTGGAATTCGATTGCCGCAGGCCCATCGGGTGCGCAGATACTGAGGCATGAGCAGACTCGCTGAGGTCATCGTGCTGGCACGGTTCGCGGACGAGGTGATGGAACCCCTAACACGGCCGGACGACTCGCGCGACTGGGGAGGCCACTTCGAGCGGCTCTACCAGGTCGACGGGTGGGTGAAGGAGTTCAACCGTTCGCGATCCGGCCTGTTTCGACACCTGGAGTCCCTGGCGTGGCCGAACCCGGCGAGCGTGCAGGTACTCATCCATGACGAGGAAGACGACTGCTTCGGGCTGTGGATGATCCAAGACGGCGTGCTGACCGAGGTGCCCCTTCCTGGCCATAGGCGTCTACACCCTCCCGCGCCGACCACTGAGGAGTACCCACCCGCGCCGAGCCTGCTGTGGCGAACGGAAACGACCGTTCCGCCCGGCTTCTCCACCGAGCGCCAGGATCCACGCCCGGTCTGGTAGGGCTCACTCATCCACCCAGATCTCCGGTCATGACCCGAAGACAGCCGACATCACGGATTCAAGTTCAGTATCCGCATCAGTTCCACCCGGGCCCGCTCGGAGACCGCGGGCAGGTACTTCAGCTCTCCGTCATCGTTCACGGCGGTGACGTACTCGGTCTCCCACTCGATGCCGTCCTTGCCGTACCGGATGACCGCAATCTCGTCCTCGATCCACTCCAGCCCCCGCTCGATCGCGCGCTCGTGCGCGGGCTCGATCCCCCGGCCGGGTCTCGTCATCACCCAGCGCCCACAACAAGTAGATCGCCGGCTGCGGCCGGAAGACGAGAGCGAACCCGGTGACCGTCACCCGGCGTCCGAGAGCGCCGGCCCTCGCTGCCGCCTTCGGGGACTTCCCCGCGGCGAGCTCTTGGGCGTCGATCTGGTCCGCGTAGGGGTGTCGTCCTCGCTCCCCGAAGAGATTCCGCAGCTGCTGCTCGGTGACCGCCTCCCCCGCCGACAGACCGAATACGGTCAGGCCGCGGCCCATCCATCGCCCTGGCCGGGACACCCGCCTCCTCCTGCGCCTTGCGGAGGGGTGTACGCGTTGGACTGCGGCCGTCACCGACGACGACCTGGCGCAGGTAGCAGCGGTATATCTGACCGGCTCGAATGATCGCGATATCCATCATGGAGACCACGCCACACGGCCCTGATCTGCAAGAAGAGACCGATCAGCCCTATGTCCCGCCAGGCGGGAGCAGCGGCCGAACTTTGTTCACCGGCGCCCGCCAGACGGGAAGCGGCCCCGAGCCGGAAGCATCGGGTGGGGCCAGGCCCGCACCATGCTGCTCGAGGCCGTCGCACGCCACCACCATGCTCAGCTGCTCGCCGCCATCGTCGAGCTCGGCGGTGAGCTGGAGTTCCCAGCTACCCGTAGCGGGTGCTTCAGGGGCGCGGTCATCCCAGAAGGCTGCGCGGTCAGCGCCGGCCGCCGCCGATGCGGCGGTCGTCGGCCAGTGCGGTCAGCGGGCCGAACTCGCGGGCAAGCTCGTTCCACGTCAGAACCTCGCCACAGCGGGCCGGGAACTCCTTCGGGTTGAACTCGGGCATGCTCCAGGTGCCAGTGCCCCGGTCCCGCAGCCACAGGTCCCCGTCACCGTCGACCACAGTCGGCGGGACCGGTACGGGCTCGGCCTGATCTGTGGGCTCCCAAGTGACCCGGCCCGGGTGGGAAGCGCGGCGCAGCTCGGTGGTGGCCAGCCGCGCGGCCAAGTCACGGGTTGACTCTTCGGCGTCTTTGACCGACGCGAGTCGGAATGCGTCGTCAAGTACGGGCAGGGCTGGATTCTTGCTGCGCTTCGAACTCATACGCTGACTACCTCCGGTGGGGGGCGTCACATCCGATATGGCACCCCGTAGAGAACACGATATCCGAGGCGGGAGCCGGGCCGGCCACTACCACTGCCCAGGTGGAGGCGCTGGCACACCGGGCGGTGGGGGTAGGCGGTGAGCTGGTCCTGGACGTGGCGCAATCCGTGGTGGTAGCGCTCAGATATGGCGGTCCGGGTCTGAGAAGGTGATTCCGCCGGGGGCGAGCGGACGTCGGGCCGGGGCGGCTACGGGCTCGGGCTCGGTCTCGCCGGGCGGCTGGCGGAAGTCGGCGCCCTGCTCGAGCGGCATCAGCCGGCGCCCACCCGCCTGGGCGGGTACGGGAGCGTCGGATGCGGGTTCGGAGAAGACGGGCAGCGAGAGCGGTCGATGGTCGTTCATGATCCCTAGTCTCCCAGGTCCGGCCCTGCGGGTAGGGCCAGGCCGCTATGGCCAGGCCGCTATCAGCGGTGACAGTGCTCAGGCCCGGCCAGCAGGGCCAGGCTGGTTGTTTCAGGTCACCAGAACAGAGCGGTTAAGCCACTGCCACCGCCGGTGAACCGGCCCGTTCCGCCGAGGCCGGGCGGCACACTGCGCGGGTGACCACGACCCCGCCTGAACCGGGTTCTCCGTGCCATCCCAGGCACCCGGGACCCCGGAAGGAGTCAAGCGGCAGGTCCTCTCGCCTGGGGCCCAAACATATACGAAGATCCCGAAGGTCAGCCAATGCGCTCACCTGAGCCGAAGCTCAGTAGTTGTCAGCGGGAGAGCCGGATGACGTGGCGCGCGGGACCGAATGAAGCAGCGTGGTTGTCACCAACAAGGCACGCGGCTTGTCACACATGCTCATGCAGCAGCCCCTCTGCCGCGAGTACCGCGGCTGGCTCCGGTCACGAGAGACACTGCCCGTCGACTACGGCACCAGTGATCATTCCACTGTCCGTAAGAAGATCACTGTGCCCAGGCAGAGGAAGATCCCGCACAGGAAGACCGCGATGAAGAGCGTGATGGCGACACGAGGAACCCGGGTCCGCCGGCGGCACTGACATCAGCAGCGCCTGCTCCCTTCGTGCGCGGGGATGATCCCGCTGATGCCCGGTTCCACGAACCGCTCGCAGGCTGCGTCCGATCGCCGACGAGGCCATCCATCGCTGGTGCGCCTGGCGGACTACGGCGAGGGGGCTTCTGCGTCCCTTGGCCGCAAGCCGCAGGCCCGCAAGCCGCAGGCCCGCAAGCCGTGGGCCGCGGGCCGCAAGCCGCCGACCAGCGCACGGCGGCGGGCTCCCTCTGCGAGCAGGGTCGGCGCGGACGCACGGCCCATGAGGCTGCTTGGGGGGAGCCCGTCCGGCGGGCCGAGGGTCCGTTCGAGCGGATTCCGTTGCTGCCGGGTAGCGCCCCAGCGCCCTTTTCGTCCTCTTGACGATATGGACACATCCCATTATCGTCGCATTGACGAAATGAAGGGGGTTCGCCATGGCCGACATCACCCGGCGCTTCGGCTGGCGTCATCTGCGCTCCGCGCCCACCACCCACATCCGCCACCACAAGCGCGGAAAACTCGTCCACGACGGGCTGGGGCTCAGTTTCTGGTACCGGTCACTCTCAGCGGCGCTATCTGAAGTCCCGGTCGACGACCGGGAGCTGGCCATGGCATTCCACGCCCGTACGTCCGACTTTCAGGACGTCACCGTGCAGGCCACAGTCACCTACCGGATCAGCGACCCGGCCGAAGCCGCGGCCCGACTCGACTTCTCCGTCGACCCTGACACCGGGAGCTGGCGCGGAGCCCCCTTGGAACAGATCGCCACCCTCCTCACCGAAACCGCTCAGCAGCACACGCTGGACGTACTGGCCCGGACTCCGCTGGCGGTCGCTCTGGTGGACGGCGTCGCCTCCGTGCGGGGGAGCGTCACCGCCGGTCTCACCGCCGAGCCCAGACTCCCGGCCACCGGCATCGATGTGGTGGCCGTGCGGGTCGTGGCGATCCGCCCCGAGGCCGAGGTGGAGCGCGCCCTGCGCACCCCGGCCCGCGAGCAGATCCAGCAGGAGGCGGACAGGGCCACCTATCAACGGCGAGCCGTCGCCGTCGAGCGTGAGCGTGCCATCGCCGAGAACGAGCTGGCCAGTCAGATCGAACTGGCCAGGCGCGAAGAGCAGCTGATCGACCAGCGCGGCACCAACGCCCGCCGCGAGGCCGAGGAGAAGGCGGTGGCTGACGGCATCCGGACCGATACCGAGGCCACCCGCAAGGTCTGCCTGGCCCGCGCGGACGCCGAGGCGGCGCGCGAGACGGGCGCGGCGCGCGCCGACGTTCAGGCAGCCTGGCTGCGCGTGCACGACGAAGCCGGCCCGGGCACGCTGCACGCCCTGGCAGCGACCCGGTTGGCGGAGAACCTGCCGCGGATCGAGAGCATCACTCTCTCTCCTGACGTCCTCACCGGGCTCCTCGCCAGGCTCGGACGCCCGGAAGGCGGCACGGGCGCGTGAGCCTGGCCCCAAGGGCGGTGCTCGTGCACCGAAGAACCGAGTACGAGGAACTGCTCGCCCGGCACGGGACACACGGGCAGGCCGCGTTCTTCCTTTCCGGCCGGGGCCGGTCGATCGACGAGGTGGTCCGCCGCCACGAACGCACGCGGCAGGCGCTGCGGGAGGTAGGGGCGGCGGTGCCGCTTACCTGGCGCAGCTCCCGGGTCGAGCGAGCGGACCTGGACCGCTTCCTGTTCGCCCCGGAGGACGTGGTGGTCGTGGTTGGCCAAGACGGCCTGGTCGCCAATGCCGCGAAGTATCTGCGCGGACAGCCGGTAGTGGGCATCGACACCGACCCGGGGCGAAACCCGGGAGTCCTGGTCCGTCACCGCTGCGCCGACGCGGCTGCGCTGCTGCGCGCGGCAATCGCTGGAGGCCGGGCAGAGGAGCTGACCATGGTCGAGGCCGTCGCCGACGACACCCAGCGTCTCCTGGCACTGAACGAGATCTACCTGGGCTCGCATGGTCACCAGACGGCCCGCTACCGCCTGGGTTCCGACGGCGACAGCGGCCCTGGTGAGGCCCAGGCATCTTCCGGGGTGCTGGTGGGCACAGGCACCGGCGCCACCGGCTGGCTGCGTTCCCTGTGGCTGGAGCGCGGCAGCTCCGCAGGGCTGCCCGCACCCTGCGAGCGGCGGCTCCTGTGGTTCGTGCGGGAGGCCTGGCCCTCTCCCGCGACCGGTACGACGAGGGTCGCCGGGGAGCTGGGGCGGGGTCAGGGGTTGCAGCTGACCGTGGAGTCGGACCGGATCGTGGTATTCGGCGATGGGATGGAGAGCGATGCGCTGGAGCTGACCTGGGGCCAGAGCGTACGGCTGGGCATCGCTGGAACATCGCTGCACTTGGTGACGTGAGCGTCCTGCCCCAACCGGCTGTCGCCACCGCAGACCCCACCAACGCTGTCGTCCGCACGAGGTTGGAGGTGCTGGAAGACGTTGCCCCACCGATCCAGACGGTGACGGCGACGAACGACCGGGACCCCGCCCTGGTCTGGTACGAGGCTCTCCAAGAGCAACGCATTGAGGGTCGGTGGCCGAGACCGTGGTGCTGTACGCGCGGTCGGCATGACCGTGACCTCGCCATGGATGGACCTCGCCGTGGATGGACCTCACCCTGACCGCGCGGCGGGACCTGCCGCCGGTCAGGGTGCTGGCAGGGGACGCGGTGATCAGGACCGTCTACGGATACTTCGCCGCCCGGCAGAAAGACGGCGTATTCGACCAGCTCAACGACCTGCTCCGCCGTCTGGTCCGCGAGGCCGCAGGCCGGGACGCCGAACCGGGCGCGTGCGTGCTGGACGCCCAGAGCGTCAAGACATCCGCCAACGTCCCGGCCACCGGCCAGGGCATCGACGCTGGCAGAAGATCGCAGGCTCCGAAGCCCTGATCCGCATCGCGATGATCGACCTCATGAGCCACAGACTCACACGAGAATCGACTCCGAACTGGAAGGACTCATAGCCGACGGGCCACGCTGACACGCGCGTCCTCGCCCCTCATTGCCTGCGGCCAGCGGCCATCGATGGCACCCGCCGCTTCCCGGCAGGCGCCGCAAGCGTTCTCCCGCGCCGGCTCCCGCTTGTGGTCGAATGACGGCGACATGCCGTCTTCCTGGAGCCCGCACAGCGCTCTGTCGGAGCTGGCGAAGGCGTGGGACAAGTCGGTGGGAACGCTGCTGTCCGTGACCGCCAGGTCCCATCGCATCTCCACGGGTGAGTAAGGCGGCCGCGCAACCTCGAACCACTCAGCACCCAAATAGGTGGTGGCGTGGCACCAGGAACAGGACCAGATCTCCGAATAGGTCACTGCTGGCAGCGCCCGCCATCTCCACATCGCCCGTTCACACACATCGCAGTCCACCGGCGCATCCTCACACGCCTCCGTACGTGGACCCAGTCCGCTGACACCGTGCGGCTTACCCAACACTCCGGCCGGGACAGAGCGCTCTTTACGGGATAAAACACTCTTTGAGCGAGAAGCGGGTCGCACGGGCGGTTCCGCCGCTCGCCCTACGCACCAGTGGGCTGTCACACTCGGACCCCAAGGGAAGTTGGCGCGAGGGGGGCGCGTTGTTCATAGCCGGGGGGCTGCCACCGTTGTGGCTGTGGGTTGTCACTGTGCCCTCCTTGGTGTTGTTCCTCATCGTGCTGATTTTGGTCCGCGCTGTGATCCGCGCTGTGATCGAAGCCACGGACCCTCCGCGCTCGGCACCGGCCCACAGGTCCACGCGCCCTCCCCGCCCGGTTCACGCCCCCAAGGCCGTCAGCCAGGTCTCTGCCTGGGAGAAGGCAGAACGCGCTAGGCGGAACGAGGACAGGGACAGACGGAAAGACGCCGCTCAGCGCATGTATGCGCACCCGGACTGGCCCGATCTGCTGTACCGCTCGGTCCTTGAATGCCTGCTGAGCGAGAAGAACCCGCAGCGCGTTCACCGATTCTCGTTCGAACTCGACGGCTTCAGCATCGGCCCGACCAGGGATCAGGTCAACGAGGCCCTGGAGCGGTGCCGGCGCGAGGGACAGGCCATCTACGACAACAGCCGCAGGCACCAGCCCGGCGACCTGGACTTCACCTGCTGGCGGCTCACCACCCGTGGGCGCCGCTTGGCCGAGGAACACGGAGGGGACATGGAGCGGATGAACGAAGCCGAAAAGCAGCGGCCCACGATCGACGCTCGCGGAGCTGGGATCGTCGCCGGAACGATCTCCGGTGGCATTCAGCACGCGACGGTGAACAACAGAATCGGCAAGCCACTGCCCGACGGCGTCGACCTCGCCGCCGTACAGGAGCTCCTCGCGCATCTGTACCAGGCCCTCGCTGCCACCGACAACGAAACGCTGACACAGCTCACCCGCGAGCGCGCCGAGGACGATGTACGGCAGGTCTCCCGCGAACTCGAAGCACCCGAGAACCAGCGTGACCCGGGCCGCGTGGCCCAAGCACTGAGCCGGCTGAGCCTCACCCTGGCCGGAGTCGACGGCCTACTCGGAGTCGTAAACGAGATTGCCGACCGCCTCAAGGACTGGTTCTGACCAGCCACACCTGAGCTTGGCCAGGCGGACCGACCTGTCGTCCGCCGGCCGGCGGACGACCTCTCGCGGTACCGGTGCGGCGGTCTCTGTCGGGCCGTGACTGTGGCAAGACCACCAGCTCCTCCCCCAGCTAGGCCCCTGACTCGGGAAGAGCTCTTGCGAGCCGCGGACCCACAGCGTCGGAGAAGTTGGCGGCGGATTGATCTCGGCTGGGAGAGACAAGCACGGGGGCGCGCGGCGCGCCCCCGTGATGGTTGCAGCGCTGCTGGAGTATCAGGTCAGGGACACCCCCTGGTCAGCGAAGAACTCTGCGAACTCTGCGAACTCGGCCGCGGGCAGGGTCGCGGTTCGGGCCTGTTCGGTGTGGCCGGAGGGGTCGCGGAAGTACTGCGTGTCGCCATGTCGGCCGGTGACGAGGACGAGATGCCCGCCCTTGCCGGGGGCCGGGCTTTCGGGGCGGCGGATCTCCTTGTGGACGGAGGTCATCACGAGCCGTCCGGAGTCGAGCATGGCAAGGAGGTCGGGCACCGTAAGGGACGGGTGCACCTCGGCTTCAACCCGGGGGTGGGCGTCTGCGACGTACTGGGCGAACGGGGCGTAGATCCCGTCCGCGGATCGCGCCGGTGTCCGCGTCCTCGGTGTAGGCGCCGCACTTCCGGGCGCCGCAGGTCGCGACGGTCACGGCCGGGGCTCCGTCGCAGTAAATCCGGCATTTACTGCGGCAGTTGCGAATGCGTCCCCGGGGAGGGGACTGCCAGCGCCCGTCGCGGACCAAACCCGGCGCCAGGCTTTTTGCCTGGGTCATGCCCCAGGTCCTCCGTCACGGGCAGGCACTCGGCGAGCAGGTCGACGACGTCGAGCCAGGCTCGCCGCGCGTGCTGTGGGTGGTAGGCGACACCGGGGACCGTGGGGTGGTCGACCGGTGGGTGGTGGAAGGCGTGCGAGGCGCCGCCGTAGACCGTGAGGCGCCAGTCGACGCCCGCGGCCTGCATCTCGGCGGTGAACGCGTTCCGTTGCGCGGGCGGCATGATCGGATCTTCCGACCCGACCCCCGCCCACACCGGGCAGCGAATGCGCGCCGCCTCGCCCGGTCGGCCCGTGGTAGTTGCGTTGACTGTCCCGATGGCGAGCAGGTTGACGCCGCCGCGCCCGAGTTCCAGCGCGATGGCACCCCCGGTGCCGTAGCCGATGGCGGCGATCCGGTCGGGGTCGGTCCGCGGTTCGGTGCGCAACACATCGAGTGCCGCATGGCCGATGCCCCGCATCCGGTCGGGGTCGGCGAGCAGCGGCAGGCAACGGGCCAGCATCTCCTCGGGGTCGCCCAGATAGCGCCCGCCGTGAAGGTCGAAGGCCAGCGCTACGTATCCCAGCTCGGCGAGAGCATCGGCCCGGCGGCGCTCGACGTCGCTGAGTCCCATGCCCTCTGGTCCGAGCAGCACCGCGGGCCGGCGGTCGACGCCGGCCGGCAGCGCGAGGTGCCCGATCATCGTCAAACCGTCGGCCTGGTACTCGACCGTACATGTCGCGATCGTCGTCATGAGACTGGACTGTAATGATCGTCGAGCCCTGTTCGGCCGGTGTTCTGCCGCTGGCAGAACGGCGCGACGTGTGCGCCCGCGTACCTCAGTCTCGCCCCATGCCCGTCGGTGCCGACACGCCCCAGCCGAGCCCGCTGGGCACTGCCCATCCGCTCTCCGCTCTCCGTTCGCACCTACGAAGCCACGGACCCGGCTGACGCCCAGTGACTGCAGTCCCCGCAACACCCCCTGAACAGCAACAACACCAGGGCACAGTCTCTCTCGCACCACTGCCACCAAACCGAGAGATCGCACACTGGATGCCGGATGACGGCCCGGTATGAACAGGCACGCCTAAGGCAGCCAGCCGTGCCCACGGGGGGGCGTTGGGCGTCAGCTGCTCGGTCACCTCGTGACAGCCATGACCACTACGGGTCGGCAGCCTGAGCAGGGACACCCGTCGCGTCCTGGCTGCCACCCACCCAGTGTCAACGCCGTACCCATTCACAGTGAGCGCGGACCAAGGCGGCAGGAAGGAACCCAAGGAGAAGGCGGCGAGTAGGACACCCACACCGCGCCACGCGCCTCTGGTTCCCGTAATCGCGGGTGCCGGACAGAGACCATGGCAGGCATGACCACTGAGCATCCTGCCGAGCGGGGCGGCACCGGGCGCGACTTGTTCGCCGCCTTCTCCGAGCGGGCATCGAACGTCACCAGTTCACCGCTGTTCTCCGCCCTGTGCGTACTCCTGCTCCTCGGCATGCTCGCCATGCACCTTCTGCACCTGCCAACGCCCTGGCTGATCTTCGCGGGAGACGTCGTAGCGGCCGGCAGCCTGCTGCTGCTGGCTCTGCTGACCAACACCGAACGGCGTGACGCGCGCGCGGTGCAGCGCAAACTAGACGCCATCGCGGCGGCAATGCTCGAACAACGCGAGGGCACGACCCACACAGCAGCCGACGAACTGCGGCGAGTCATCGGCATGGAAGAACAGCAGTAGCCGGGCCCGGGCCACCGAAGACGCCCGCGGCACCCGCTTCCGGGCAAGGAGCAGCCGGCTCTCCAGACCGGTACGCAGGCCCTTGGCTTTGACGGTCTGATTCGATTCAGGCACGGACTCCGTGAAGGTGACCAAGAACCGGTTACGTTCTGCAGTCGGGCGGATTGAGCCGCAGTTGGTCGTCGTCGCGTAGATGGTCGGGGTGGCTCGTGATCCAGTGGGTGGCCTCGCGGCGAGAGGGGGGCCGGGCCATCAGCGGCCGGTTGGCTGCCGACCGGCGTCTGGGACGCAGCGGATGGACATGGCAGCGCAGGGTGCGTAGGCGCAGCGGGCCCCACGTTCTCGCAGCTCGAGGTGGAGGGTCGACCGATTCCCCGGCACCATCAAAGTGGCCGTCGTCGACGCCGGCCCCCGGCTCCCCGACCTGCGGCACGGCACGGCACGGCGCCGGAGGGTTCGGCTGGCACGAGATGTTGAGGATGTTCTTGCCGCAGCTCGGCAAGGTTGCGGTCGAGTCGGTTGTGGTCGAGGCGAATGTGATGGTGGTGACCGCACGTACTCGTGCGGGGCCTGTGGGATGTTCGGGGTGCGGGCAGCGGTCGGCATGGGAGCACAGCCGCTCTGCAGCACGTGGCTGAGGCCGTCGCGGTCGCCCTGGCCGGCAGTGCGGGAGCCCGCCTGCTGGTCCGCCTGCATCAGAGGGCCGCTGGAGCGCCCTGCTGGGTTGCGTCATGGCGCTGCCCGACCCTCCGGCGGCGGTGCCCCGGTTCCTGGGTGTCGACGACTTCGCCCTGCTCCGGGGGCAGAGCTATGGAACGATTTTGGTCGACACACCGACCCGGTTGCCGATCGAGGTGTGCAAGGGCCGTACCGCCGAGGCGCTGTCCGAATGACTGCGCGCGCACCCTGGTGTGCAGGTGGTGTGCCGCGACGATTCGGAGGTCTGGCGTGCGGGGATCACGGCGGACGCGCCCGAAGCGGTGCAGGTCAGTGACCGTTTCCACCTGTGGAAAGGGCTGACCCGACGGGTCCGGGACGCGGTCGCGGCCCACCGCGCCTGTCTGGCGCCCCCGCCAGTTGGCACCGTACCGATGGCATACCCCGGTCCAGGAACCGTGGCTCACAGTGCCGTACTGCCCGAGCCCGCCGGCCGGGCCGCGGACCGGACGCGTGCCACCCACACCGCCTTCCACGGCCGCCTCGCCCAGGGCGTGGGCCTACACGGGCGGCGGCCCGTCAACTGGGCCTCAAGTGCAAGACGGTCCAACGTTACGCACGGTTGGACCACGGGCACGACACGCTCCCGCTCTGGCCCAGAAGGCCGAGCCTGCTGGACCCGCACCGCGACTACCTGCTGCGGCGATGGGGCGAGGGCGAACACAGCAGCACCGCCCTGTGCCGCGAGATCACCGGGCGCGGCTACACCGGCGGCCATGGCACCGTCCGCGACTTCCTTGCCCCGCACCTCGCCGCCGACCTCGATGCTGTCCGAGCAGGACTCCCCCTCACCTTCAACTCCGGCGTCAACGAAGGCCGCGTCACCGGCCTCACACTGATCAAACGCCAGATCGGAGGCCGAGCTCGGACCCTTCTGTTGCTCAAACGCGGCCTGCTCGTCGCAGCCTCCCGCCGCACCGCCCCACCAGCCGCAGACAATCTCAGCGCCGACCCGTGGCTGATCCGCCCAGAGGCTGGTGGCGTGCGGGAACTCACCCACTCGGACAGTACTTTCATCAACTCTCGCGACCATGGCTACCGCTGGATCGACATCAAGAGGTTCAGCCTGCCGGCTGACGCGCCCGGCGATCTCGACGTGATCGCGGCCTTGATCGCCAGGAGTCGTCCCATGACCCTGCTCGTCGCCGCCGACGACTGACATCACGGACGCCCTCGAAGCACCACCGACGGCACCTGATCAACGCCTAAGAAGATCCTGTAAGAACCCAGTTGTCACTGACACGGCCAGCGGGGCGCAGGTTGGCGGGGACAGTCTGGATGCGGCTCGCAGCGTCCATGTCCGGGTGCCGGCGCTGTCACCGCGTACGCCCCGCGCTTGGCGGGCGTGGCCTACTGCCAGTGGGAAGGAGCCGCGGCCTTGTCGGGGGACGCCTGGCCGGCAGCGGCCCGCCACAGCAAGGCACCATACGGTGTTCCAGGCCGGATACCGCTGTCGGTGGTACCTGCCGGTCGACGTGGCGCGACGCCGCGTTGTCGATGTTTTCGGCCTGCCCGCAGCGATGATGGCGGTGTTCCTCACGGGCAATGCGAACGGGCCCCCGTTGGCGGCCGTCCTCATGGCCGGAACCGCTCTGTTGATGGCGTGCGTAGCGGGACTGATCAGCGGAACCTTCCTCTCCAGCCGGGACGGAACAGGTGCGGGGGATACCGGATCCACCGGTCACGGCGGCGACGTGAACGTCGGAGACTTCGGTGACGGCGACTGAGCCATGGAGCTGTTCCGACCCTCCTGCCGGATCGCCTCCCACCTCCGTTGGGGTGGTGGGGGCCCGGGCCGGACGCGGCGTACGCGACTGTGGCAGGCAGGCCGCTCAGTGCGATCTCCCGTGTTCCTGTCAGTAGGCGACCCGCATGTGTGCCGGTGTGTGCCGGTATGTGCCGGCCCATGACAGTGACAGCCACCCCGGACACCACCCCCTGTCAGTGATGTGTGAACTGGCACGACCATGGCAGCCAGCCGTCCTCGTGATGGGCGCCCGACGGCAGCAGCTTGGTCATCCAGTGACAGCCATGTTCTCGGCCTGGCACTGCGAGCAGTGGATCGGGGATGCGCACCCGGCACGTCGCGGTTCAGGCGCTGCGCGGCTCGCGGCCCGCCTCTTGGGGGGAGGTCGTGGACGGTGGCGTCCGGGCCGGGCGGCGAGCCGGGAGTACGGCTCGGCGAACATCCGGCGGGGACAGTCCGCCACTCCGCAGATGAAACGCCGGATCGTCAATCGGATCACGAAGCCCTGTTCAACGAGCGGAAGGTCCTTCAGCCTGCGTTGGTACCGGTCGTGGACTCGGTCCGAGAAGCGACCGCAGTCCGGACACGCCGCCCCCTCCGCGCGGCCTCTCGCCATCACCTCGGCTGTGCCGAACGCGGCCGTAACCGCCTCGACATCCACCACATCGATCCCGTCGACACCAGCGAGTCCCAGAGCGGTGCATCGGTCTGCATGACCTGCACCATCACGGTAAACAACCGACCACGGCAGCCGTCAGCCCGCACCTGAGGGAGCGTCAATTCCGATGGTCGGGCGACAAGGCGTACGCGATCTCACGCGACGATCCAGTCTCCTCGCAATCGAACAGCGAGGTATTACTCCGCGACGACTCCCCAAGTTATGTGCCAGAGCCCAGTTTTGATGTCGATAGCGTGTGCGGTCGAGGGCTGCGGTCTGGTTCATAATCCAGCTGTGGACATATCCGATGAGGGACAGCCGCTCGCTCCCGTCTGGCATGAGATCAACAACAACGTGTGTGGTGGCCTCGCAGGTGCCCCGAGTGCTTCGTTGGTGGCCGAGCGGTTCATCGGGGCAGGATGGAGTTCCAGATCGGCGTCGTGGGAGTCGTATGAGGTCGAGACTGGTTGGTGCCGCATTGAGGTGGACCCGGCCGAGGGCGGCACGCTCTTGAACGGAGTCGTCGATCCTCAACGGTTCGAAGACCTGGCAGCGCTGCTGACCAGGTTCGGCCTGCGGTTCAGTCTTGAGCTCTATGACGATGGAGGCGAACTGCTGAGGAAGATCGAAGCTGGAGCTCCGTCAGCGCCACAGGACGCAGTTCCTCGGCCGTTCAGCCGACTGCTCGCTCCGCTTGGGCTTGGGTCGCAGCGAGGCGGTAGGACTCGGTTCCGGTCTGGATGATGTTGCCGCCGCAGGTCAGGCGGTCGACGATGGCCGCGCAGAGCCGAGGGTCGGTGAAGGTCTTGGTCCACCCTCCGAACGATTCGTTCGAGGCGATCGCCACACTGTTCTTTTCCTCGCGTTCGGTCAGAACCTGGAAGAGGAGTTCGGCGCCGCGGCGGTCGAGTTCCATGTAGCCGAGTTCGTCGATGCAGAGCGGGTCGACGCGGCCGTAGCGGGTGATGGTCTTGGTCAGCTGCTTCTCGTCGGCCGCCTCGACGAGCTCGTTCACGAGCTTCGTGGCGGGGATGTAGCGGACTCGGTGGCCCTTCATCGCGGCCTCCCTGCCCAGCGCGATCAGCAGGTGGGACTTGCCGGTCCCGGAAGCCCCGATCAAGCAGAGCGGCTGGCTTTTGCGGACTCACTCGCACCTGGCCAGCGTGTGGATGGCAGCGGGGTCGACGTTGGGGTTGGGGTTGGGGTCGAAGTCGAAGGCCCGCAGGGACTTGTCGCGGGGAAAGGCGGCGGCTTTGATGCGGCGCTCGGACCAACGTCGGGACCGGTCGTCGCACTCGGACATCAGCAGCTCGGCCAGGAAACCCCGGTAGGACATCTGCTCTCGGGAGGCCGCGGCCGCGAGCTCTTCCGCGCCGTCCTGGAGGAGATGCAGCGGGAAGTGAGCCGACGCGTGGCCGCGGCCGCTGACGCCCACGACGATCCCTGGACCCAGCTGACCGTCGGCTGCCAGGAGTTCCCCACCGCGACCACCGATCCGGACATCCAACGGGTCATGCTGGTCGACGGGCCTGCCGTACTGGGGTGGAGCCAATGGCGGGCGATGGACGAAGCCGCCTCGGCCCGCCACCTCACCGACGCGTTGTCCTCCCTCATCGACGCAAGGATCACCACCCCGCAACCGGTCGCACCACTGGTCCACCTGCTGTCGGGGGCAATGAACGAGGCCGCCCTGTGGCTCGCGTCCTCTTCCGACCCGGAAGACCTGGATCACACCAAAGCCGCACTGACGCAACTGCTGCAGGCATTGCGCGCCGCCTGACTTGACGACCACATCACAGGGCGCAATCACTCCGCTATCGGCGCGGGCTGCCCGGCTGCGGGCGCGGGAGGCTGCCCGGCTGCGGGCTGGGGTCCGGGCGGCGCCTGGGTTCCGGCCGGTGCGGCCGGGCCGTCCCCCTGCGGGGCCTCCTCCGGAGCTGCTTCCACGATGCGGCCGTGGACCGCCGTGAGGCCGCGGCCCGGCTCCATGCCCTGCTCCTCGATCAGGGTGCGGCGCACCCGCGGGAACAGGGCGCGGGTCTCGGCGCGCCGTCCGGTGGCGTGCAGGGCGCGCGCGCATCAGCACCCCGTGCAGCCGCTCGCGGCCCGGGTGCTCGGCCGCGAGGGCGGTCAGGTCGGGGTTGACGGCCCGATGGCGGCCCTGTGCCAGCTCCAGGTCGTACTGCTCCTCCAGCAGGGCGGTGCAGCTCGCCCCACCGCTCGCGCTGCTGGTCGGCGAACGGCCCCGGCACCTTGGCCAGCGGTTCTCCGCGCCACAGCCCCAGGGCGGTGGCGACGAGCGAGCTGGCCTCCGCGAGCCGGCCCGCGCCGCGTGCCACACCCGCCCGTTTTGCCAGCCCGGCCGCTTACGGGGCGTCCACGGAGCAGCCCGTACGTCGAAGCGGTAGCCGTCGCCGGCCGAGACCACGATCCGCGGCGCGGAGGGGTCGGGGGCCTGCCCCCGGGTCGTTTCGGCCGTCGTTGCGGTGACGCCGCCGGGTGGTCAGTCCCGGCGGGTCGGACGTGGCGGCGCGGGGGTGGCTCGTCGCCGCCCCTCCCCCGCGCCCTCGACGCTTCTCGGGCGCGCGGCCGGGCGCGGATGATCCGCCACGGAGCCCGCCGTGGTACCCAGAACGGATCTTCCCCTTCCGCCTCGAACGGGATCGGGGGTCGAGTACAAGCCATGCAGAGGGCGTTGTCACGTTGTCGGCAGCATGGTCGTTCCATGGTGGGTCAGGGTGTGCCGGGGCCCGGTGGGGGTGTGGTTCAGGCAATGACGGGCACGCCGGTGCTGCTGGTGCTGTGGCTCCAGACGCGGGGTGCTGGCGGTGGCGGATGGAGAGCAACAGGCCGTAGGCAAGAGTGCGGCCGGAGAACGGCTGGCTCCCGCCATCGGCGCGGTCTCCGGTCGGCGCCACCGCGTACCCGATGCCGTTCCGGCCTCACGGAGGGGATTTCCGGTTGACTCCGACGGGTTTGGTCACCACGCAGGCGATGTCATCCGCCCACTCACGGAGTGCGGTCTCCGAGCCAGGTCAGGACCGGCCCGACCGAGTCAGCGGGAATCCGTTGCGTCGCCCTCGGCCGGGCCGGGGGCTGCCGTGCTGTCGGCGGCCTGGCCGGCGGCGCGTTCCGCGCGGAGTTCTTCGGCGACGTCGTAGGCCCGGCCCGGGTCGTAGACGGTGACCGAAGTGGCAGGGCTGAACATCGCGTCTGCCCGGGGCGTGTACCGGTAGCTTTCGACGCCGCGTTGGGCGGCTATGCCGTCGACCTCGCCGACGGGTACCGCCACCGCTCGGCGGTGTGGGACGGGGTCCACCACTCGTCCGGACGCAGGAAGTCCCGCTTGACCTCAGTCTGACGCTCCACCGCGACTTGGACCTGGCCGAGTTGCTCGGTCAACCAGCCGGTCAGCGCCTGTGCGTCGACCCGAGAGAGCGGTGCGGACTTCGCCGGTTCGCACTCCACCGTCTCGCTGCCGGTATGCAACACCACCTTGATCGACTGTCGCTGCCCCAGCCTGAGCCGCTCGATGACGACGACCCTGCAAAGGAGTTCGTAAGGCCACAGCGCGCTGTACCTGCTCGAGGACGGGAACGGCAGTCGAAGCCGTCACCGACCGTGCCCGAGCCCGGTACGGGCCCGGGCCCTCCGCACTGCCGCCCTCGCCGGGCCGGATATCCGACCCGTGCCGGGCAAGACGGCGCCCATGCCCGGCAGACCGGGCCGGAAGGAAACGACGCAATGACCCTGCCCAAGCCTCCCGCGAGCCATTCGGCGCCGTCCCCAAGGAACCCGTCGCCCCTTGAGGCGGGAGGCCGACGATCGCCCCGGGGGCTGAGGGTAGATTCCTCGTATGTCTCCTCACCTCAGTTCTGGCGCTTCGGGAGCCCTGCGACGCTTCGCCGGATGGCTCGCCCGGGGGTCGGTAGGCCACCCGATGCTGGAGGGGATCGAGTACTGGGAAGAACTGCGCGAGTCGCCCTCTCAGATGGAGGTCTGCGTCGCGATCTTCGCCAACGTCCTCGAGTTGGATGAGCACGGAGAACCGCTCAACGAGGAGCACGCGGCGCGGCGGGCTGCGGCCTGGCTCCACCGATACTGCACGGGGGAACTGCCTGCGGGGGAACCGGATTTCGAGCCCTGGGAGTGCCAACTTCATTGACCGCTGACGTGCGGCGTAGGACCGCGCTCTCGATCCCCTTCGTAGTGGGGCTATCCGGTGAAGGCGAGGTTGTGCAGACGTGCGATGCCGAGCATCGCGTGGTGTGTTCCGTCGCCTCGACGCCGGCAGTCGCGCAAGATCTTCCAGATCTTCATTTGGGCGAAGGCGTGCTCGACGCGGGCGCGGACCTGCTGGTGGAACTTGTCCTGGGCCTGTTCCCAGTCGGGCAGGCCCTCTCCCTTGCGGCGGCGGGGCGGCATCACGAGCCCCGTGCTCGGGTAGCCGCCATCGGCGATGGTCATCGGGGTGCCGACGGCGGCCTTCGCACCGGATTCCGCCCAGGCCCGGTAGTCGTTGCGGTTGCCCGGTGGCGAACCGACGACGGGGTTGCAGCGCGAGCTTCGGGCCGAGGTCGGCGATCACCCGGCCCGGGGAGTCGACACCCTCAGGGCGCGCGCCGGTCAGGTGCGCGCCGGCCACCAGCTTGCCGAAGGTACGGGGCCCACCAGCAGCCTTCCACTGGAGCCAAAACCCATCAACACGAACGCACTGAAGCCACGCAGTCACTTGCCTCAGGAATGATCTTCATTCATGGGGCGGGGTGATCTCACTGATGAACAGTGGGCGGTGTTGGAGCCGTTGTTGCCGATGGGGACGAAGGCGGGGCGGCCGCCTGTCTGGCTCCGTCGGCAGTTGATCGACGGCATACGGTTCAGGTTACGAACGGGCGTTCCGTGGCGGGACGCGCCCGTCGAGTACGGCCCGTGGGGCAGGATCTCCGACTTGTTCCGCCTATGGCAGCGAAACGGTACCTGGCACCGGGTCTTCAGCCTGCTCCGGTCCCTGGCCGATGCGAAGGGTGCGATCGTGTGGGCTCCGAGCATCGATTCCACGGTGTGCCGCGCCCATCAGCAGGCGGCTGGAACCCGGAAGCAGGGGGACCTTCAGAAGGAACCGCCGGGTGGTGTCTTCACCGAGCTCCGTGATCACGGACTGGGACGCTCTCGTGGCGGGTTCACCACCAAGGTGCACCTGACCGTCGAGCAGAGCCAGAAGCCCATGTCGATCGTGGTCACGGCCGGGCAGCGCAGCGCAGCGACTCGCCGCAGTTCGAACCCGTGCTGCGGAAGGTCCGCGTGACCCGCATCGGGCCGGGCCGGGCGCGCGTCCGCCCCGATCGGGTGCGTGCTGATAGGGCGTACGCCTCCCGCAAGAACCGCGCGCTTACCCGCGTCGCCGAGGGATCCGCTGCACCATCCCGGACAAGGTCGGCCAGGCGCGCCACCGCGTACAGCGCGGCTCTCGCGGCGGCCGGCCGCCGAAGTTCGACCCGGTCGACCCGGTCGACTACCGTGACGCCACGTGGTCGCGTGTGGGATCAACCGCCTCAAGAGGCACCGCGTCGTCGCCGCGCGATAGGACAAGCTAGCGGTCCGCTATGAGGCGACCGTCCTCATAGCGGTCATCGGCGAATGGCTGTGACCAGCACGCATCAAGCGCGTCCAAAACCAGCCCGCAGGCATGGAGGTGCTCTCACTCCACGGCAGCATCGAGGAGAATCCGCGCCAGCTCGCGCGGCTGGGAGAACATCGGCCAATGGCCGGTGTCCATCTTGACCAGCCGCCAGCGCTTGCTGTTCAGCAGCTCGGCCACATCTTCGTCGGGCTCCGCGTCGTCAGGCTCGGCCCCCGGCATCACGCACAGGATGTATGTCGCCGGCAGTTCACCCAGCGGCCCCGACAGCACAGCGGGCTCGGTGAGCGTGGCACCTGGGTGAGGCGTCGAGCCACGCACGAGCCGTGCGATCTGCTCATCGGTGAGACCTTCGCCGTCGTAATGAGCAGCTGGCGCGAGCGGCCAGAACCCTCCGCTCTCGGCGATCGATGCCTCCACCGCCGCCCCGCCGTCCGGCCAGGCGGAGACGAACGACTCGCCGTCAGTTGGAACACTTGAGTCGACGAATACTACGCGGGCCAGTCGGTCACCGATCCGCTCCGCGGCCTGACCTACCGGGATACCCGAGTAGCTGTGACCCACCAGGACTACGTCACGCAGACCCTGGCGTTCTACCTCGGCAACGATGTCCTGGACGTGAGTTGCTTGCCCCGCCGGAACACCCTGCTTGTCAGCAAGACCGGACAGCGTCAACGGATAGACGTCGTGGTCGGCCGCGCGCAGATAGGGTACGACCTCGCCCCACGCCCACGCCCCGAGCCGTGCACCTGCAACCAGCACGAAGTTCACCATGCCCGCACCGTAGCCGGGCAGCCTGACGATCTCCTGGGAAATACTTTCGATACACGCCCTAGATGCGGATGAGCCGCTCCGTGCCCCGCAGCTCCTGGCCGAACCCGAGGAAGAAGCCTCCGCCATGGCTGCCGACCTCGGAGGGTCGCGGTCGTGGCTGAGCCTACGAGAGTTCCTTCCGCATCAAAGTGCACATCGTTTCGTAGCGGCGCAACGATCCATCAGGGGCTTGTTCGTCCCACGAGTCCGGCTGGCGGTCGTACTCGACATAGCCCAGTCGTTCGTATAGTGCACGTGCCCGGGGGTTGCTTTCCTCCACAGCCAGTTCGGCCTGCCGCAGACCGCGGTCCCTGATCCGCAGTTCTGCGGCTTCGACGAGGAACGTGCCGATCCCACACGACCGCAATGCGGGGTGGACTGCCAGCTGCCACAAAGTGCCGACGCCCTCCTTGACCTGGTAGTCGACAGCGCCCTTCGCCACAGGGATGTCCGTTGCAGGGCAGACCGCCAGGTAGTCGACCTCACCCGTCCGGGCAAGTTCCAACTGCTCGGCGACGCCGGCCAAGTGATGGTCAGACCCTGCCCACCCGCACAACGCCAGGTCCACATGCACCAAATCACGGGCTGACAGCTTCAGCACAACATCGATCATCTTCAGTACCTCCGGTCAGTCAGCATCCACGCCGATCACACGGGGTGCAAAGCCGTTTCCTCAGCCCGCACTCCTGGCTCACCGCCACTCAAGCAACCACACGAACGCTGCTGCTGAAAGCGAACGAAGCCAGCCGCTCGAGGCCACCCCTCGAACGGCGCCGGCAGCTGAGATGCTCTCTCGCTGTGGCTGGCGTGATCACGGCGTCGGAGCCGTCCCGGATAGCCCGGTTCGCCGGGTTGAGCCCGCGCTGCTTCGGGAAGCTGGTGGCCATGATGCGGCGCGAGGGTGCGGACGCGGTCCGCAAGGGCCGGCCGTGGAGCCTTCCGCTGGAGGACCGGGTGCTGCTGGTCGCGGTCCGTCGGGTCGGCTCCGTGGGAGTGCGCGTAGCGTGCGGCCGTGCGCGTACGCCAGAACACCGAGCACCGAACACCGGGGACGTCACCGGCAGGCGTCGGCCGGCCTCCGCCGGGGAAGGGCCCGCCGTCAGCCGCGGGTGGACCTCCCGGTCCACCCGCAACCGCAGATCAGACGCGGAAGACCGATCCCACGAACTCCGCCAGGAGGCGTTCCTTCAAAGGCCGCGGCAGTGCGTCCAGCAGCATGAGGACGGGGGCCGTCCGGGCGGGCAGCTTCCCGTCGCCGCCGAGGCCCGCGAAGGCCAGGACGCCGGCGATCTCGTCGGGCCCGAGGGTCTCCGGGTCGAGCCCGACGGCCAGCTCGACGAGACCCGGGTCCACCGTCACCGGTGGGAGGGTACGGCTCGCGGCGAGGGCGGCAGTGAGGTCCGCGACCAGGGCATCCACCTGGCCGACGGTGGCCGGGGTCAGAGTGAGGTGCAGGTTGGGCGGCAGCCCGTCGAAGGAGAGCTGGGGCTGCAGGTACCAACCGCGCTCCCGCATCTCGTCGGCGAAGTGCAGCAGGAGGCTGAGGTCGGGGGCCGCCTCGTACTCCGGGCCGACACCGTGCCTGCCGGCGCCCTCGACGGCGTCGCCCCGGGGAAATCCGGTCGTGAACGCCACCAGTCCGGCGGCCGGTTCGCCCAGGACGCGCAGGCCGTCGATCCCGCGCAGCCCTGCCAGCAGCCGGTCCGACGCCTCGGCCACCCGGGCGGCCAGCGCCGTGTAGCCGTCCTCACCGACGTACTGGAGCACCGCCCATGCCTGGGCCAGCAGGCCGCCGGACTTCGTGCCCTGGACCGTCGGGTTGACCACCGGGTAGCCGGGCCAGCCCGCGTGGGCGAAGTACTGGTACCGGCACAGTTCGGCATCCCGGTACAGGACGACGGAGGCTCCCTTGTCCGCGTACCCGTACTTGTGCAGGTCCACGGAGAGCGAGGTGACCCCGGGCACGGACAGATCGAACGGCGGGACCTCCCGTCCGGCCCGCCGCAGGTGGGGCAGGAGCCAGCCGCCGATGCAGGCGTCGACGTGGCAGAGCACGCCGCGCCGGGCGGCGGCCGCGGCGATCTCGGGCACCGGGTCGATGACCCCGTGGGCGTACGAGGGCGTCGAGGCGACCACGAGCGCCGTGCGGTCCGTGAGGGCGGCGGCCATGGCGTCGGCGTCGGCGCGGAAGGTGACCGGATCCACGGGGACGACGACGGTCTCCAGGCCCAGGTAATGGGCGGCTTTGTGGAAGGCGGCGTGCGCGGTGGACGGGAGCACGAGCTGCGGCGCGCTGATCCCCCGCACGGCCCGCGCGTGATCCCGTGCGGTCTTCACCGCGAGCAGGATGCTCTCCGTCCCGCCGCTGGTGAAGGTGCCCTGGGCGCCGGGCGCGCCGAGGACCGACGTGACGGCGCCCACCAGGTCGTTCTCCGGTCGGGCGACGCTCGGGAAGACGGTCGGGTCGAGCCCGTTGACGGTGGCGTACGCGGTGTACGCGGCGGCGGCCAACTCGTCGAGGCCCTCCAGGCCGGCGTCGTAGACGTAGGCGAAGGTCCGGCCGCCCCGGGTGGGCGCGTCGCCCTCCCGCAGGGAGCGCAGTTCGGCGAGCACGTCGTCCGGGGTACGGCCGCCCGGCAGGGCGCGGGTGGGTTCAGTCGACACGGGTGTTGTTCTCTTCCTGCCGGGGCGATTCGGACGGTACGGGTACGGATAGGGGTGCGGGTGCGGGTGCGGGCGAGGAGTCGGGCTCGGTGGCCCCGGCGGGGTCCTCGCGGTAACGGTGCAGCAGCCACAGGCTGGCGGCGGTGAGGACGGCGGGGAGCACGCTCATGCCCGCCGTGATGCCGGTGAGGGCCGCCTCGGGCTGGGCCACTTGGTGGTCCGCGTCGGAAGAGCGGAACCCGGTCACCGCGAGGACGAGGGCGAAGACGCCCGCGCCGAGCGCGAACGCCAGGGTTTCGGCGGCCGTCCACAGCCCGGTGAATGTCCCGGCACGGCGCTTGCCGGTGCGGGCCGCGTCCGCGGCGAGGGTGTCCGCCAGCATGGTCAGCGGGAGCAACTGCAGTCCGGCGTAGGCCACTCCGACGACCGCGACCGCCGCGTAGCCGAGCCCGGGACCGGCCGTCGGGGTGAGGGCGAGCAGCAGGGCGCCGGCGAGGAACAGCAGCGAGGCGGCCCACTGCGCGTTCTTCACGCCCCACCGCCGGGACAGCCCGCTCCACAGCGGCATGTAGAGGACGAGAGGGCCGATCAGACAGGCGAAGAGCGGGGTGACGGCGGTGGGCGAGCCGAGGGTGTACGTGGCGAAGTACTGCACGCCGGCGAGCATCACGCCGACGGCGAGGGCCTGGAGCGTCCACATGCCGGCCAGGTAGAGGAAGGGCCGGTGGGACCGGGCGGTCGCCAACTGGGCGCGCAACGAAGGCTCGGACTCGCTGCGGGCGGCCCGCGGTGCCCACCGGGTGGTGAACCAGGCGCCGAACATGCCGAGGGCCAGCAGTACGGCGACGGCGGCCCCCATCAGCCGGTAGCTGGCCGGACTGCCCCCGTCGGCCTGCGCGAGGGCCGGGGCGAGCGCTCCGGACAGCAGGATCGCGACGCCCAGGAAGCCCACCCGCCACCCGAGGATCCGGCCGCGTTCGGCGGGGTCCTCGGTCATCTCGGCGGGCATCGTCACGTAGGGCACCTGGAAGACGGCGTACGCGGTGGCGGCCAGCAGGAAGACCACGGCCACGTACCCGGCGGCGGCCGCACCGCGCAGCGGAGGCGCCGCGAACAGCAGGACGAACAGTGGGGGGTTGCAGCGGTAGGACTGCGCGTCCGCTTCGGGCATGACCTGGAGGAACATCTTCCGTCTCGGGCAGTCACCCGGCCGTGTCGAAGTTTCACGCCCGGAAGGTCCGCGATCCCGTCGGCGCGCCGGCTCATGATCCGGCCCTGGCGGGGAACACGGCCGTCACCAACCGAAAGGGGCATGGACATGCTCGGCATTACCGCCGCAGTGCTGTTTTTCATCGCGTTCCTGATCAACGCGGCCGACATAGCCACCAACGACGTTCTGAGTTCCACCAACCTGATGCTGCTCGGTCTCGCCGCTCTGGCACTGCACGTCGCCGGCATCGGCACCGGTTGGGCCTCGCGCCGTCGCGGACGCAGACGCTGACGCTGACGCTGACCTGCGACAACGAGGAAGGGGCCGGGCGGGAGGCCCTCACGGCGCGGCATTCGCCGGACCTGCTCGCCGGACCCGCTCGTCGGGGTCCGGCGAGTGCCGCGCCGTGGTGGGACGGTGCTTCGCCCTCCCGATGACCGCATGATGGCGTCCGCGGCCCACCTCCAGCCGGGGACTCCCCGTGCGAACGGCCCGATCAGGTCACTGCGGCAGGTCCGGGGAGATCTTCGCTGCGTGCATGGTGAGCCGCCCGATCCTCGTTTCGCGACTGGTCGCCGTCGTGCTGTCGTCGGTGACCGCGTCCGGCCTGGCGTCGCTGAGGTACCACGTGGTGATCGGGACCTCCAAGCCGGGCCGGAATTCCTCGATCTTGATGTGGCTCGGCTCGGCCGGGGCGTCCACGGACAGGGCCCACTCCCGCGCCCCGGGGACGTCGGTGAGTACGCAGTCGTCGAGGACGACCGTGAGTTCCTGGCCTGGCAGGCCGAGGTCTCCTTGGGGCCCCAGGCCGGTGACTCCGCCACAGGTGAACCGCTCTCCGCGGACGGTGACGTGGTAGCTGCTCGCGGTGTTCGCAATGGATTCGTTCATGCTCCCCGCCTGCCCCGCACGCTCCCTCCCAGACATCGTGGCGGGGCGCCGCGTGGCCGTCGGTCCGCGCGATCCGGCTCCGGACCTACGGCTGACACCTGCCCAGGCGGAGCACGGCGAGGTCGCCGGAGCGGCGCCCGGAACTCGCTTGGCGCGGCTCGGCCTCAGCGGCGCTGTTGACGTTGTTGATCGAGCCGTAGCGTGCGGCGGCGTAGTGGGCTGCCGCGACGATGTTGGCGACCGGGTTGTACTGGGACTTCGCCGTGCCGGGTAGGCGGTAGGCCAGAAAGGTCGGGCGGATGACCTGGAGCAGGCCGATCGAGGGCGAGGGCGGCGGCGCTCAGGGCCGGCACACCGGCGATGGAGAGCTTGTACGTCTTCGCCGAACGCGGTCGGGAGTACTGGTCTCGGGCATCCGGCAACCTCATCGCATCTGCTAGGCAGCTTCGTAAGTGACCTTCGGCCCTGTGCCCGGTGTCACGTATCCGGGCCCCCTGAGGCCCTGAGGCCCTGAGACGGGCGCCGAGGAGGGGTCGGGCACCGCACGGGTGACGGCCTGGCTGTACATCCTGCCCCGGTCGCATCGGATCACCTGGCAGACCCCGTCCAGCTGGTCTTCAGACAAGCGCGCTGGCCTTCCGGTGGTCGAGGCGGCGGAAGGCGTACTGCGCGTGCAGCCGCGTGACGATGACGGAGGGCTGGGGCTCTCCCCCTCACTCCACAGGGGATCACAAGCCGCTGTCGATACCGGTCACGGCCGGCGGGCCGAGCGGGGCTTCAGACTCCGAGAGGCCTGCCTCCTTCAGCGCCGCCGTGACGATCCGCATGGCGTCGAGCTCCGCCTCGTACTTGTCCGGGGCCTCGACCTCGAGCCGGATGGAAAAGGTGCCGTCGTCGTTCACGGCGAGAAGGCGCAGCCCCTCGTTCTCGCTGACCTCCGTATGCCGTGATGCCAACTTCCGTTCGACGACGAAGCGCACGGAATCGGCAACGTCCGACACGAACGTGCCGGGGACAGTGATGACAAAGCTGGTCACGGCAACTCCTCACATAGGGCGAACTCCAGTGACACCCGGCTACCCCCGATTCTTCATGCCGAACTCGCACCACGCGATCCCGGCCACGCGCGGGCCTGCCGCTCCGCTCCCCCGGCCACTTCCTGGCGCATGCCCGGCCGGCGGCGCCGGGGCCGGGCGGCACATGGACCCACCCGCATCCCGCCAGTAGGAGTTCCGGCCTGGCTCTAAGGGACGCGCCAGACGTTGGCGAAGGCCGCGTTCTCGATGGAACGCCGCTGTCTTACGGCCTCCAGCTCCGTCACCGCGTCGTTGACGATCGCCAGCACGGTGATCACCGCTTCGTCCTCGTGGACCGGCTCGCTCGCGTGCTCGCTCGCGTCCTCGTGGCGGGTGTCCGCGATGCCCACGGCTGTGGCGAGGGCGATGAGGGTGGGCTCGCCGGCCTCCCAGCGGCTTCGGGCCCGGCGCCGAGCGGGTGTCTCGGCCACTGCCAGGCGATCGTTTCCGAAGGGCAGCAGGGCGCGCCGTCCCCGGGTCAGCTGACCGCCGGCTTCCAGGGCTGCCTGGTAGGTCGCGGAAAGGTCCCGGCCGCGGCGCCACAGCCAGTCTTCGACGCTTTCGTACGGCGTCTGCCGGATGAGCGCCGACAAGGCCTCCGCCACGAGTTCGTCATGCGGCTCGTACGGGCCGCCCGGCACGATGGAGTCGCCGTCCAGGGAAGCAGCCTGCACGGCGAGGAGATCGATCAGTTCGGCGCCTGCGAGCGCGAGCGACAAGTCACCCTGCCCGACACCGGCCCCCGGCCGTTCGTCCATGGCGATGATGTACAAGTCCTTCGCCGTACTCATGGGCGCTCCCCTCGAAAGCTTCGGACCTCGGATCCGCCGGGCCGGCCGCGCTGCCTTCGGCCCACTCCCGGCGTTGTGGCAACGCCCACGGGGACACCATCGTTCCCCTGTCGGCGCTGACGAACCAGGGACGGCGGCTTGGCTTTTCGCCGCCCCGTGGGACCAGGGGCCGGTCCCTACGGGTACACCTCTGGGTCCGGTGGAAGCCAGACGCGTTCGGCCGGCTTGCTGGGCCTCGTCACAGCTGGGGGATGTAAGGGGCGAGGCCGACGATGAGGACTGACCGTTCGCCCGGCCCCGGCTCGGATCCTGTGCTGACCGGGCCGACGTAGTGGCTGACTCGGTGGTCGTGGACGGCGTAGCCCTCCAGTGGGTCGGTGAGGGTGAAGCTGGCGTGGATGTCCGCCCACGGGTCCTCGGGTTGCAGGCCCGCGCTGCCCGGCGTGGCGATGACGTTCCGCCCACCCGTGACGTTGGTGCGGCTTATCAGGTGGGCGAATGTGAACGTGCTGGCTGAACTTCCGTCCTGATGAAGGCAGTTCGGGGAAGAAACGGCATTCTGGCCCGGACCGTCGACGCCGAGTCTGATCAGGTGGACCCCCGCCCACAACGGCCTTCTGCTCAAGTCCCTCAGGGACAGGACCTGCTCGATGTCCCAGCGCAGGAGCCGCAGCAGCAGGGGGTTGGAGCGCAGCGCCTCGGGGATGGCGGGGAGCACACGGAGTTTTCGCGGGTTCTCAGGGTCGTCCTCGCCCTGAGAGAAGTTGGTGACCGTGCCGTGTACGGGGTCGGGAGTCCCGGGGATCCAGGACAGTTCGTCCTTCCACGGCAGGTACACGGCGTGGGAGTACCGGCGGAACCGATTCGTTCCCGGAGCGTACGGGTCGGGCGGCAGAGCCGCGAAAACCTCCTTGATCCGGGCCAGGTCCCTCGCCCCGGAGCCGGCCAGGGCGACGCCGAGTTGCTCGGCGCCGTAGCGGGCAAACCCACGCTCACGCAGCCCGGTCACTCCTCCTGCGCCGGCCACTTGCGCATCACGGTGCGGCCGGCCCTGGGCCTCGGTATTTCCCACGTGTCCTCCAACAGGTCGCCACCGCGGCCGGCCATGACGGCGGCAGCCCGTTCCGACCTTACGCACAGCTCCCCCTGGTCCCCGCACACGGTTCCCCTCCCACGCGGGCCCCACCGACGAGCAGGCCCGAACCGGCGCCCGGTTCACGCTCTCGGCCGGCCGTGCCGAGGGTGCTCCACCCCCGTGGCGCGGCGTCGCCAGGAGGGCGAGCGCCAGGGCCGCGATGTCCTCGACCGGGCGCTGCTTGACCGCCGTGTGCAGGAGCCGCTCGGCAAGGGCGGATCCACCCCCGGCCTCCAGCCGGGCCACGAGCACCGCCGTCTCGGCCGGGGGCCGGGTCACGGCGGCCTCGATCAGGACGTCCGGCGGTGCCAACCCGTCCGCATCCGCACGGCGTTCACCCTCGCGGGTCTCGGTCTTCGGCCCCCGGAGAGCGGGGCCGGCACCCCACGGATGGCCACGACGCGGACCGGATCCTCCCCGCTGGCGCAGAGGGTGCTGCGAGCGGCACGGGTCCACGGGCCCGCCTCTCCGCCGCACGCCTTGGCGATGGCCCCACCACGCGCGGCTGCGGGGGCCGCGGAGAGCTCAGGGCGTTGCCGAGCGTGCTCCCGGGCACGCCGGAGAGGTAGGACAGTTCACGGACCGACAGCCCTGACTTGGCCACCAGCGCCATCAAGCTGTCCTGCAGGCGCTCCACATCGGCGTCCGGCTTGTGTGCCCGGCCGTCGACCGGCCGTGGCCTGCGCTCCAGCGCCCAGGGCCGCTCGCGCTGCCACGCCCTCCTCGCCCGGTCGTACAACCCGCCGACCGCTTGGGCCCCGTTCTCGTCGGTCAGCGCCCGTCCGTGGCCGGCACGGCGCCCGCGGACGGCAGGATCTTGCCCGGGAACAAGCAGCGACCACCTACTCATATCGCGCGCACTTCTCCCGTTTCTTCTCTTTTGCTGGCACAGATGCTTTGCCGGGAAAACAGGAAGGGAGAGCTGGCAACCCCCCATCGACTTCCACGATTACTACATACGCATGGGGGCCGCGGCAAGTTCTTATGGAACGCCCCCGAGCCCCTCACGCCAAAGCGCGAGGGGCCGAGAAGAGCGGAGCTATTCATTCCACGCTTACGCCTACCAGCGGAGGCGGTATTTTCCCGGCGATCTGGACCGACGGAAGCCATGGGACCTGTACGGAGACATAGGGGCGGGGCCAAATGTGGGCTCCAATAGGAGGAAGCGAGTCACGTCAACGCCTTGGTGCAGACGGTCCGCGGCGGCGGCCATGTTGGGCCAGGCCCGCCACGCGGGCGTACTTCAGGCCACTCAAATTGGGCCAATAAGTTCCATGAAGCGGAATTGCCGCACCCCCTTTTGACCGCCCGGCTCAAGTGTCACTTTCCGGAGCAATTGGATAATGCCTTGCGCCCTGCTGACGGTGAGGCAGACTAGGTGGGTGAAAATCCATTTCAAGCGCGGTTCCCTCATAGCCTCCGTAATCGTGCTGCTCGGCACACTGTTCACGGCGAGCCCGGCCGGGGCCAACACGGCCTACGAAAACTGTGACGACAACCGCCTCTGCCTCTACACCGCCGAGTCGGGCCAGATGAAACCGGACGGCTCGGGCTCGGCGCCCCTCCCCCGCACCTACGAGGCGCACATCAGCCCCCCGGGCTACCCCGCCGACTTCGAGAACGCGACCATTTCGTTCTGGAACAGAACCGGTTACTGGGCCTGCCTCTACTCGGAATCCAAGTGGGGTGGCACCGTGCAGGCGGTGCCGCCCCTGTCGAAGGCCGACGGCGAGAACGAGCTGAGCCCGGCGATGAAGGCGGCGGGCGTCAGCTCCCACAAGTTCGCCCCCAGCATGGCGCTCTGCTTCACCGGCTACGAACGGTGCGCAGACGGCTACCTGTGCCTGTTCAAGGAGAAGAACGGCAGGGGCGAGATGGTCATGCTGGCGAACGACGTCACAACATATGCCCCGACCTGGGACAACCAGGTGGAGTCCGTCCGCAACCGCACCGACAAGATCGCCTGCTTCCGGCCCGGAACAGCCTCCTCGACCGAGAAGTGGACGACGGCAGCACCGGCCGCCACGTACAGCAGGTACCTGGTGCACGCCGGGGACCTCACCAACCTGACGGCCCCGTACGCGGACTCGATCAGCTCCCACCACCTCGACCCCAACTCTGACTTCGACGAGGACTGCAAGCCGTGACCCTGAACCGAAACATGCGCAGGCTGACCGGCACCGCAGCGGCCCTCGGCGGCCTGTTCCTGCTCGCCCCCGCACCCGCGTCGAGCGCCGCGGAACCGGCGGTTCTGCTGGAACGCTGGACGTACGACGCCGACAGCGCGCGGCTCGCCGATGGTGTCGCCTACTTCAAGTACGTCGAGGACCCGAGCAAGCTCGTCGGCAGGACGACCCCCCGCGTGCTCAACATCGTCCGCGTCGCCCCGGACGCCGGCGCGACACGCCTGGAGACCTCCTTCGGCCAGAAGGGCTCCGGGGTCCCCGAGACCGTACGGGAACAGTTGGACACCAGCACCCCGCCGCTGGCCGGCATCAACGCCGGCTTCGGCTCGTACGACGTCCGCAACGACGACGTCCGGTCGATGATGTTCAACGGAATCTCCGTCCGCGACGGCGTGATCAACGGCGTCAGCTGTGTCTTCCCCAAGGGCCAGAAGGACCCCGCCTCCGGGAAGTACACCCAGGTCAAGGAGGGGATGCGGGCCGCCGTGCTCCAGTACGGCGTCCCGTACATGTCCCTCCTCAAGACCGAGCTGAACATGGAGATCTTCGAGAAGAACGCGGACGGCACCGACAGGACCGTGGCCTCCCACCGTCTGGACGACGTGAACCGGACACCGGGCCGGGCCACCGGCTGCGCCCGGGACCTGGACGACCTCAACGGCGAGGGGAAGGTGACGTACGGCACGAACGTGCCCCTGCCGCTCTTCCAGGATCCGGACGAGCTGGTCGTGTTCAACGGTGACTACGGCATCATGACCCCGTCCAGGAACCTCGACGCGAATGCCGAGGTCCCCGGAGACAACGACACCGGCGTCGAGATTCCCGTCGACGGCAGCGGTGTCATCGGTGCCGCCAGGACCGCGCGGGGAGGCCACCCCGTGGACAGGGGCGCTTACGCGATCCAGGCCATCGGCACGGACGCGACCTGGCTCACGACCAACGCCACCGCCGGCCGCCACCTGCGGGTCGTGCAGAAGGTCGTCGACCTGGGCGCGCCGCCGGTCAAGTCAGCGGCATCGCCGAACGTCGAGCAGCCCCGTCTCGTCGCTCTCGACGAGTCGACCGACATCGTCAGCAACGTGCACTGGCTCGTCGAGGACGGCAAGTCCAACCCGAACCTGACCACTTGCAAGCGGGTCTACAGCGTCAACAACATCGCCGTGAAGCCGGAGGACGAGCGTCAGCCCGGCGACTTCTGCCGCGACTCCCGCACCGCGATCGGCGTTGACCGGGCGGGCGCCACCCTGTTCGTCACGATCACCGGACCGCGCGACGCCGCCGCTCCCCCGGCCGACGACAAGGAGGCGGAGAAGCTGGTCGACGGTGCCTTCATGTGGGAGATGCGAGACGTCCTCCTCGCCCTCCATGCGCAGGACGCCATGAACCTCGACGGCGGCGGCTCCACCACCCTGATCACCAACGGCTACCGCAGGACGGGACTCACCGACACCACGACCGCGGGCGGCAAGAAGGAGTGGACCGAACGCGAGGTCGGCGACTCCGTTTACGTGGGCAAGGGCGGCACCCCGCTCCCGTAACCCGGGCCCGTCGCCCGCGGTCCTAGGACCCGTCTTCAAAGGGATCTTGCCCAGAGCAGGAACGACACCAGGCTGACCGCCGCTTCGTAGGAGGCGGTGGTCTTGTCATACCTGGTGGCAATGCCGCGGAAGTGCTTCATCTGGTTGAAGCACCGCTCCACGGTGTTGCGGCGACGGTAAGTTTCACGGTCGAAGGCGGGGGGCCGGCCTCACAGGCGGCCGCGGTTGTGTCGGTGTCGCTGTTGATCGGACTTCTCCGGGATGGTGTGGCCGATCCCGCGTCTGCGCAGGTAGGCGCGGAATCCGCGGGAGCTGTAGGCCTTGTCTGCGATCACATGATCGGGACGGCAACGTGGGCGGCCGGGACCAAGGCGTGGGACGCGGATGCCGTTCAGCAAGGGTTGCGCGCAGACACCGTCATGGCGTTGGCCGGGAGTGATCAACAGAGCCAGGGGCCTGCCGAGGCCGTCGCAGGCGAGGTGGATCTTGGTGGTCAGACCTCCGCGGGATCGTCCGAGGGCCTGATCGTCCGGTTCGTCCGGTGAACGCACCCCCCTTTTCGGCCGTTGGCGGCGGCATGCTGGTGAGCTCGCACGATGGTGGAGTCGATCTGGACGAGCCAGTCGATGTCGCCGGCCGCATCGGCTTGGGCCTGGATCTGCTGAAGGGCCTGGGCGAAGACACCGCTCAGCGCGTAGCGGCGGAAGCGGGTGTAGACCGTTTGCCACGGCCCGTATCGGTGGGGCAGGTCACGCCACGGCACGCCCGTGCGGATCTTGTAGACCATCCCGTTGATGACCCGTCGGTCGTCCACCCTGGGCCGGCCAGTCACAGCCGCGGGTATGAGCGGAGCGAGTAAATCCCACTCCTTGTCGGTGAGTTCATGCCTCTGCATCAGACCAGGACCCACTGGCAGGTGATCTTTGATATCAGGGTCGTAGAGGACCCGACACAATCGCGGTATGACCAACAGCGTCGACGCAGCCTGGCACAAGATCCTGACCACTCACGGCGAACCTTCCCGGTCGGACGAATCACCGCTTCTGAAGCCGTTTGGCCATCTGGTGCGGGTAGCGCATGCCGAACCGCTGCTTCGTCAGCTCTCCCCGTGGACCGGTATGTGGGAGCTGCACTTCAGCAGGTGCACGGAGATGAACTACACCTGGGACATCCCATACATCGGCACGCTGAGGGACGGCCGGTACTACGTCGAAGGACCGAGCCGAAGCAGCCCGCGGATCGCTGAGACGGACAGTGCGCAGGACGCAGTGGCGATGGTCATCGATCGCCTGCCGCCAGGCTGCGGCGCGGCCTTCATCGGCAACGCAGGTGAACTGGCCGCTTACGAGAAGGCACGAGACAGCAGGTAGGGCCGGCCCACAGTCTTAGCGGAAGCAGAAACCGGGCCCATAGCGGCTTTGAAGACGGGCCCTGGTCAAGAGGGAATACGGGGCCGGTGGACACGTAGGCGGTGGTCTCAGCCGAGGCGGACGGAGCCGTCATCGCCGGGAGGCCTCCGATGACTAGAGCCGAGAGCCGCCGCAGTACTCGTTGCCGTCGTCGTCGAGGTCGGCCCGTACGGGCCGGAGGCCGGTGTTCCCGCGTGTGCGGGAACACCGGCCTCCGGGTGTGTCATGGATGCTGAACGGGGTGGGGTTACACGTACCAGCTCTGACCCGGGTGGGTGGGGTCGGGCGAGTGCGTCCACTGCTGGGCGGGGGCACCGTTGTCGAGGCTGGAGTTGCTGATCTCCAGGGTCTTGCCGCTGTTCACATTGCTGATGTCCAGGCTGACGGTGCTGCCGGCCTGCTTGATCTTCCACTGCATGGTGGGAATGTTGGCGCAGGTCCACTGCTGGACGAGGGCTCCGTTGTCCAGGCTGGAGTTGCTGATCTCCAGGCACTTGCCACTGTTCACGTTGACGATCTGGTACACGCCGGCGGTGGTGGTGGGGCGGAATTCCCACTTCGCGCCTGCCTGCGTCCCGCAGGTCCACTGCTGGACGGCCGCCCCGTTGTTCAGGCCGGAGTTGCTGACTTCCAGGCACTTGTCACTGTTGACGTTGCGGATCTGTCCGCTGCTGGGCACGGGGACGGGCGAGGGCCAGGCGGAGGTGCCGCCGGCGAGGGCGCCCTGACCGTTGCCCTTGTAGAAGTTGAAGCGCTGCTGCTCGTTCCACAGCCCGCCGAGGTCCGTCTTGCCGTCACCGTTGAAGTCTCCGGCCAGCACGATCGCCATGTTGTTCCAGGACTTGTCGCCCCACAGGGCGACGCCGCCGTCGAGGCCACCGGCGGCGTTGCCGCTGTAACGGAGCAGGGATCCATCGGAGGTGAGGGCTGCGACGTCGTCGCGCCCGTCGCTGTTGAAGTCACCCGCGGCGATCTTCTGCATGTTCAGCCAGCTGGTGTCCGGCCACATCTTGGTGCTCTGCCCGTTCAGCACCCCATCGGCGCCGGCGGAGTACGCGTACAGAGAACCCTGAGCGCTGCCGGTGCCCCAGACGGCCAGAATCGAGTCGCGGGTCGAGCCCACCGGCCGGAACCGCTCGAGCTGGCGCATCGCGTTCCAGTTGGTGGCGTCAGGCCACATCGTCTTGGCGCCGGCCAGGCTTCCGTCAGACTTCCCCGCGTACAGACGCAAGGCTCCGGTGGACCACACGGAAGCGATGTCGGTGAGGCCGTCACCGTTGAAGTCACCACCGATGATCTTCGTGGCGCCGCTCCAGCTGGCGTCCGGCCACAGGGAGCGTCCGTACTCGAAGGTGCCGTCCGCACGCCCCGCGAAGGTGTGCAGCTTCCCGTCCGAGGTGACGGCGGCGACATCGCTGCGCCCGTCGTCGTTGAAGTCACCCGAGGTCATCACCTTGGTGACGTTCGGCACCACGGACTGGAGGCGTACCGCGGGAGTGGTCCCGCGGACCTGGTCCACCCAGGCCGTCACGTCGTCGACACGGACGTCGAGCGCACTGGTGCGCGTCTCGGCCGCATTGGTGCCCAGGCAGCCGCCCTGCCAGGAACGAGAGTTGACGGCCACGAGTTCCAGGCCGCCGTCCTTCTGGCGCAGAGCCGGACCACCGGTGTCGCCCTTGCAGATCACCGAGTCACCCGAGGCGTTCAGACCGAGCACACCGCCGTTGACGGAGCTCACGGTGAAGGCGCCGGTGTGCGCCTTGTTCGGCACCCACTCCGTCTTCGTCCGCCCGAACCCCAGCACCGTGAGCTGCTCTCCGACCACCGGGGCCGTGGTGGCGACCTTGACCGGAGCCACACCGACGACACGCCAAGCGAGCTTGACCATGACGAGGTCGCGGTTCGCGTGGGGTATCAGGTCCACGGCCTCGACCACCGAGCCGGTGGACTGCGAGAGGTCGGTCCGCCCCACCGTGACGCTCGTCTTCACGGCGGGCTTCCCGCTGGGCAGCGTCGCGCCGGAGGGGCTGAAGCACGACGCGGCGGTGATCACCCACTGTGCGTCGACCAGCGCGCCCGAACACGCCGCCTGATCACCCACGTTCACCTTCGCCGCGAAGTTGTAGCCGGTGCTCGTGGCATCGCTGCCGTTGAGAGCGGCGGCGGGGCCGGCCGTCAGGAGCCCTGCCCCCACCGTGACGGTGAGCAGGGGGGTAGCCCACGCTCTGCGCGAACTCATTGCGGACATGTCGATCCTTTGGAGATATGTGGATGAGGTTTCTTGGTGCCCGGGCCTGTGCCGGGCCGATCGGGAACCGCCGTGGTGGTGCTACTGGGCGGAAGTGGTCCTGATCTCCATGAGCATGAAGTCGCGGCCCTCCGCGTCCGCGCTCTCGCCAACCCCGGTCCACTTGTTCTTGGCGATGTCGAACGTCTTGCTGTCCGCACCGGCGGTCATGTCGATCTGCGTCTCGTAGTTGTTGCCCTTGACCGCGTGGACTGCGGGGATCTCCAAGGCGAGGTAGCCGCTGGTACCGGTGACGCGGAAGCAGACCACTTCTCCGCGCTCCCGGGACATGACCTGAAGCAGGTCGGTCCCGCTCGCGCAGTCGGCGAGGAGGATGTGGCCGTCGCCGCGCTTGAGGGTGATGCCCTGCTCCGTGAGGATCTTGTCGGCGTCCGGGTAGCCGAAGTCCTCGACCGCGTACCCCGGGCCCTCGTCGGCGATCGCCTTCATCACCGTGGCTCCGCCCGGGGTGGACCCGGCCGTCAGGCCCCCCGTTGTCGCAAGCCATGCCAAAGCGCCCGCGCCAATGGCCACACCAACAGTTCGCGCAATTGCGCTACGTACCTTCATCAATGTCCCAGTCGTCAGTTCCGGCGCAAATTCCGGAAGGTGCGTCAGCGGGAGCGAAGGCCTTAATTCGACCAGCAGGATATGCACTCACATATGAGGCAAATATCCCCGAGAGCCCCCCGCCCCCAGCGAAATCACCACCATCCACCCCATGCGGAACCGCACCTATTCGGGGTGTCCAGGTGACTCAATCGGCGACCGGAAGCCGCCGTTGATCGACCCCATAGAAACACCCCATCGAGGCGCCTGTCCAATGATTAAGTTCCGGTCAAGAAGGACAAACACGCAGGTAAGAGCGTGACGCAGGTCACATTTCAAAAGAGGTGCAGGGAATTCCGGAAAGGATGGGGATGCAAATGAGCCACTCTTCTGCGTGTCGAATCTGGCGGGTTTTCGATGGTGTTCAACGCGCCATTTTCTATATAAGGTCACGGAACGCATTCTCGTGCTCCCACTCGACTCTCTTGCAGTCCAGCGAGCAACCGCGCAACCCAAATGTCTCTCTTTAGCCTGGCGATATGCCGTTCCCTGTCCGGTGGTAGGCGGCCGGAATTCGAGCCTCCGCCAGGCACCTCTTCCGAAGGAATGTTGTGGACACCACCTATTGGAGTAGGCGGCGCGTTCTTGCCGCCGTCGCGGCCACCACGGCCGCCGTCACCACGTCCAGCC
>NZ_JBIWAE010000032.1:76876-77022 GCF_044759865.1 Streptomyces sp. NPDC099050 | reverse complement strand
GGCGAGGTCGGGTTCGTAGGCGCCGGAGTCGCCGGCCGCCAGCCTGCGGTAGATCTCCAACGCCTGCTCGGTGGCGGTCAGGGCCTCCGCGTGGCGCCCCGCCTCCGACAGGTGGTTGCCGAGGTTGGACAGGGAGCGGGCGAGGT
>NZ_JBIWAE010000032.1:133-76778 GCF_044759865.1 Streptomyces sp. NPDC099050 | reverse complement strand
GTCGGGTTCGTAGGCGCCGGAGGTGCCGGCCGCCAGCCTGCGGTAGACCTCCAACGCCTGCTCGGCGGCGGTCAGGGCCTCCGCGCGGCGCCCCGCCTCCGACAACCGTTTGCCGAGGTTGGACAGGGAGCGGGCGAGGTCGGGTTCGTAGGCGCCGGAGGTGCCGGCCGCCAGCCTGCGGTAGACCTCCAACGCCTGCTCGGCGGCGGTCAGGGCCTCCGCGCGGCGCCCCGCCACCGACAGGTGGAAGCCGAGGTTGGACAGCGAGCGGGCGAGGTCGGGTTCGTAGGCGGCAGAGGTGCCAGCCGCCAGCCTGCGGCAGATCTCCAGCGCCTGCCGCTCGGCGGTCAGGGCCTCCGCGTGGCGCCCTGCCACCGCCAACCGGTTGCCGAGGTTGGACAACGAGGCGGCGAGGTCGGGTTCGTAGGCGCCGGAGTCGCCGGCCGCCAGCCTGCGGTAGATCTCCAACGCCTGCTCGGTGGCGGTCAGGGCCTCCGCGTGGCGCCCCGCCTCCGACAGGTGGTTGCCGAGGTTGGACAGGGAGCGGGCGAGGTCGGGTTCGTAGGCGCCGGAGGTGCCGGCCGCCAGCCTGCGGTAGACCTCCAACGCCTGCTCGGCGGCGGTCAGGGCCTCCGCGCGGCGCCCCGCCACCGCCAACCGGACGCCGAGGTTGGACAACGAGGCGGCGAGGTCGGGTTCGTAGGCGGCAGAGTTGCCAGCCGCCAGCCTGCGCCGGATCTCCACTGCCTGCTCGGCGGCGGTCAGGGCCTCCGCGTGGCGCCCCGCCACCGCCAACCGGACGCCGAGGTTGGACAGCGAGGCGGCGAGGTCGGGCTCGTGGGCGCCGGAGTTGCCAGCCGCCAGCCTGCGGTAGACCTCCACTGCCTGCTCGGCGGCGGTCAGGGCCTCCGCGCGGCGCCCCACGTCCGCCAACCGGACGCCGAGGTTGGACAGCGAGGTGGCGAGGTCGGGTTCGTAGGCGGCGGGGTCGAGGGCGGCGAGTTGCCGGTTGGCTTGGGTGACTGCGGTGGTGAGTTTCAGGGCGAGGGGTGCTGTGACGCGGGAGGGGTACGGGAGCGCGACGGTGGTGCTCTGGAGGGCCTGGTAGGCGAGGGGGGTGGTGTCCAGGGCCGTGTCGAGGGTGTGGAGGGCGCGGTCGCTGTTGGTGGTGCGGCCGGTGTTGTAGTGGGCGATGGCGGCGCGGGCCAGGACGGTGACGGTCTGTGCCTGCTGCGTGGGGGAGCCCGCTGCGAGGAGGGCGGGCAGCGTGATGGCGCCGTCTTCGAGGACGCGGGAGGCGTGGTACTCGGCGACGCGGTCGGGTTGGAGGGAGCCCCAGTAGCGGTTGCCGTCGGCGGGGTACAGCGTGGCCAGCCAGTTCGCGGCGGATGCCGTCTGGTGGCCGGGCAGGCCGGGCAGGGTGGTGATCACTTGGACTGCTTCGTCCCGGGTTCCGGCCCCGCACAGTGCGGCGACCGCGACGGCGGCGCCCAGGGTGGAGGCGTCCAGGTCGAGTTTGTGGGCGGGCGCCTTCGCGCTGGCCTCCCAGAAGCGGTCCTCGTGTTTGAGGAGGGTGCGCTCCGGCGGGGTGCCGGGGGCCGCGTCGACGGGTCGCGGTCCGTGCTGCAGGAGGTCGACCAGGGCGGTCATCTGCAGGGTGAGGACGTTGTCATAGCGGTGGTCGTGCAGGTCTGCGGGGGGCCTGAGCTCGGCGGCGAGGGACTGCCAGTCGTGCGCGGGCAGGGTGGGGACCAGTGGCAGGAGGCGGGCGAGGTCGCCGGCGGCGCCGTGAAAGGCGTCCCGCCGGTCCCGGGCGGGCCGACTGGTGGGGATGAGTGGGGCAAGGGGGATGACGGGGGCTTCTTCGAGGAGGTCCCGTACGGCGGGAATCGCTTGGAGGGAGCCGGTGCGCCATTCGCCGTCGGAGCGGGCGAGCAGCAGCAGCCGCACCCGGTGGCGGGAGCGGCACAGGTGGGTGACCAGGCGGCGGAGGAGGCGGGGGCGGGTTTCGGCGTAGTCGACGACCAGGAGCAGGGGTAAGGCGGTGTTCAGGGTCGTGAAGTCGGGCGGGGTGCCGTCTGGGGTGGGGTCGTCGGTGAGGTCGGAGCGCAGGTGTCCGGTGACCCAGCCGTGCCAGCCGAGGGTGTCGGTCAGGTGGCGGGCGAGGCGGGTCTTGCCCTGTCCGCCGGGCCCGGTCATGACCCGTACTGAGATGGAGGGCGGGCTGCTTTCGCACCACGCGTGCAGGTCGGCGAGTTCGGTGTCGCGGCCGTGGAAGGCGACGGCCTCGGTGTCGGCGCGGAGCAGCGCGGCAGGTGAGCGGAAGTTGCGGTCGACCGTGGCGGGGGTGAGCAGTGCAGCGGGTTCGATGGGTTCGAGGACGGGTTCCCAGCCGGTGTGCTGGGTGATGAGGGCGCGGAAGACGTCGTCGGTGAGGAGGCTGGCGGCGGTGGTGGCGGTCAGGCGGGTGCCGCCGTCGGCGAGTCGGTCGCGGCGTACGACGCCGCACAGCAGGTCGCCGCCGTAGCCGTCGTCGGCGAGGACGGTGGCGCCCGACATGCCCGACCAGCGGCTCTTGCCGGTGGCTTTGGTGCTGGGAGTGGGGTCGCTGCTGGAGATCTCGTAGCGGCCGGCCAGGGCGCCGGTGCCCGGGGCGATGCTGCCGGTCAGCTGCTCGTCCAGGCGCCGGTCGCCCGCGGCGTCCTTCTGCATGAGGGGAAAGCCGGTCGCGGTGACCGGGTGGGGGCGGTTGCCGATGATCAGGCCGTACCGCTGGGGAGGCCGGGTGAGCAGGTCCCGCAGGGACTGCGGTACCTGCCAGCCCTCGTCCTGGATCTCGATCAGCGCCGCGTCGATGGTGTCGCCCTTGCTCTGCCAGCGCACGATCGCGGGATACTCCCGCTCGCCGGCGTCCGGCAGGCTCACGCGCACCGGATCCAAGGCGGCCGGGTCCAGGTCGTCCAGGACGTGGGCGGCGGTCAGCACGAGACGCGGGGCGACCAGGTACCCCGACCCGAGCCCCCTCGGCCGCTTCCCGTCCTTCAGCCGGTCCCCCCGGATCTGCACCCGGATCTGCACCCGACGGTCGAACTCCACCAGACCTCCCCCGCTTCCCCTGGACCCCGTCCCGTACGCACCGGGAGGGGCTACTCCACGTCGCGGATGTCCACGTCTCCGCCGTCCGGCCGGTGCGGGGTCAGCTTCACCGTCAGCTTGTGGGTGTGTTTCGTGGCGCTCTCCTTCTTCCCGCTGAGGCTGACCACGCTCCACCTCAGCCCGCCGTTGACGCCCTTGGTTCCGGTCAGCTCGAGCCCGAGCTCCACCGTGATCTCCCCCAGCGTGAACAGCACCCCCTTGTCGCCGCCCTCCGCGGGGTCCGCGAGTCGGCTCTGGGCCTCGGCGATCTGCTCCCGCAGCAGCGTGACCGCGTCCGCCAGGTCCATCCACTGCCCATCCGCACCGTACGTGTCGGACATCGTCCTCCCCCTTCTCACCGCCCAGGCACTCCCCGGGCCCGGATCCAACGGTTCTCTCCCGTAAAGGGACTGGCCAAACCGCGCCGGCACAATCCCAGGGTCCCACCGACGCACCCGCCCGGAGGAAGAAGGCGGCAAGCCCGTATCGGCCCCGCTCACACCACCCAACGGACCCAAGCATGCCGAAGCCGCCCCGTGCCGGGCTCACTCGTCGGTGCCGTCATCGTCGTCGAGATCGATGTCGTCCGGATCGCGCAGTGGCCGCAAGCCGTCGACCGGCTGGGAGGAGTTGAAGCTGTAGCGGCCCAGGACGTTCACATTCTTGTGCTTGAGCGGGGACAGCCGGGCCACGTCCTCATCCCTGATCTCGTGCCCCTCGGCGCGGAGCTGGGCGACGGCGGCGTCGATGTACCGCGTCGTCCACAGAACGACCGCATTCAAAACGAGGCCGAGCGCGCCGAGCTGGTCTTCCATCCCGTCCCGGTATGCCTGGTGGATGGTGCCCTTCTTGCCGTGGCAGATCTCGCGGGCCAGCTTGTGGCGGGACTCCTGGACGGTGAGCTGCTTGTGCATCTGGCGCCGGTAGGTGTCGTCCATGGGGTCGACGACGGCGAGCAGGTGCAGGGTCTTGGCGATCCGCCCGTACTCGACGAACGCCTGCCCCAAGGGCGTGGGGTGGCCTTCACGGCCGAACATCCGCAGCAGGTCGTAGGCGCGGACCTGGTTGGTGACCAGGGAACCGGCGACCCGGAGCATGTCCGGCCAGTGCGTGATCACCTTGTTCAGGTTGACCCGGTTGCGGGCCAGCACCTCCAGCGGCCCGTACGAACCCGTCTCCACTCCGGGCAGGGACGCGCGCCAGAACCGCTGATCATCCAGGTCCTTGAACCGGGGGCTGAAGTTGTAGCCCAGGATCTTGAAGATGCCGAACACGATGTCGGAGTACGAGGCGTTGTCGGTGGCCACCATCTCCGGCTTCACCCCGCCGTCCAGGTTCAGCAGCGCGTCCAGGATGTGCAGGGAGTCGCGCGGGGTGCCCGGCACGACCATCTGCCCGATCCCGGCGACCTGGTCGTTGACGGCGTTGAGCCAGGTGATGCCGCGCTTGAACCCGAAGTACTTCGGGGACGGGGCGGCGCTGATGGTGCGGACGGGGACGACGAACCGCAGTCCGTCGACCGAGGCCAGCAGCCCGTCGCCCCAGTACCGCACGATCGGCACCTTTGACTGGGCGGCGATCAGCGCGGCGTTCGCCGCGGCGATGGTGTCGGCGCGCAGGTAGAACTGGTCGACGTGCACCAGCCGGGAACGGTGAAGCGCCTCGTGGCCGGGGTTGGTGACCGGGGTCAGGCCGATGTTGCACGCCTCCGAGACCAGGAGGGCCACCAGGGAGGTGGTCAGGTCCTTCATGCGGGTAGTTCCGTCGCCCAGGTGCACGAAGGCGTCCAGGAACCCGGTCCAGCCGTGGACCTCGAACAACAGCTCCGGCAGGTCGATCTTCGGGAGCATCTTCTCGACCCGGCCCCGCAGCCAGGCCAGCGACTTCGGCTCGCCGAGCGCGCCGAGCTTGGACACGTTCAGCTTCGCCCTCCCTCCCGGCGGGACCTCGATGGTGACCTTCGTGTCCGGCCCGGCCGCCTCCAGCCGCTGCGCCATCTGCTTCCACGCCACATCCAGCGCTGTCACCAGCGCGGTCAGGTGCTCCTCGACCGGCATGTCCAGGCTCAGCCCGGCCAGGACGTCCTCCCGCACCGCCTCCCACTCGGTGCCGTCCAGCAGCCGGGCGCGCGGATCGGACCAGCGGTGCGAGGGAGCGGCGAACACGTCCCGGCGCGCAAGCGCGCGGTGCAGCTGCTCCAGCACGCACACCACGTACGCGTCCCGGTCCACCGCCCCCTGCGGCAGGTCGGCGTTCGCGTACACGGCCTTGCGCCACGCGGCCGGCACCAGCTTGTCGTCGACCTCGCGCGGCAGCAGCGGCTTGTCCTTCACCCGCCGCCGCGCCAGCGCCGGCAGCCGCCGCACCCCGGCCAGCACCCGCTTCCCGCCGGTCGCCGCGTCCAGCGCCTTCGACTCGCCCAGCAGCGCCAGGAACGGCCGCACCGTGTTGTACCGGGTCGCCAGCGCCGCCCTCATCGCCACCGCCGCCGAGTCCTCGTCCTCTGGCACCAGCGAGACCACCAGCGCCGCCGCGCTCATCACCACCGCCCGCGGGGCGACCTCCTCCACCGCCCGCCACAACGCGGCCGCGTCCAGGTCCGTGCCGTGGCTCTCGACCAGCTCCAGCTCCTCGAACAGCACCTTCGCCGCCCGCGCCAGGGTCCGTGACGCCTTCTCCAGCTGCGGCAGCGTCGACAGCCGTTCCTTGTCCGTCGCCCGCTTCGCCGTGCTGATCAGCCGCGTCGCCATCAGCACCGAGAACAGGTCCAGCGCCTCGTCGATCGCCTTCGCCTCAAGGTGGCGCATCACCGCGGTCAGCATCGCCGTGCGCTTGGGCTCCGCCGCCCGCTCCAGGCTCGCGGCCTTGGACCCCAGCCCGTACCGGGCCAAAGCGGCGAGCCGGTTCGGCGGGATCCGCGACAGCTTCAACCGGCCCAGCTGGAACGCACCGATCTCATCGACCCGCTCCAGCGACCGGGCGAACGCGGTGCCCGTCGTCCGGGTCGGCGGCCGGCGCAGCCGCTCCAGCTCCGAGTACCGCCCGCCCTCCGGCACGGACAGGGTCGCCACCAGGTCCGCCGGCAGCGCCGGATCCGCGCGCCGGGCCGCCCTGGCCACGGTGGCGTGCAGCCGCATCTCCGCGATGCGGCGGACCTCGGACACCTGCCGGGCCAGCACCGACACCCCGGGCAGCAGCACGCGGTTCCTCCGCAGCCAGCCCACCGCCTGGTTGAACAGCGCGACCGGCCCCTCCGCGTGCGTCCACGCCCGGCCGTGCAGGAACGTACGGAACTTCCGCCCCCACTCCGGATCGTCGTACGGGTGGTAGCCGTAGGCGTCCCGGATCTCCCACGCGTGTTCGTACGCCGTCTTGGGCCGCTCGGTGTACCGCTTCACACACGACGGGTCCTCGATACCGAGCTGCGCGGTCAGATGCTCGACCACCGGCCACGGCACCACCAGGGGATCCTCCAGGAACAGCCCCACATAGCGGACCGTGCACATCTGAAGCGCGAAGCCCAGCTGATGATGGGTCGTACGCCGCAGCGCGATCAGATCCCGGTCGACGTCGTCCAGGAAGAAGAACCGCTCCAGCTCAGGTCTCGTCGGCTCCTCGGCGAACTTCCCGTACGCCTCGGCCTGATCATCAGTTAAGAACTCCACCGGCATGACGCGGACCGTAGCCAGCCCCCGCCCAAGATCGACGATCTTTCACCGAACCCCAGCACTGAAGACGATCACTGTGCTAGCCGACCATGATCAATCTCAGCGCCAACGGCTGTACCGATGTTCCCCAAGGCCGCAGTCCCAGCCCCACCCGAACGCCGAGATGCGGTAGGGCCTGCCCTGCGCGCGACCCCCAGGGACCAAGATCAAGTGCTTAACGCCAACGGCTGTACGGATGGTCCCCAAGGCCGGTGCAGGCGCAACTCATGGAAGTCAGGGAGTACCTGGAAGGCGGATTGCAGTCCGCGACGGTCAGCTACTGGGGTCCCGCTGCCTTGCTTGTCGGGGTGATCGTCGGCTTCTGCGGAAACCTCGTCACGCTCGGCTGAGTGTCAGGGGGGTGCCGACCGAGCAGGCCCGGACCCCTCATACGGCGTGGCGGCAGGGGGATCACTCGCAGCCGTGCGAGTGAGGCGCCGTCCGCCCGCGGCTCATGCCGGGGCCTTGTGCGGTCGCAGACGGGCGGGCAAGCCCTGACTACACGTCCTCGGTTGGTTCGATCCAGACGAGCCCGGCGGTGGCAAGTCGCTGAATCCCGGCGCGTACCTCCTCTTCGTCGTACCGGCCGTGGAAGTTCATCTCCTTCACGACGGCGTCAAGGTCGGGCTGGAGCATGTGGAGCATCTGGCAGACCTTGACGTAGATGCCGAGGTCGGACAGCGAGATATGCGCGGAAAGCGCCTTGGCCGAGACGACCACCGGCAGTTGGTCGTAGTCGTGGGTGTTGATCGTGAATCGCTCGGACATCGTGGGCTCCTGATGGCTGGAACGGGGCTTCGGCGGTGGCGCGATCGGCCAGACGGCCCGCGGTCGCGGTACCGCCTGCGGACAGGGACACCGCTGCAAGCTCGGGGACTCGGCCGCGAGCCGCGCCCGCAGGCGGGCGGGCCCGTGGCGATCTCCGCTGCCGATAAGGCCTTCCAGACCACAGGCTGCCAGACCTGGAAGAGGGCCGGCTGACGGCAGCTACCGCACCCCTCCCCGCCTGCGCGGCCGCACGAGTGAGGCGCCGAGGGCGGCATCGCCCACAGTCGGTGAGAAACGGCGGCGGCGCGATGGCCCGCCCGGGACAATCGGCGAACGATCACGTCACGCCTGGGGGACCCATGCAGGAACTTCGCTTCGACGACACCCGGTACACCGTCGCGGCCGACAGCGAACAGACCTGGTTGCGACGGGCGCTGGGTGGCCATGAGCTGGGATTCCAGCTCGCCATCGGGGTGTCGCCGTTCGCCCAGGCAGGAAGGATCCTCGCCCTGGAGGCGGACTTGTTCGGCTTCGGCACGACACCCGGACTGAGGTCCCGGCTTGGCCGAACCACGGTGAACTTGGCGTACACCCCAGCGGTGACAATTCACCGCGTGACCCTGTCGTTCCTGCTGACGTCGCTGCAGGTCCATGCGATCGAGGAGGGCCGCGTCGGCGACATCCGGTTCGAGGTCGACCTGAACGCCACCCTGCCGCAGGCCGACGGGTACCCGGGATGCGCACAGGACACGGTGCACATCGGCATCGCGAAGAGCCGGTGGGAGGAGCAGGTCGTACAGCTGGGGTCATCCGCGTCGTTCGAGATGGCCGTGCCGTATCCGCTCGGGGACCCGGAGCGGGCCGAAGTCGGACGGACGCTGCGGGACGCGCAGCGCCTGCTGACCGGTGGGCAGGTCCGGGCGGCCATCCTGGAAGTCAGGCGGGCTCTGGAGTGGCTCCGGTTGAATGTGGACTGGGACAACCCCGGGTCGAAGAAGGCCGCGAACCAATGCAACCAGACCGAGCGATGGTGGCGGATCCAGGACGCCCTCTACGGGCAAACGTCCGGCGCGCTGCACAACGATGCCGTCACGAAGGACTTCGCCTACGACCGGGCCGAGGCTGAGACGCTCTTGGCGATGACCGCCGCATTGCTGCGCAACATGCCCATGAAGATCGCCGAGTAGCAGCCCACTCCACGAAAAGAGGCCCGCGGCTCATGCCGGGGCCTCATCTTCCGTGGAGTCGGTCAGCTCGCGACGATCTCCGCCTCCTGGACGGGGTCCTTGAGCTTCTTCCGGTCGTTGAGCCACCGGCCGACCGTCCGGAGGGCCTTGACGGACCTCTCGGCGGAATCGTGGTCGAGTGGGGGCGTCTCCTCCATGTCGAGGGCGCCCAGGGCGATCACGAGCTTCTCGGCGGTCTCGGCCGCGTCCGCCAGTACCTTGTTCACCTCGCGGCGCCGCTGCTCCTCCGAGGGTGGCAGGGTCGTGGAAGTCTGAGGGACGCCCCAGTCGACGCGGGCAGCCTCGATGCCAGCCGCCGTCAACTTGCGGCCCTTCTTCTCGGCTTCCTGGACCGCATCCGCCAGGACCTCGCGCGTGGCTTTCTCGCCGGCCTCGTTCCACACGGGCACAAGCTTGAGCGCCTGCGACTTGGACAGCTTGAGGGCCACGCTGCGGGGCTCCGCAGCCTCCGCGGTCTCCTCGACAGCCTCCGCGGCCTCTTCCGTGGGCGTCTCGACTCCGACGCTGGCGTCGGGAGCCGTTCGCGGCTTCGGGGGCTCAATTCCCTTGCGGTTGCTGGTGTCCGGAATTCCGGACATCGCGATCCGGATGGGCGCGGTGTCCATCAGCTCGTACAGCGTGGACCTCTTGTAGCCCCAGCGGGTCTCGCCGTAGTTCTCGATCGTTCCGAACTTCGCGACGTGCAGTTCGAGGCTGCGGATGGCGTTCAGCGTGAACCCGATCTCGACCTCGGCTCTGAACCTGGCGTCGCGCACGTTGTCGGCGAGCGTGTTCTGCGCCGCCTCGATCGCTCCTTCGAGGAGGGCGAGCCGCTCCTCGTCGGTACCGGTGAGGGTGTCCAGATCGAGGAGCTTCGGGGCGAAGGGGTCGGCAGCCGGCTTCGGCTTGTCGTCCAGGATCGCGTCGGTGCGGGTCGCTACCGCGGAGCTGACGGGCTGCGCTGCGACTTGGGCGAACATGCCAGAGATCGACATCAGGCTGCGTGTCCTTCCACGAGGACACCGGCGCCCTGGTCGTAGTCCTGGACGGTGGTGGCGTTCGGGCTGAACTCCCGCAGTGCCTGCTGCTTCATCTGGGCTTTGCCGATGTCCACGCAGGTCCGTGCCGGGATGATCAGCGCGTCCGGGAACGCCTTGGCCATCTCGGCGCCGATCTCCCGGGCGAGGGAGGACCGCTCGAAGTCCGTAAGGACGATGGCAGCGACCCGGAGGTCTCGGTTCATCCGGCTCTGAACCCGGTGGATGGTCGTGTAGAGCGCCACGGCGCCCTTGATGTCGAGGGCGCTGGCGGCCTGGACGGGGATGACGACGTCGTGGGCGGCGACGAGGCCGGCCACGGACAGCAGACCCAGGCTCGGGCCCGAGTCGATGATCGTCACGTCGAAGTCGTCCTCGACCTCGCGCAGGTGGTAGCGCAGGCAGGTCTCAGCGCCGGTCGGGACTTCCTTCTCCACCGTGGCCAGGTCCGGGAGGGACGGCACCACGAACAGCCCCTCGTACCGGGTGGGCCAGGTGGCCTGGGCGAGGGTGCACCGCTCGTAGTAGACGTCGGTGAGGGTGTAGCGGTCGGCCTCGGCGACGTCGTCCGGGTAGATCGCGGGCACCCACGCGGTCAGCGACGCGTCCTGCGGGTCGGCGTTCACGATCCGGACCCGCTTGCCTCGGGCGACCATGGCCAGGCCCAGTTCCAAGCTCGTGATCGTCTTGCCGACGCCGCCTTTCTGGTTGGCGACGGCGATCACGTACGGCCTGTCGGGGCGCGGCCGGAAGGTGGCCGGCACAACGGCGGCCGCCTTCCACTGGTGATAGCCGGAGAGGGTGTCCCACTCGGTGACGATGTCCAGGAAGGCCAGGTCGTCGCGGAGCCTTCGGACCGGTACGGTCTGCTCTTGTGTTTCCTTCACAGCCCGCACCGTAGCGGGTGAAGCACGCAACGCCCCCCACCCTGTGACGGGTCGGGGGCGTTCTTCATACTGGCACTTCTTTTCCCCGTCTTCCGTCCCGGGTGAACGCCGTTTTCCCTTGCGGCACTTGATGTCCGGAAATCCGGACACGTCTTTCCGGACGGCACGGGGGGGGCTCCAGACCCCGGCGCGCCTCCGGGGATACGGCGCCGCCCCGGAGGGTTGTGTGCCCCGGGGCGGCACTGTCGGTGCGTGCGGGTCACATGGCTGCGGCCGCCTTCGAGGGGCGGCCCCAGCCCTGACTCCGGTCGATCGCGGCCAGCAGCGCCGGCTCCCAGCCGGCGGCCGCCAGGCCGGCGTCGTCGGTCAGGCCCGAGCCTGCGAGGACGGACAGTTGCAGCGCATGCTCGATACCCTCCGCCCACGCGTTCCGTACGGCCCGGCGGACCTCGACGCGAGCCTGTAGCTCGGCGGTGCCGCCCTCCTCCTCCGTCAGGCGAAGCTGGGCGAGGGCGTGGCCGCGGGCAGCGACGTCGTCCAGGAGCACGGCGGCCTTCTCCGCGTCTGGCTCTATCGGGGCCCGGGAAGCCTTCGGCTGCACACCACGGCGCAGTTGCTCCATGCGCGTGGGCAGTGGCTCCCAGGACGGCTGGCCCATCATCTCGACATTCGTCTCGACGACCGTACGGGTCCAGGCGCGGGCCAGACCGCGGGGCATGAGCGGGGTTCCGGATGGAACTGTCTGGCCATCCTGGTGGTTGCTGTGCAGGGAAACCCAGAGCACGGTGGCGGTGCCTCCGACCCGGGCCAGCAGCCGCTTTCGCTCGGGCAGCCAGCGCTTGAGGGCTCCCTGGGACAGGCTGGACAGGGGCAGGAGCTCACAGAAGGCCTCCGACTCGCTCCAGCCCTGGGGGCGGCGCACCACGCGCAGCTCCTCCAGGGCCGGGGAGAGATCCTCGATCCGGCGGGAGCACATCTCGCCCGCCCGGACGCCGGTGTCGCAGACCACGGCGCCAATGGCGAGCATCCGTAGCTGGCTGGTGGTCGCGTCCGGGGAGTCGGCCAGCTCGGTCAACTGCGCCCGCAGGAGCGCCCGGGGGCGCTTGGCGACGGGCTTCTGCCGCGGCGGGTCCGGCTGCGGCGGCAGCCCGGCGTAGTCCTCGGCGCCGCACGCAGTCACGAGCAACCTCAGGACCTCCAGGCGGATCTGCTCCGAGCTGTCGGAGCTCTTGGAGGGATCGGCGGCCTTGCGTACGCGCAGCTGGCCGGTACGGGCCAGACGCAAGTAGGCCTGGACCGGCTCAGCGGTGAACAGCTTCGTGAAATGGGCGTCGCCGTCGAGCGGGTGGTCGGCATGGGCCAGGGCGCGGGTGTACTCACCCACCACCCAGTTCACCTGCCGGGCACGGGAAGCGGAGATCGACGGCCAGGACACAACCTCGTCCCCGGCCGACCGCAGCAGTTCCGGGCCCGACAGCGTCGGGTCGACGGTGGTGTAACGGCTCATCCCGTCGCCTCGCCCCGGGCTGTGGTGACCCGAAGGAGCGCGCGCCACTTGTCGTCGAGCAGCGCCACCAGGTCGGTTCGGGCCTGCGCTGCGGCGGCGGCCCGCTTGCCCGTCGGTTTCGGCGCGTCACCGCGGTAGGGCACCAGCGCGTGCCGGACACTCTCCAGCCTCTGGACCAGCGCCACCGGACTGCCGTCCGCCGCGAGGAGCTCGCCGATCGCGTGCACATCGAGTCGTGCCGTCCCGCCGGCGGCCTCCAGGTTCCATGCACCAGACGTGTCGAACAGTCTCTCGCTGACCTCGCGGACGCGGTACTCGTGCTCCGCGCACCACGCCTCGGCGGCTCGGCCCCGGGCCTTTTCCAGTCGCTGGGAGGCGACGTCGCGACCCTGGTGGGGTTGGGCGCCGCGCTCCAGGCGCAGTGCCCGGGTCTCGGCGGACTGCCGAGTGCCCAGACCCAGCGCGTCAGCGATCTTCTGCCAGGACGTGCCCCGGGTGCGCGCTGCACTGATGAGCCGCAGCTCCATGTTGTCCAGGCGCTGGCGTGCCTCGTCCACCTGCGAGAGCGCCGCGAGGACGTCTTCCGCCGGTACCTCGCCCGGCTCCTGGCCCTGGGTGGCGTAGCCGCTGAGAGCGACCAGCACGGCGCTGATCGCCTTCTCCGGGGGAAGCCTGCCGCCGTAGCGGCCGTCCTCGCTGCTTCCGTAGCGCTCCAGCAGGAGCTTCTCGGCGGCCCACTTCGTCTCGCCGTGCTTCACATAGTCCTTCGCCATGCTTGTCAGCATTCCACTGACAGCAAGGATTGTCAGCGAAACGCTGACACCCTCTCCTTCGAATACGGACTACCGGACAGTCGCGGCGGAGCGGCGAATCCAACGCGGCGGCCAAGGCAGAGCCCCACCCCCACCTGGCTCGACCCCAGCCCACGAAAGTCAGCCCCGACGCTCCCGCACCCGAACAAACGCCTGCAGGGCTGCAGCAACCACTTCCCGACATCAGCCACGCGACCCGTCTTCAAGGCCACGCACGGACCCGCGGCCGCCGGCGGCGAGCGACAACCCCGTCGGGGCACCGCAGGCCCCCAGGGCCGAGGAGCTACCGACCAGCGGCGGGCGCTTCCCCTCACGCCAGACCCGCGCGGGGCGAGGCGTACCTTGACCACACCGTCCGTACGACTGCGAAGAGGTCCATGTGCGTTCTCCTGTACGGCCGTTAGCGCTCGCCCTGTCCTTGACCACTGGCCTGGTCGCCGGGTGCGGTCCGGTAGCCGATGATGCGAAACCGGGCACCCCCTCCCCGCCGTCCGCGAGTGCACCAGCGCCGTCCGCAGAACCGAGGCTCGTGGCGCATGACCCACCGTCCTGGTTCGACGTACGCGGGAAGGTGCAGCTACCCGAAACCGTCACGAAGGGCCGGACCAATTTGGCGGGTCAGGTCCGCGGGAGCAGCACAGACCTGCCCGTTCTCCTTCACGACGCCTTGGCCTTCGTGGCCTCCCCGACCGGTCTGGAGGTCGTCGACCTGGCCACCGGCCGCACCGTGGGCGAGGAGTCGGCCCGGGGTGAAGCGCTGCGCAGCGACGCCGAGGATGACACCCTGCCACCAGTCCTGGCCGGCGGCGCCGAGGTTCTGGCCCCGTTCCTGCTGACGGTGCCCGCCTCCGGCACGCACACCGCGGGCGCGATGGTCGAGCTCGTCGCCGTCAGCGCGACGGCCCCGCACAAGGGCACCTGGAGGACCACCGTCAAGCTGCCCGAGTGGGCGCTCACGGCCAACTCGGTCACGGTCGCGGCCGTGGGAGCGCACGACGGTACGGCCGTGGTCACGGTTGTCGGTGGTGACGAGGCCGTGTCGTACGGCATCGACACCGCGTCCCACGCCCTGCGGTGGAGAAAGGACGGGTTGGAGGCTGTCCAGGTCAGCACCGGGACGGTGACCGGCCTGCTCCACGGCGAGCCCCGCACACCCAGCCCGGTCGGGCTCGAACTCGCCACCGGCAGCGAGAAGTGGCGCGGGGCGAAGGTGTACGCCGCGTACATGGACGCAGCCGGCCCCTCCACGCTCCGCATCGCGGGCAGGAAACCCGACGGCACGAAGACGGATCAGTTGCTGGACGTGTCGACCGGGCGTCTCCGTGCCGACATGCCCCCGGGGCTCGGCACGGTGACCTGCACCTACGACCAGGCCCAGACGCTGGTGTGTCCGCACGCCTTCGCGGTCGTCGCAGTGGACCCGGCCACCGGACAGCTGCTGTGGGTCATCAAGGACGGCGAGGGGGGCCGCAGGGCGCCGACGGTGACCGCGGTCTGGCACGGACGGGTCTACGGCCTCGGCGCGAACGGCCCCGTCGCCCTGGACGCACGGACCGGCACGGACTTGCCCACCAAACCCGAAGCCGCACCACTCCTTGTGGACGCCTACGCCGGGCTGGTTCTGGACGCCGGCCGCCTGACGAGCTACCCGGCCGGCGGCTGAACGTTCTGCTGTCTCGTAGCCGTGCTGCGGCCCCTCCGGAACTCTCGGCGGGGCCGCCGCGCGATGGGAAGGAGGTTCTACTCGGCATCCTCCTGGTCGCGGTCCGGGAAGACCTTGAATCCCTCGACACCAACTGCGGCCGGGTCGGGAGTAGGGGCGACGTACTCGGCGACTGCCCGGCGGCACCAGGCGGTGGCCTCGGGGGAGCGCGTGCTCTCGACCTCGCTGTCGAGCTGCTCGCCTGCGATGCGCTCGGCGTCCAGCGGCAGCAGATGGTGGTCCATCAGGTCGTCCAGGGCGTGGCGGATCGCGGTGCGCTCGGGGCCTTCGGGCAGGGCGCGGCGTGCTGTGTGCAGGGCCCGGGCGATGGAGGCCTGCCCGACGTCCAGGACCTGGCGGTACTCCTCGCCGCCCTGAGCGAGCCGGGCGACGGCCTGCTCCCGGGTGAGGCCGCCCCGGAGAGCGAGCGCGTCAACCAGGGCATCCTCCTTGGTCTGGCGCCAGGCGTCGAACAGCTCCGTGCGGTCCTCGTAGGTGGTCTCCGGGAAGCAGCGGTGCAGTTCGCGGCCCTCCTGCGTCCAGTCGTGCAGGTCCCGGTCTGGGTGGCGCGGCCCCCAATCCTCCGCCCACTCGTAGGGGCCGCCGGCCCCGATGCCGAGCACAGCCGCGATGTTCGCCGCCTGCCAGTTCGTCCACACCAGCGTGCGCCAGCCGGTGCCGGTCCAGACGATCAGCGACGAGTTCGGCGGGTTCCCCTTGCTCTTGAACCAAGCGGGTTCGGGGATCTGGGACCTGTCCGGCGAGGCCGGGCGCAGGCCCGGGGCGGTGGTGGGGCGGGGACGCTCGGAAGCACCCGGGGCAGGAAGGTAGGTGTCCCTGGTGACGGAGACGACCCCGTTGTCGCTGCCGTGCTCGATGACGTCGGCGCGAGCGTAGGGGCCGCGGTGCGCGGCGTACGCGCGGGCGATCAACTGGGCGTCCTCGCGGCTGGTGCACCAGCCGACCGTCTGCCAGCCTGAGGCGCCGCCAGCGTAGTCCTCGCCCAGCACCTTCCCGTCGTGCCCGAGGTCGAGCCAGACCGCTACCTGCCAGCGCAGCGCCGGCGCCGGAAAGAAGTCCTGCGGCGGGTGCACGATCCGGCCGGGCGTCTCCACCGGCCAGCCGGTGTGCGCCCATACCCACTGGAAGCCCTCCAGGCGGGCCCACTCCGGCATCGCGATCATCGTCACGGTGCCGTCGGCCGCGCGCACCGGCACAGGAACACGGGGCCCGCGGCTGGTCGGGGTGTATCCGGAGCGGTTCGGCCCGTACTGGCTCTCGCGCAACACGTAGCCGTCGACCGCGGCCTGCACCGACGCCCACCGCTGCCACTGCGGGGCAATACCCTTCCCTTCGGCCCGGAGCCGGGCCTCCACCACCTCCGGGTCCGGCTCGGCCTCGCGTACGGGAAGCTTCCCGCCCTGGGCGGCGAGTGCCCGCAGGCAGTCCGCGACCATCCGCTCGTCGTCGGACAGCACCCGGATGTCGAAGAGTTCGAGGTGAGGCGGAAGGTGGACTCCGGTCGCCTCGCGCAGGGCGGCGGTGTACTTGGTGCCCGATGTCCGGGTGGCGGCGCGCGCTCGCTTCGCCGCGGTGGGCTGCTTCTTCGGCATGACGTCTCCAAGCCGGACGGACCCACGCTCCTCCGGCCGTACGTCAAGGGCCACAGAAGGAAGTACGGGACGCACCACGGGTGTCGCCGTGATCATCTACACGGGCCCCGGGAGACCTTGGCCGCCCCCCTGCCGGGGATCCCCCGCGGCGTGGGCGCGGGCTGAGCGGCGACCGGCAGTACGCGGCTAGCCGGGTCACGCCAGCAACGGTAGCGGTCGCCGCCGACAGCCACCGGACTTCGAGCGCAGGTGTTGCCGTGGCTGGCCGCCGCGGCGGGCGTGGACCGTCATGCAAGCCACCACAGCAGGGTTGCGAAGATCGCCGCCATCAGGGCCCCGGCAAATGCGATGCCGCTCTTCCCCCGCAGTTCGCGTCCCACGATGAGACCGAAGACGCCCAGGCCCGCGAGCCCCACGGCCAGCACGTACAGCAGCCATACCACCGACTGGTGGAAGGTTCCGAGCGACATCTGGAGTGCTCCTTCGTATCGGCCGACCGCCTTGCGGGGCTGTTGGCACGGGGATTTGGGGTCTGGCAGGCAGTTGTGCGGTGAGGTGGTCAGCGGTGAGACAGGGCGTCAAGCGGTGGCTCCGCCAGACCTCACCCGGTCGGAGTGGACCCGGTGGGCTTTACGGCCGGCGGGCGACTGCATCAGGGAGGTAGAGGACTCCTCGATCATCACCCGGTGCACGGACAGGGGGGCGGTGACCCGGACCGAGTAGCCCTGGCCCCGGCGGATCGTCTGCCCGTCCGTCAGCGCGATCCGGACAGCGCCATTTGCGACGTCCGCGAGCGCCTCGGCGACAAGGCCGGGCACGTCAACCACCACGCTGGGGTCCGGGTCGACCTCGTGCTCCTGGTCGGCCTCGATGTCCTGCGCCGAGAACGCGTCCAGGTCGGGGGCCGCGCGCGCTCCGGCGAGGTCGAGCGCGCGGCGGATGACCTTCGGGTCGACGCCGTGCTGTCGTGCGAGCGCCTTGACTGCCGTGCCGGTCTCGTAGGCGCTGACGATCTCGGCGGTCTGGCCGGGGCTGAGTCGCGCGGGTCGGCCGAGCGTCTTGCCTTCCGCCCGTGCTGCTGCGAGTCCGTCCTTGGTGTTCTCGCTGATCATGTCGCGCTGGAACTCAAGGACCCCGGCCAGCATCGTGACGAAGAGCTTCGTCATCGGGTCCTCGGAGGTGAGGTCCATGCCTGCCCAGGGTCCGGAGGCGATCCGCAGGTGGAGCCCTCGTCGCCGTAGGACGTCGCGGACGTCGAGTACATCCTTGACCGATCGGAACAGGCGGGCGGCGTCAGCGAGGCGTACGACGTCGCCGACCGCCGCCTCGTCCAGAAGGCGCACGAAGCCGGGCCGCTTGAGGGGATGCAGACGGCTGGAGGTCGCCGGATCCTCGTACGCCGGGGCGCCAGCCTTGAGGTACGAGGCGAGGTGGTGCTTCTGGCGGAGGTTGGTCTGCTTGTCCGTGGAGTGCCTCAGGTACAGGCGGTCAGCCACGGTCGACGTCCTCCTGGTCCTCGTTGGTGATGTCGTCCAACGGCAGGTCGATGTCGAGTACCAGGGAGCCCTGGACGTCGCCCCGGTTGGTGGGGTGCTTGAACACGGCGGTCAGGCGGATTCCGCCCTCGAACCGCTTGGACTCGCGCGGCTGGCCGGCGTCCAGGACGCTGCACCACTCGTCGAAGATGGAGCGGCGGTCGTTGTCGGTCTGTGTGGCACGGAGGCGGTCTACCTCGCCGCGCAGGGCGCCGTTGCTGGTGACGGTCCAGTTGAGCGGGTGCCGCTCCGCCTTGAGCCCGGCCTTCACGAGGCCGTCGAGCACGCCGATCGCGCGGTACTGCCAGCCGTTCAGGTCGGTGGTGGTGATGTCGCCGAACGCCATGGTTGTCCCCTTGGGTTGGCCGGGCCGTGGGCGGCCTGACTGTCGCGGAACACCCTATGGGGGCATAAAGGGGAGGCGCAAGTATGGCGTGGTCCTGATTGGATCGCGATCACGTTTCCGCTGGTCGCCGATTGGATCAGCCGTTCCGGCGTCCAGGGGGCGCAGGGGACCGCTTTCGCCCCCTCGGCCCACTGGATCGCGTATTCGGTCCGCGATGGAGCGGCTGCTGCGGGGCGACCTGCCACCTGGCGGCAAGTGCGACCTCAACACCCTCGCGGCCGAGGCCGGTGTGGCGCGAACGGCCTTCTACGCCAAGAAGCACCGCGACGGCTCCACCCGCCCCGGCCCCTACCAGCACCTGGCCCAGGAGTTCGACCGCCGGCTGAAGTCCCTGCGGGAAGCGGGCGAGATCGTGGACCCGCGCCTCGCTCAGATCGAGCGACTCAGAGAGCCCAATACGACCCTACAGAATCGCCTGACCAGGCAGGATGCCGAGCTTGCCGACCTGACCGATTTCAAGCAGCGTGCGCTGTCCCGGATTGCTGCTCAGTACTTGGAGATCGAACGCCTGGGTGAGCAGATCCAGGCCGGAGGCAAGGTCTCGAGCCTGTTGAAGAGAAGGCCGCCCAGCAGCACGATCGGCTCCTGCAGCTGACCGGCGCCGACTTGGCGTGTTGAGGGTCAGACCAGTGAGGGCAGGGCGCCGCGGGTCCACCGGCCGAGCTAGAACGCGGCGGCGGAGGGCTGGTCCTGCCCTTTGGTGGGCACTCTCCTGGAGAACAAGCTCAAGACCGCCCGCACCGCGATCGCCGCCCTCTTTCACGACAACGAAGCCCTTCGGCAGCAACTCGGCAAGGGCGTCTCAACCATCCGCCGCCGCGGCCCCCGCCAGCGTCATTAAGTGCGGCCGAGGTCTTGACCTGCAGGGTGAACGTCGCTTGATGCGGCATTGGTTTAGCGGCCTATCGAGGCTCAGCCCCCACCGAGGTGCGTATCTAATCGAGCCAAATTCTCCGATATAACCAAAAGCCCTATTTGGGCTATCTCGGACCTATTGCTGCAACCGGAACGATGACATGACTGTTTGTCATAGGACAAAGGCATGCCTTCGAATCCTTCATGCAGGGTCCAGAACTCCCCTGCTGTCCTGCGCTGTTTGATGTTGGACTGTGTGCTCGCAGGGCGGCACAGCCCTGTTCAACAATTGGGGAGGGCACATGCGCAAGCTTGCGCTGGTCGGAGCTCTGGCAGGGCTCACTGCACTGGTCGGCACCACGGCGGGGGTCGGTGTAGCCATTGCGGCGCCGCAGGGGTGCAACGTCACGGTTGTCTGTATGTACCGTGACGACAACTACTCAGGGGGCGGCTTCTTCAAGAACACCCCCGGTGGCCGCTACAACCTGAGCAACGAGGGCTTCAACGACCAGACCAACTCCTGGTGGAACAATGCGGCCGTCGATGCGAAGTGGTTCTTCAACACGAACCAGACCGGTTCGAGCCGCTGCATGGGGGCCGGCCTCGGAAACCACAGCCTGAGCCTGTACGACTACGACGAGGCCAGCTCCTTGGCCATCTACACCGACAACAGGGCCTGCTAGCAATAGCGTCAGGATCCAAGTGGTAACGGGGGCATCTGGCTGCGTGCCGGGTGCCCCCTCTTGAGGTGGGGAGCAAAATGGCAGCGGTTGAAGCGGTCTCGGTCAGCAGGATCTATCCCAGCGCGGCCGAGCCGGTGCACGCGGTAGACAAGGTGTCGCTGACAGTCGAGGAAGGCGAGCTGGCGATCCTCGTGGGGGCCAGCGGCTCGGGCAAGAGCACCCTGTTGAACTTGATCGGCGGGCTCGACCGGCCGGACGAAGGCAAGCTAGCCGTACTCGGTACGGACATGACGGTCTCTTCCGAGAAGGATCTGGCGCGGATGCGCCTGACCCGGATCGGATTCGTCTTCCAGGACTTCAACTTGCTGAGAGACCTGACGCTGCTCGAGAACGTCTCGCTGCCCCTAGAAGGGGCTGGTGTTCCGCGCCCCACTGCCCGAGCAGCCGCCGCGACGGCACTGGAACGGGTCGGCCTCGGTGACCTCGGGAACCGGTTCCCCAGCGAGGTCTCCGGCGGGCAGCAGCAGCGGGCGGCCATCGCGCGGGCCATCGTGGGTGAGCGCGAGATCATCCTCGCCGACGAGCCCACAGGCGCCCTGGATTCGACTACCGGGCAGGAGATCATGCAGCTGCTGAGCGCGCTGAGCGCGGAGGGCACCACCGTGGTCCTGAGCACCCACAACCCCGCGAACCTGCCCTACGCCTCCCAAGTCGTCACCTTGCGCGACGGTCGCCGCGTGGACGCGGAAGACCGCGAACCCTCGGCAGAGGCGGCGGCCCGCACGTGATCCAGCGCCGACGTCTCCAACTCGCCCTTGCCTGGCGCGTCATCATCGGACGCGGACGGCGCAGGGCGATGCTCCTGAGCCTGTTCGCCGTCCCCGTCCTCCTCGCCGCCTTCGCTGCCGGCTCCCTGCAATGGATCACGGCTACCGCCGACCAGCGTGCGACGAACCAGATGGGCTCGGCCGCCGCCTTGATCATGCCGGGCGAGACCAGGCCCACAGCCGACCAGATCGCTGGAATCATCCGGCCCGCAGGGCCCGGCCTCACGGCTACCGAGATGATCGACTCCCTCGAGTACCCCATGGTGTTCGACGGCATCACCACCCTGGTCTCCTTCAAGGAAACCGACTGGAGCCACGGGCCCGCCCGCAGCGCAGTGCGGATCCTCTCCGGCACGCTGCCCACCGCAGTCGGCGAGGTCGCCATCACCGAGAACCTCGCCGCCAGGCAGAAGCTCGCCCTCGGGGATGTGATGGCCAGCCGCTGGTCGCCCGCTACAGCACGGATCACCGGCATCATCCAAAATCCCCAGGGCTATCTCGGCCAAATGATCGTGGCTGCGCCCGGACAGAGCGCCCTCTGGAAAGACGCCCAGCACGCGGATGAGTACGGCACCCAGGCGAGCTGGCTCCTGGCCACCTCGGACCCGGGTCAGCTCTCCACCGTGCTCGGCGCGGCGGGCGACGCCGGCGTCCTGATCCGAACCCGCGCCGACATCCAGGCTTCACGGTCGATGCTCGAACGCGAACCTGGCATCATCATGATCCCAGGCGTCCTCCTCGTCAGCGTCGGTGCGGCAGCCGCCTTCTCCATCCGGATGCGCCGCCTCCAGCAGGAATTCGCCCTGCTCTCGGCGGTCGGACTCGACAGCCGATGGGTCCTGGCCACCTGCCGCATCGCCGGCCTGACCGCCGCCGTCTGGGGCGCGACGGTGGGATACCTCACCGGGACCACCCTCAGCATTCTGGTCCGCCCCCTGCTGGTCAGCGTCGTCGACAAAGACCTCGCCCCACTCACGGTGCCGTGGCAGCGCGGCCTGGCCCTCCTCGTAGTGAGCGCGGTCTGCGCCGTCGTCGCCGTGTGGTGGCCCACCCGCCTCTCCCAGCGCAAGCCGGTCAAGCGACAGATCGAAGCACCCACCCGGTACTCGTTGTCCTGGCGGCTCGCAGTCGGCTCCGTCTTCGGCGGGCTCGCCGCAGCGGCCCTGGCGACCTCCGTCCTGCTCACCTCCCGCTCGACGTCCTCGCTCCTGGCCACCGCAGGAACCGCCGGTCTCTTCCTGATCCTGCTCAGTTCCGTCCCCGCCAGCCTGCGCCTGCTCGCCCATCTCGCAACCCCGGCGACCGCGACGCTCCGTATCGCCCTGCGCAACCTCGCCCGCGAGCCCCGACGACCAGTCGCGGCCGTAGCCATCGGGATCTTCGCAGTGGCCTCCACCACCGCCACCATGGTCATCCTCGCCAGCGGCGCCCAAGACGAGAAGACCTCCTACGTCGGCCCCCGCCACCTCGGTCAGATCGAGGTCATCCTTCGGCACACCGAGGCCGTCACTCCTATCTCCCAGGCGCTGGCAGCCGAGTTCGGACCATCCACCACAGTGGTCCCCGTCAAGGACGTCACCGCCGCCCCAGCACAGACGACCCCGACTGCTGCTTCCCCGCTCAGCGCGCCCCCCTGGCAGATCAAGGTCAACGGCCCCCGGATCTCGATCGGGAGCTCCGGCATGGAATACGGCGACCGCCCCCTGGGCGCCGTGGACACCCCGGAGGAATTCCGTGCAGTGACCGGACGGGCCCCCACCGATACCGAGTGGCGTGTCATCGACAAGGACGGCCTCCTCGTCTTGCACCCCGCCTACCAGCAGGACGGACTCGCGACGGTTGCGATCCCGGGTGCGGACCCGGCACAGCCTGAACAGCAGGTCCGCGTGAACCGGATCGCCCTGGCCGCCGAAACCGACGCCACAACCCTCGGACGCGTCGGAGCCCTCATGGCGAGCCGGACCGCCCAGAAGCTCGGCGCCACCGTCACCACCAATAGCATCATGGTCACCCCCGGAGGCATCCCGCCGGCGGAGACCACCGCCCGGCTCGCACGTGTCCTCGAACCTCTCGGCGTACCCATCACCGACGTACGGATCGAACGCGGGCCCAGCGGGATGGTCCCCACCAAGTGGTACCTCGTGCTCTCCCTTGGATCCGTAGCGGCCGCGATCTCGATCATCCTCGCCCTCTCCGCCTCCGCCCAGGAACTCCGCCCTGACCTACGCCGGCTCTTCGAGATGGGCTTCCCGCCCACCGCACGCCGCCGCATCATCGCCTGGCAGTCCATCACCATCGCCCTGCTCTCGACCATCTGCGGCGTCATCGCGGGACTCGCCATCTCCACCTCAAGACTGGTGCCCTACGACATCGAAGTAGCCGTCCCCTGGACCCAGCTCACCGCATGGATCCTCGCGCCCATCCTCCTCAGCATCGCGCTGAGCCCCCTCCTCGCCCCCAACGGCCGCCAACTCCGGACAGGCCAGTAGCGGCTGCGCATGGCGCTGGAGCGGGCCGGGAAGGTCGCGATCACCAAGTACTCCATGAGGGACCGGGAGAGGCTTGGGGCGCTGCGGGTGGTCGGGGACGTCATCGCGCTCTACCAGCTGAGGTGGCCTGATGAGATCCGCCCGACCAGCGCGGTACCCGCGCCTGCGGAGGTCGACGTCAGCGAGGACGAGATCGAGGCCGCGGTCGAGTTGGCCAGCGCCCTCGCGGTCGGCTTCGACCTGTCGGAGCAGCGGGACCGCTACCGCGAGGCCGTCGAATCGGTTATCACCGCCAAGGCCCAGGGAGCACGTCCGGAGCCAGGCGAAGAAGACGCCCCGGCCGGTCAGGTCGTCGACCTGATGGCGGCCCTTCAGGCATCGGTCCGCGACGCCCGCTCCGCCCGCGGTGAGGATGCCGATGCCACCGTCCACAACCTGCCCGCCAAGAAGGCGACCAAGAAGAAGGGAGCCCCGTCGAAAGCCGCGGATACGTCAAAGAAGGCGGCGGCGAAGAAGACGGCGGGCCGGCGCGCGCCGCACCGGAGCGCCTAGAACTGGGCCCGGTTGATGCTCTTGACCCGCTCGCAGGCGACGCGGTCGATGTCCTTGAAGCGGACGCAGATCCTGTCCTCGGGTTCCCACTGGGAGCGGCTCCAGGTGTAGCTGAGGGTCTTACCCACCCGCGTCGCCCGCCCTGGGTTGTTGCTGAAGTGGGGCATTTCTCCGTTCAGGTACAGCGACACCTGCCGCGTCTTCACGCCCTTCGGTGGGTTGACCCAGATTGCGACTGGGGTGTTCCAGACGTCTGAGCCCTCCAGGCGGACGCAGATCTGCGGGCCGGAGAAGTGGTGTGTGCAGGAACTGGAGTCGGCCGCCGCCGGCGCCGCTGTCGACAGGACGAAGGCCGCCGCGAGAGCGCCCGCCGAGTGCAAATAGATGATCTTCCGCATGTCTCGTCAATCGGCCCGTCGGGCCGTAGGGACACGGGTGCACAGCGAAGTGCACCCCGACGAGCGAGCTGGCCCACGCCGACCAAGGCGGCTACGCCTCGACGGCTCCCTCCTCAGCCCGGCGGCCGACCTGCAGGCGGTAGGACAAGAACTTCCGCCTGGTAGGGAATCCGGGAATCAAGAACAAATCAGCCGGTGTCGAGGTTAAAAAAACAAACCAATAGATGGGTTGAGGGTTCTTGTGTAGTGTGGGGTCACGACTTCACTGGAGGTTCACTCATGCTGCGAATCCGTCCAGGTGCTCGGCTCTACGAGCCCCAGGAGCATCCGTTCCTCACCCGCCAACTTCGCGGATACGACCCGACGATGACTACCGCCGAGGTGTACGACGCCGCCCGCGGCTGGTGGGTCCTGGCCGAGTACGCGGAAGCGGAGAAGTTCGCCGTGGTCGTCAGCCGCGATACCGACCAGGTGGTCATGGCCATCGCCATCGAGCAATGGCATCACGACGGCAGCGGCCGGCGCGCGTTCTCCGGAACCATCCTTGGTCCCGGCGACGCGGTGTACGACACCTACGTCGGCCAGCCCGACCCGACCCCGACCGCGAAGCGCAGTCCGGTCACCTATGTCGAGGCGCCGGCCTTCGACAACCTCCTCTGCCGCTGCGGCTGCGGCGAGGAAACCCAGTCGACGTGGCGGCCCGGACACGACCAGCGCGCCATCCACCAGGTCATCCGTGCTGACTTCGACGGCTCGGTCGCCGCCTTCCTCGACTGGTACCAGGAACACGGCCCGAGCACTCCGCACTGACAGCTCGAGCACCTCGCCCGTACGGCACTTCACTCGCCCCGAAGGAGATCCCGTGACAGCCACCGATCCGTACGAGAACGTGCCGACCACCCTCGTGTACGACACGTTCGCCGAGACAGCCACCCAGCTCACCGGCCTCTACGTACGCAGGTCGGACACCGCGCCCACCCCGGAAGAGCGCCAGCTGTGGTGGCAAAAGGTCATGACCCTCCGTGACGCCAAGCGCTCAGTGCCGGCCCATGACCGCGTCCAGCTGATCGCCCACATCCAGCAGTGGAACACCGAGCTGAAGGCGCTGAAGGTCGAACAGCATGGCTGAGGCGAGGGACTACTTCCTCACGGAAAAGCAGCTGCGCGACCGTTTCGAGGAGCGGGTCAAGGAGTTCGTCTTCAGCGGCTACTCCCCGCAGGACGACCCTGTGCTGGTACTGCTCGGCGGGCAGCCCGCAGCGGGCAAGAGCCAGGCCATGGCCGCGGCGGAGCAGCGGCACTCCGACCGCCAACTGGTCCCGCTGACCGGAGACGAACTGCGCTCGTTCCACCCCGACTACCAGATGCTGCTGGATGAGGAGCCGTGGCTGTTTCCACAGGCCACGGGCCAGGCGTCCGGCGCTTGGGTCCGTATGAGCATCGAGCACGCCCGGGACCACGGCTACAGCCTGATGCTCGAAGGCATCTTCAGGGATCCGGCGATGACCGTGGCCACCGCCGAAGAGTTCGCCCCCACCCACCGGGTAGAGGTGGTCGGCATGGCGGTACGCGCGGAGCGGAGCCGGCTGGACAGCTTGCATCGGTACCTCGAAGGCGGCCGGTGGACCCCACCGCATGTCCACGACCTGGCGCTGCCCCAGATACCAGAGACGATCGCGGCAGTCGAGGCCAGCCCCGCGGTCAAGCGGATCACGATCACCGACCGGACTGCCATCGGCCACTACGTCAACGAACGCACCCCGCAGGGGGCGTGGGGCGCTGATCCTGCCGCGGTTCAGGCCGTGCATTCCGTGCGTGCCCGGCCCCTCCCTTCCGAGGAGGCGGCCGGCTGGCTTGAGCGGCGCGAAGCCATCGTTCTGTCCTTCGCAGCGCGCGGCGAGGTCAATGCCACCACCCGTTCGGTGCTGCGGCAAGTGGCCCTCGACGCGGACGTCATCGCCACCATGGTCCCTGCACAGAGCACGGCTCGGCTCCGCCACGAAGCGGTTCGGCCGCTCCTGGATGCTCTGGGTTCCGATCCGCTCTCGCTCGACGGGCCGCTGCCCCTGCTGCTGGTCACGGACTCGGAGCTGGCCTCGCGGGCGGCGCAGCTCTCCCGTACAGCCGCGCCTGCGGCCTCGCCGGCAACTCCACCGGATATGACCCAGCAACTGATCGAGCAGGGGGCACCCCCCGAGATCATCGAACGGGCCAGGAACTCGGCGCTGGAGGACCGGGAGTACGCACGCGCACGGGAATCCCGTGCTCATGAGCAAGCCGGGCGGCGACTACTGGAGGCCCAACACGTCGCCACCGAGACGGAACGGCGCCGTGGCCTCACACCCGAGGCAGCCCAGGCCGAGAACGCGCTACGGCTCCGCCTTCAGGGCCTGCTGCAGACCACTCGTCCACCGGTGCAGACACCGCCCGCCCCTGCCCTCCCGCCGAGGGTGCAGGGCCCTGAACAGCGCCCACCGGGCCGGGGACTATCCCGGTAGGGAGCAGGCCGGCCCCCGCGTCGATGACGCTCGCTGAAGCGGGGCCGCCCTCCAGCGCGGCCTGCACGCGAGAGAATCACCGGGTGAGCACACCAGTACAGCCCCAGCGCGACCGCGGTATCGGACGCGGCGTCAGCACCCTTATTCCGCAGAGCGCTACCGACCAGGCCATGGCCGCGCTCACCGGGCTGGAGACCGTGCCCGTGCACGTCGGTCTCCTCCAGGCGGCCGCCCTCCTGCTGGAGGCCGCCGCACAGACCGCTGCCGACGAGTCGACGAAGACCGCGATGGCCAAGACCGCGGGGATGCTGCGTTCCAGCATGTAGCCCACTCGCTCCCCCGTGTGCGGTTGTGCCAGGCAGTCGCTGCCCAGCACCACCGCGGTCTACACGGACGCCCGTGGGGTGCGGGCAACTGCCGTCGCGGGAACCGCGACCCGGGGTGTCGGGGCCGCTGCCTTCAGTGCCAGCGTCGCCGTGCCGGGCGGCAGGGTGACCGCGAGCCGGGCGGCGTGGTGGTCAGCCGCCTGGGCCAGCACCTGGAGGGCCTGGAGGTCACCAGGGGTGAAGCGGGCGGAGCCGACGGCCGCCGTGACGAGGGCCTTGGCCCGCTCGGCGACGTTGCCGTACGGGCCGACAGCCGGGCCCGGTCCGCTGTCATGCGGCGGCAATTGCTGCCAGGCGTCGCGGAACTCGGCAACCCTGCGGTGGTCGGAAGCGACCAGCTCCTGGCCCATGGGGCTGCTGATCCACTTCTGGAAGCGTGTCGTCACCTCCTCTGCGGCGCGTACGGAGTCCTCCCGGGTGGCGTACGCCGTCGGGGTCGCCCGCTCGACGAGCCGCTGCATCGGCGCTTCGGCGGAGATGCCGGACTCCTTGGCAGAGACGGCGGGCTCCTCGGCCGGCGTCGCGGCGGGTGCCGGTGCGGGCTCGGCGGTGGTGGCGACGGTGCTGTAGGTGAGGGTGGCGTCGGAGAGCTTGAGTAGGGCGTCGGCGGTGGGGAGGTCGCCCTGAAAACGTCGGGCCAGCGCCGATGCGGAGGACGAGATCGCCTCGCAGGCCCGGATGGACGCGGTCTTCCAGAACCCCTGGAACCGGATGTCGGCCTTCAGGTTCTCCCAGTAGGGGCCGGCGTTCTCCTTCATCACGTCCCAGACGTGCCTGAGGGCGCCGCGGACGGTCTGGATGCGCTGCCATTCGGGGTGGTCCTTGAGGCTCTCGGCGTGGGCGTCCACCCCTGCCTCGGCTGTCTCGACCGCGTTCGCCGCGGCGGGAACTGCCGGTGTGGGGTCAGCAATGGGAGCTGCCGCCGAGATCGGGGCCCAGGGCGTCTGGGTAGGCGGTGCGGGCGGCGGGCTGAGGACGGCCAGGTCCTCAGCCACGGCAGCACGGATCTCGGATGCTTGGACGGGGAGGCCGAGTTCGTCCCAGGCTTCGAGGGCCTGGTCGAATTCCGCCCAGTAGAGGTCTTCCGGGGTCGGGGCCGGCCCGGATGCCGTCGGCACGGAGGCGGGTCGTGCCTCCGGAGCGGTCGAGGGGACCGGCCGATCAGGCCCGTCCCACAAGGGCATTGACTCGCGCCCGGGACGGCGCTCCTGGTCTGTTGGTGTGGCCATCGCGGGTACCTCCATGGGGTCCTGCGCCGTGGGCGGCGCGCTCTGCGGATCGGCGGTGCGTTGCGGGGTGCCGGAGACAAGCTCGGGGTGGTCCTGCTGTCCGGGGCCGGACTCGGGTTCCGGCATTCCGCCGCTGGCGTTACGGGTGGCTGGTTCGACCACGGAATCGCCGAGGGGCGGGGGGCTGTGTGGTTCCGCCTCCTCGGCCTTCTCGTCCGTCGGGGTTTTGGGTGCTGCCGGCGCCCGGTCCGAGTCGCTGGCGGGGGACTGGTTGGCAGCGGGGCCGTCTACTGGCTCCGTTTGGTCTCTCGGTGCGCTGGTGGACTCGCTCGGGCTCCCCTTCGGGCCTGCCGCGGCCGGGGGTTTGGGGGCTGTCTGTGCCGTATCGGCGGGCGGGGTCGACGCTTCGGGCTCACGTGGCATGGCTTGCGGGCCGGGCTGTCCAGACACCGTCTCCTCACCCCGTGCTGCTTGGCCGGACTCGGAGTGGGGGCTGCCGAAGAGGTCCAGCTGTGTGTCCTTGGTTGCCGGCTCGGGGGGTACTGGCGGCGGCGCCTCCTCAGGGGGAGTGGGGGTCGCGTCAGGCTCGGGGGCCTCGTTCGTCTGGCCGGTGGCCGCGGTCGGCGGGACCTCGCCGCCCTTGGTGGGGGCCGGTGACGGCTCGCCCTGGCTGGCATCAGCCGGCCCCGGCTGTTCCTGGGCTGGTGCGGGGGTGTCAGGCGGACCGAACAGCCCGAGCTGCTGCTCGGTGGGGGGTGTGGCAGCTGGTGCAGTGGGGCCCTCTGCCGTATCGGCGGATGGCTCGGCTGTCGGGCCGGTGCTTTTGTCCCGACCTGCGGGCTTCTGCATGACGGCGTCGAGCGGCTCCTGTTCGGGAACCTCCGGCCGGCCGGTGTCCACAGGGGTCTGCCCTGGCTCAGCCGTGACCGGCAAGGCCTCGGTGGTGGGCTGGATGTCTTCTACGGTCATCTGCCCTTGCGGTACCCCTTCGGGCTCGGGCTCAGGTTCGGGGTCGAGGTGCGGGGCCGGGATACGTGTGGGCGGGGTCAGCCCGTACTCGTCGAACAGGTCCCTCGTTCCGTACCCGTCGCCGTCCGGCTGCGTGTCCTGCGCTGTCGGCTCCTCGGCGCTGTCGCCAGCCTCCGGTGATGCCGACGGTCCGCTGTTGTGCCCCATCGCTACGCTGTCGCCGAACCCGTCGATCCGCCCGGTAGGGGCAGCCTCCGGCGGGGCGGCGGGTGCTGCGGGCAGTTCAGGGGCGGGGGTCGTCTGGTCGTACGCTGCGAGGGTGTCTGCGGCCTGGTCCACCTTGTCCTGGTGGGGTGCGCGCTGCTCGACGCGTTGCTGGACGGCCTTCCGGCGGCTTTCCGGGGTGGGGTACTGCTTCGGGTCGAGCGTGGACTCGGTCAGCTCGGGGAGCTTGTCGCGTTCGGTGATCGCGCCAACGACGGCGTCCAGGAGCTCGACGCGGCGCCGGGCGTGCTCGATGGCCGGGCCGTAGTCGACGGCGGCCTCCTGTACGGCGAGCATGGTGATCCCGGCTTCCAGGACCGGGATCAGCTCGCGGTCCGTGAGCTGCTGGTCTTCTGCCTTCTCCAGCGCGGTCGCCAGGCGGCCGATGATGGTGGAGCCGAACTTGGGATTGGCAAGGTCACCGACGGAACAGGCGGAATCGCTGTGGCGCAGGTCGGGGAAGCCGACGTGCGCGCGGATCTCCGCGCCGCCGTCCAGGATCTCCGCTCGCACCGCGAAGTCGAGTCCGCCGAAGGTGCCGAGCTTTGTCCACGACCCCATTCCGAGGGTGCTGTGGCCGCGCAGGGCCGTCGCGACGGCCTGCCGCAGGACGGGGCCGGCCTCGCCGCGCTGGTCGAAGTCGCGTCCGGCGAGGCGGATGTGGAAGTCGTTGCCGCGGATGGTGGCGGTGATCTTCGGCAGGGCCGTGTCCCGGGCGGCGACGGCGGCCATGGTGGCGGCGCGTTCGGTTTCCTTGTCGAGGAGGAGTTCGGCCAGGCGGACGCGGTCGGCGGCCAGGTTGCGGCGGTCGGCCTCCAGGCCTTGGAGATGCCCCTTGGCCTCCATGAACTGCTTCATGTAGGGGTTGCCGCCGATCTCGGCGGCCATCGTGGCGTAGTCCCAGTCGCTGGCGCCGATCTCTTCGACGGTGTCGTTGTCGTCGTCTCCGACGCCGGGCGGGCGCTGGATGTCGCGCAGCCCCTCCGCCTTGGAGGTGAGCAGTCCGACCTGCCAGGCATCCATGCTGCCCTTTGTGGCCAGGAAGTAGATGTTCACTTCCTCGTGCTGGTTTCCGGGGCGGATGACGCGGCCGTTGCGCTGGATCATGCTGGCCGGGGTCCAGTCCTGGTCCAGGTGCATCAGGGAGTGGGCCCGGTTCTGGCCGTTGAACCCGGTGCCGAGGACTTCGGTGGAGCCCATAAGCACGGCGATGCCGCCGTTGTTGGATGCCTCCGCCATCGCGGCCTTCTTCTCCGGGGTGGCGTTGTCCTGGGCGAACTGGACCAGGTCGCGGGGGACATCGCGGGCGGCAAGCAGGTCGCGCAGCTCGGCGTAGGCGTTGAAGTTGCCCTTGTTGGTGCCGCCGGGGGTGCCGCTGTTGCAGAAGACGAAGAACAGGCCGCCGAGGATCGGGTGCGGGGTGTCGTCGCGGCTGGAGAAGGCATAGGTGTGGTCTTTGTGGGCGTGGTAGCGGGCCGCGATGATGTCGGCCGCGGTCATCAGCTTGTTCGCCGCGGGCGCGCCCGCGTCCACCAGCCGGGGGTCGAGTGCGACCGCGCGGCCCTCGCCGGTGACGGCCAGCATGTTGTCCTCTTCGCGGGTGACGTCGCCGGCGTGGATCGCCTGGCCGCGGGCCACCAGGGACTGGAGCCGGGAGCGCTGGTCGGTGGTCGGCTCCACCAGCACCAGCTCGGGGGCGCCGCCGGCGAGGGTCGGCCGCTCGATGCCGACCTCGTCGCCGGTCTTGGTGTCGGCGGCCAGCCCCCACATGGTCTTCATCGTGGACTTCGACACGAACCGGGAGAACCGCTCCACGACCGTCAGGCCGCTGCCGTCCGGGGCCATCTCGATGCGCTGGACCTTCTGCCCGAAGGTCTCCGACCACAGGTCCGGGCCGTGGACCCCGAACTGGTCCAGCAGCCACGGCGCCGCCAGTTCGAGGACCGAGTACTGCTCGAAGATGGAGTTCTCCATCGGCGTGCCGGTGCCGAGGGTGACAGTGGGGCGGCCGCCGTCGTACTCCGCCATCCGGTGGTGCCAGGAGAGCTTCTGGTGCAGGTCCACCCCGCGGACGCTCGCGGTCTCACCACCGGCCTCTTTCGAACGGAACCCGATGGCTGTGAAGCGGTGGGCCTCGTCGATGAGTGCGTAGTCGAAGCCGAGGTCGTCCCAGTACACCTCGCCCGGGGTGCGCATCGGTGAGTCGTTGCGCCTGATCCGGGACTCGACCGTGGCCAGGCGCTGTTCCAGCTTCATGAGCGCGAAGGCGTTGTGCGGCACCCCGCGCTCGCGCTCCAGCTGCTCCTTGAGTGACTCGATCTCGCGGAAGAGGTACAGCTCCTGCTGCTCGGGGCTCATCCGGACCGACCGGAACGCACCCTCGGTGAAGATGATCAGGTCGGGGGTGTTCGAGCGCAGCCACTCCAGGACCGGGCGGCGGTTCTCGCCTTCGAGGTCGTCGGAGGTGATCAGACGGATGTCGGCGTTGCGGTAGAGGAGCTTGGCCTCGTCCAGCCACTGCCGGGCCAGGTGCGGCTGGACGACCGCGAACGGCTTGGCGATCTGGCCGGAGGCCTTGAGGGCCTGCGAGCCCATCACCATGGTGGTGGTCTTGCCGAGGCCGACCTCGTGCGCGAGGACGACGCCCCGCTCGAACTGCATCCGTGCGGCCCCCGAGAGCTGCCACGGGTGCGGGGTCCGCTCGGTGGTGAACCCGGCCAGGGTCGGGGCGAGGCTGTCGTAGTTGCGGACGACGTGCCCGTTCATCGTCCGGTTGTAGGCGTCGGTGAGGACTGTGACGCGGGCGGTGCTGGCGGTGCAGTAGTCCTCGAAGGCGGACCGCATGGCGTCGGCCTTGTATCGCATCGCGCGAGTGGCGTCCTCGTCGACGCCGGCGCCGTCCAGCTGGTTCACGACCATGGAGGCCCGCCCGAGCAGGGCCTTGGCGATGTGCACCGCCGAGCGGCGCTCCGTGCCCTTCAGCGCGTTGATCGCGTCGGGGACCTTGCCCGCGGCCAGGGACCAGCCGTAGCGCTCGTTGTGGCTGATCTGGAGCGTCGGGTCGCCGAGGTACTCCCGCAGGAACCCCTGCACCAGCGGGGCAGGGACCCAGTGGGCGCCGAGCTGGGCGGTGAACTGCCCCAGGCGCTTGGGCGGCGGCTGCGCGGCCTCCAGCGCGGCGACGTTGACCGCGTACGTCGGGTCGGTGGCCGCGGCCTCGCGCGCCTGGTCCAGCTTCTGCCGGACCGGACCGGACAGATAGGCGCCAGCGTGTTCCAGCTGCTTGGTGACCGGGTTGTCGAAGACCTCGGTTCCCAGGCGGCGGCGGGCCTCTTCGGGCGTGGTGCCCAGCAGTGAGGCGATCAGCGGCAGGTCGACGCGGCCGGTGGCTCCCATCACGGCCGTCAGCGCGGTCTTCGGGTCGTCGGTGGGCTCCAGGTCGCCGCGGCGGGCGCCCGGCCTCTGGGTGAGGACCTCGGAGCGCACGGCCCGGTCGTTCGGCCGGTCCCAGTGCTCCAGACCAAGGACGAGAGCGGCATGCGGGTCCTTGCGGAACCAGCCCCAGCCGGTGGGGAGCCGGCCCTCGCTGTCCGGATCGACTCCGGCATCACGGGCGGCGGCCCGGGCCGCATCGGTCGGCTGGGCCCTGCGGGTCTGGCCGGGCTTCGACAGCGGCCCGTACGCCGTGGTGTAGGCGGTGTGCAGGCGGGCCAGCTGGCCCCGGGCCTCGCTCCCGTGGTTCGGGTCGCTGCCGGTGCGGTCCAGCTCCCGCACCTCCGCGGCGACGTCGCGCAGCGACAGCAGCATCCGCAGCTGCTCGGTGCCGGCGGTGCCGTCTGCGGTGATGACGCGGATGGGGTCGGCGCCGTTGACGTGCTGCCAAATCCGCGCCTGGTCGTCGGTGTAGAGGCGGCCGGTGAAGTCGCTCGCGTGCTTGTCGCGGGCGGTCTGCAGCAGTAGCGGCGTGCGGTCGGGCCCGTCCTCGTGCGGGGTGTATCCGCGGCCAGCGGCGATCGCCTCGGCGGCGGTGGTCTCCATCCGCTCGCCCAGCAGCCGTGACGCCGCGCCCGGGTCGCCCTGCACCGTCACGCGCGGCCCGTACGGGCCCATCTCGGAGGTGAGGCGGCCCAGCACGTTCTCGGGGTGATCGGCGAAGTAGGCGTTCACGGGCAGGCGGTTGCCGCCCAGCTCCCGTTCCGGTGCCTGGATCCACCCCTGGTCGCCCGGCTCCTCGCCCTCGGCGCGGCGGCGGAAGACCAGTACGTCGGCGACGACGTCGGTGTCGGCGGTCTCGCCGAACGTGCCCGCCGGCAGCCGGTAGGCGGCTGCCAGGTCTGCCCAGCGGGCCATGTCCCGGCGGGCGGCGGTCTTCTCGGCGTCCAGCGTCCACCGGGAGGTGATCACGGCCATGTAGCCGCCCGGCCGGAGAAGGGCGAGCTGCTTGATGATGAAGCCGTTGTGCAGGGAGTGTCCCGCCGCGCCGTAGCGGCGCTCGCCGAACGGGGCCTGTGAGAACGGCACGTTCCCGACCACCAAGTCGAACGTCCCGGGCGGGGCGTCGGTGTCGGTGAACGACTCGGGGAGCACGTTGGCGTGCGGGTAGATCCGGGCCGCGATCGCCGCGGTGGTGGTGTCCAGCTCGATGCCGGTCAGCCGTGCGGCTTGCGGGGCCACCCCGAAGAACGCGCCGCCCCCGCAGCCGGCTTCCAGCACCTCACCGCCGTCGAAGCCGAACGCGGCCAGTCCCTGCCACATCGCCTCGGCGACGGCCTGCGGCGTGTAGTGGGCCGACAGCACGGCCCGGGACGCCGCCCGCCACTCGAAGGGATTCAGCAGATCTCTCAGCTCGCCGCGCACCGGGGAGTAGGACTCCCAGCGGGCGTGATCCGCCTCGAAGCGTCCTTCCAGCTCCCCGCCGGGCAGGTAGGCCGGCTCCTCGGGGTCGGGCTCGTCCAGGAACACCGTCGGGACCGATCCCCAGCCCGACCAGCGGGCCAGGACGCGCTTCTCATCGGCGGTGGCAGCTCGGCGGTCGTTCTCCAGCGTGCGCAGCACCTTGATCGCGCCGAGGTTCGCCTCGGCACGGGCCAGCGGGCCGCGCGGCAGGTCCGCCGGATCAGGGCGGAATGGCTCCGCTACAGGTTCTCCAGCTCCGTGCGGATCGCCGCCAGCTCCGCCGCTTCCGGGCTCATCGCTGCCGCCTGGCCGTCCGGCTCCTCCGCCGGCGGCAGCACCTCGCGCAGCACCTGCTCCCGTGCCGTCGCCGCGATCTGCTGCAACTGGCCGACCCTGGCCTGGTAGTCCGTCTCCGGCTCCAGCGCCTCCTCCAGGCTCTCCTCCGCCGCTTCGATCGCCTCCTCCGTCTGCGTCCCCAGCCGCCGGAAGAACAGGTCCGGGTCCTGCATCGCCGCCAGCTCGCGCGGCCGGAACTCCTCCCAGTGCCTGCGCAGCAGCGCCTCGTACTGGCTGGTCGTCGCCATCCGTCTCGCCTCCCTCGTCCTCGGTGACGCTACCGTTCAGCGCCGCCATCTGTGCCGCCAGCCGGGATGAGTCCACGCCTCGCCGCTCGACGTCGCCGCCGGCGGCGCGCACCTGCTCGATCACCGCGTTGATGCCGATGAGCGCGGCGCCCATCGCCGGGATGCGCCGCTTGGCCGCCTCCCGCTCCCCCTTGGGCAGGCCGGTGTTCAGGGACTGCTCGCGCAGGTCCTCCGTGGTCCTCTCCGCGATCCGCGCCAGCTCCCCGAGCAGCCCCTCCTCGAAGGTGAACGGGTAGGCCCGCATCACCTGGCGTGTCAGCGGGTTCATCACCTTCGTCTGCGTCGGTAGCTCGTAGGGGAAGGGGGCGAGGGTCTTCAGCACCTGGTCGAGCTCGCGGGAGAGTTCTGCCGGCCTGCGCCGCAGCCACGAGACCATCGGCTCGTGGGAGCTGATCGGCAGCGTCACCTGCCGCTCGCGGCCCCAGGTACGCCGCGGCATCGTCTCCGGGTCCTGGTCATAGCGCTGCACCAGGGCGGCCATCGCCGCGGGCCCGGAGTCGAAGTCGCCGATGCTGCTGCGCTGGTCGTAGTCGGCCAGAGCCCGGAACTTCCGTCCCTGGCGCTCCACGTAGCCGTAGGAGCGCTCCGAGCCGTCGATCAGGACGCCCCGGCGGCCGCCGATGTCCCGGTCAAGGGTCGCGCGGGCGGCGTCCGGGTGCTGTTCCAGGCCCCGCCGGTACCACTCGGCGTCCACGGCCCGCAGACGCTCTGCCCGGGCCGTCTTGACCGCCTCGCTGTAGGAGTAGGCGGACTGCTCGGCGTTCCCCGCCACGAGCGACCCCAGGTCGGCGCTCTCCGCGACCAGGTCTTCCAATGGCATCTCGGCTACCGGTGCCCGTTCGCCATAGGATCGCGCCCGCCGAGAGATCCGCTCCTCCTTCAGAGCGGTGCGGTGGGCATTGACCTGGTCGTGGATCTCGTGGTCGACCGGCAGACGCGTCCACGCTGCCCCGATCTGCTCGTACGCGCTCTCCAGCGCCACATCGTCCAGGTCCGCCACCGGGCCCCCCGCCAGAACGGTCCGGGCGCTGCGGGCGGCCTCCTCGACGTTCACTGCCCTCTTACGGAGCTCCAGCGTCCGGTAACTCTTCTCCGAGCCGTGGAACGGGCTCTTGATGAGGGCCTTCGGCCACCACTCGCTCTCGGCCGCCAGGTCCTCGTTGCTCAGCTCGGTAACCGGCGTCGATGCCTCCACCCGCTCCAGCAGCCGCTCACCACGCAGCTTTCGCAGGGCCTGCCACCGCTCCTGCGTCGCGGTGCTGTACTCCCGAGACCTCTCTGTCGCGGCGACGTCCTCCGCCACGACCAGCTCCTCATACGAGAGACCGGTGAAGTCCTCCGGCTCCGGCACGGCGACGGGAACCGCGGCCGCGGGCCGGACCTGCTGTACGGGCGCCGCGGTGGCCACGGCCGTTGCCGGCACGACGGTCAGGTCTTCCGGCGTCTGTCCGGGCCCCAGGACTACGACGTTGCGGTCCTGCCGGGAGAACGCCAGCAGCACTGCGGCGAGGTTGCGGTCGCGGGTGCCCGAGTTCCATTTCCGGCCCGTCGCGTACCCCTGACGCTGACCGGACCAGTACAGGTTGCCGGCCTTTACCGCCCGCCGGTCGGCGGCATCGTGCCTGTCGGTGCCGTACACCGCGGCGACGCCGTCTTCCTCCCACCGGACCCACACTCGGTCGCGGACGCTCGGGTCGGCTGCCGCCCGGTGGTGGCGCGCGGCCAGCTCCGCGAACGATGTGAGCCGCTTGTCCCCGAGTCCGTCGCTGACGAGCCGTGTGTCTCCGACCCGGCCCACCAGGGCGTCGTTGTAGCCCCGGCGGGCAGCGGAGGCGATCTCGGCGCCGTCCGGGCCGAACACGGTGACCGCACCGCCCTTGACGAGGGCGTGGTAGCCCGTCGCCCCCTCCACCGACTGCGCTCCCTCGGGGAGTGGCAGCGGAGCAGGTGCGGCGGCCAGATCACCCTCCGGGTTGTCCGCCGCGGTGGGGCGCTCGATGGGGGTAGACACACGGCCTCCTCTACAGCGGCGCGTTCAGCTCGGCTTCGCGGCGGCCGAGTTCGGCGGCCGCCGGATGGGCGGGCGGAGCGGTCGTCGTGTCGGAGAGCGCGAGGTACAGGTCGAAGGCCTCGTCGCTGCCTGGCGGTGGGGGGACGCGGGGCGGTGGTTCCTGGTGGGTGCCGGTCGCGCAGGCGGCGAGCTGGAGGCGGGGGGTGAAGGCGTGGAGGGTGTTGATCCAGTCGGCTTCGGCGAGTTCGCGGCCGGGTGCTTCCTCGCCTGCGTAGGTGCGGAGCCAGCCGGTGTAGAGGGCGGTGAGGTGTTCGACGACGGCGGAGTGCTGGTACCAGCAGTGCGTGATCGTGTTGTGGAGCTCGAAGGCGGTACGGAGCCAGTCCACCCAGCAGCCGAGTTCACGCATCCGGATCCGCCGCTCCGCTGGGTCCATGGCCACCCACACCCACCGCTGCGGCTCCGCCTTCTTCGCGGCGGCGGCTCCGGGTGGTGACGGCCAGAGGTCTGCCGGGTTCAGCGGGTCGGGCACGAATGCCTCCTGGGCTCGGTCATCGTTGGCTTTCTACTTCTTGACGGGGGTGACCTGGGGGACCGCCTCCTCGACGGGGGTGGCCTTGGGGGCCGCGAGGAGCTTCTTGAGGTCCTTGTCGCGGAAGGTGAGGCGCATCTTCACCTTGATCGGCGGCAGGTTGGTGTACTGGGCGATCGCGGTGAAGTCGGGAAGTTGCTGGAGGGAGTGGACCGGCGCGAGGTCGGTCTCGTTGGCCTGGGTGTTGGTGGAATGCTCGCCCCGGGAGCGGCCGTGGCTGGTCTTCATGACCTCGGTGCGCCCGTAGAGGCCGGAGAAGTAGCGCAGGGTCTCCAGGTCTCCACAGCCGGGCAGGAGCATCCGCAGACCGCTCGCCGACAGGACGGTGTTGGCCTTCTGCACGCCGAGGGATTCGCGGAGCTGGGAGAGGTCGTGCCAGACCGTCAGCATGGCGATGCCCATGCCGCGGCCCGTGGTGAGGATGGCGGGCAGGCGGGGGTAGCGGAGCATGTTGCCGGCCTCGTCGATGAGGAAGCCGACGGCCGGATCGATCGCCTTGCCCGTGGAGTTGTAGCGGGCCTCCGCCGCGTGGATCGCGCCGGCGATCAGAGAACTGATCAAGGGGGCGAAGCGGTCAGCGTCGGCCTCGGAGGCGATCACGCAGATGGTGCCGCGCTTGTCGAGCCACTCCTCGAAGGTGAAGTCGGAGCGGGCGCAGGTCTCGCGGACCTCTTCGTCGGCGAAGACGCGGGCCAGGACGTTGAGGCTGAACTGGATGGAGCCGATGCCGTCCTCGTGCAAGCGCAGCCAGGGGGAGGCGTAGTCCTCGGCGACGTCGGTGAACCCGTGCGCGAGGAGGATGGCGCGGACGTGGTCGACGGCGTCCTTGCCGAGCGAGATCCAGCGGCGCAGGTCGGAGATCCCACCGCCGGAAAGGTGAGCGGCCAGGAGGATGCCCTTGAGGACGCTCTTGGCCTGGTCGATCCAGGGGGCGGCCCGCTTGTCGTCTCCGGAGGCCGAGGCCTCGGCGAGCCAGGAAGCCATCCGGTCGGCGGCCTTGGCGTCGGTGCAGTACGCGACGGGGGACCAGTGGTCGCTGTCCCGGCCGGGAATGCCGGCCGGGGCGATGACCCAGATCGGGGGCCGCGCGGATCCGGGTGCGGCCGCATCGGGACTCCAGTCTTTGGTGGTCACGCCGATGGCGCCGCGGCGGTTGTAGATAACGTCAAGGTCGGCGGCCTTCGTGGTGGTCACTACCAGGGGGCCCTGCCACTCCGCGGCGTTCGGTAGGACCAGGCCGGTGGTCTTGGAGGAGCCGGGTACGCCGAACACGGTCGCCGAGATGTTGGGCTGGGCGGCAACGATGTTCTTGGTGCGCAGGCCGCGGCCTGCGGTGATGCGGTTGACCCTCTTGGCCGGGTCGTTCGCGGCGTACATCTTCCGCTCGACCTTCGGACCGCCCCACTGGGCGCCGCCGGAAGACCCGCCGAAGGACAGGGCACTTGAGATCTTGACGATCACGGCGCCCAGGGCGAGAACGAAGAACGCCGTGAGCCCGTAGAACAGCCAGGACGGCGGCGCCGGGTGGTACACGGAGCCCGGGCCTTTGACGAGGGCCGACAGCACGGTGGAGGGAACGCTGTCCGTGCTGCCGACCCAGCCGTTTCCGGACAGGAGGCCGGCGAGCGGGCCGGCCAGCAGGACCGAGCTGCCGATGGTGACGACCAGGCCGGCGCCGTACGCGGCGAGCAGCGTGTTGTCGTCCAGCCCGGCGGCGGACGGGCCGGTGCGCTCGGACACGTCAGATCACCATCTTCTCGTCGGTCTCGAACAGGCGTTGCTCCGTGCGGGAGAGCATCAGCTGGACCGCGTGCGAGCCGCCCCCACGGCCGACCTTCCACAGCGCGCGGCCGCGCTGGCCGGCGCCCCAGGAGCCGATGAGGTCGCATTCGGCGTCGGTGAGGCCGATGGCCTCGCGGGTGATCTGCAGGGGGCGGGTGTCCTGGGCAAGGCTGATGCGGGTCTCGCAGGAGGCGATGAGGTCGCGGGCGATGGCGACGGCCTCGGAGCCGGCCGCGCCGACGGACTCGAAGTCGGAGAGGCGGTGGGTGGCCAGGACCTGGATGGTGCCGGTCGCCCGACTGAGTCTGAGGTCGGCGTCGATCTTCTTGACCATGGTGGCGCCGCCGGACCGCATCTGCCGCCACAGCTCGTCGCGTACGACGATCCACGGTTTCTGTCCCGGCTGGTCGATGGCCGACTGCGCCCAGCTGCTGACGCAGGACAGGACCATGGCCACCGTCTCGTCCCCGTACTCCTGCAGCGCCGAGATGTCGACGCTCTGGATGGGGGCCTCCCAGTCCAGGTTGATGCTGGTGGCCTCGTCGAAGAGGCCTCCGAGATGCCCGGTGACCATGCCGCCGAGCGCCGAGCGGATGGAGGCCATCTGCTCCCGGGCCCGCTGGATGTCGCCATCTCGGATGCGCAGCTCTCGGGCCATCACGTCGGTGGGGTCGCGCAGCCGGTCGTAGACGAGGGGGAGGGTGGGCACGGCAAAGCGGGTGGCGCCCGCGCCGTGGAGCTCGCCCGTGACCTCGCGCACGGCGACGTCGAGGGCCTCTTCCTCTTGGGGCTGGAGGGTGCGGCGGAGCTGGAGTTCGAGGAGGGCCTTGAGCAGGGTGAGGCGGCGGCGGTGGATCTCGGTGAGCCGGCCCTTGAGCTCGGCCGGGTCCTTGATGAGGTCAAGGCCGGTGCCGAGCGGGCCTGCGTCCAGGGGGTTGAGGCGGCCGGGCAGGCCGGGACCCAGGCGTACGGGTTCGACTCCGAGGTGGCGGCACATCGCCTGGTACTCACCCTTCACGTCCCCGGCGATCAACGTGCGGTGCCCGAACGCCATCAGGCGTAGGGAGAGCGCCTTGATGTGCGCGCTCTTACCCGAGCCCGGGATGCCGGTCACCATCACGTTGGGGTTGGTGCACAGCCCCTCCTTTACCCAGACCGCGGGGTGGGCGCTGAAGGCCTCGGTGGTCAGGACGTTGCGGCCGATGTACGCGCCAATGGGCGGCAGGCTCGCAGCGTGAAGGAACGGGTACATCCCGGCGGCGTTCGCCGTGTCCGCGCGTACGACCTCGGTCCGGGGCACCGAGGCGGCCCGGCCCGCGAAGGGCTGGGTCCACCCCTTCTTCGGGGCGACCCGCATCGAGGTCTCTGGGTCTTCGAGGAGGCGGGCGCGACGCTCTTCCCGGGCGGTCCGCTGCTGCGGGAGCGGTACGGGCGGGCGGTCGGCGATGCCTGCGGCCTCGTCGATCCCGATGGCTTCGAGGAGGGTGTCGCCAGCGGGGCGGCGGGAGAAGAGACCCATGTCAGAACCCCATCCGGCGGTCGGGCAAGCCCTGGCCGAGCGGGAGGGCCCCGGTGGCGAAGCCGGTGTCCTGGGCGCCCCACATGCGGCGTACCTCCAGCCCGGAGGCGGCGGCGTCCGCCTGGAGTTCGGCGCAGGCCGTCTCCAGTTCGTCGAGCTCGGTGACGGTGACGGTGAGGACGGCCGTCATCCGCAGGACGCCCTGCCCGGAGGCGCGGGCGACGTCCTGCTGGCGGGAGATGGCCTCCTCACGGCGCTCGTCCTCGCTCTCGTCCCGGCCTGACTTGGCGCGCAGGTGGCGGGCGGAGCTGCGCTTGGCCTTGTCGCGGGCCAGTTCCTGGCGGGCCCGGCGGGGGCCGATCGGCTCGTAGAGGAGCGTCATCGCGCGGCGGGCGTTCTGCCGCGGGCGCATCAGCGGCTGCAGGATGGTCGCGTACACGGCGGCCTGCGGCCACATCCGGACCTGGTACGAGACCGACCACGCGCCGTCGTGCCGGTAGATCCCCCACGCGGTCTCGGTCGCGGCCGGGCCGGCGAGGTCCACGTCGACGCCGGGTTCGGTGCCCGTCCAGCCAGGGGCTTGGGCTGCGGCGCCGCGGGTGGCGAGCATCTGCTGGGCCTCGGGGTCGTACGCGGTGCGCACGGTGCCCGCCACCTTGCGGGGCGGCAGCCACTCGACGACCTGCAGGCTCGCGGTCGACAGGGCCTGGCCCATGGCGTGCAGTTCGCGCACGAGGACGGCCGCGGCACCGATCTGTCCGCCGCCGGCGCCCTTGATGGCCAGGCGAGCCCGGGCCGAGGACATGGTCACCGTCAGGTAGGTCTCGCGGGCGGCGGCGGCGGGTCCGGCGCCGTCCATCAGCTCAGTGAGCGCGGTCACCGCGGCGGCCGGGGCGTCCGCGGTGACGTGGCGGGCGGTCCAGGAGGCGAGGGCGGCGCCGTCGTCGGGCAGGCATCGCTGGTGCACTGCGATCCGGGTGACGGGGGAGTCCTCGGTGCAGTACGACCGCAGGAACTGCGCCCAGGCCGCGACCCGGGCGGTCTGCTTGTCGGTGTCGACCAGGGCCAGGCCGGGGAAGGAGATGCGGGCGATGGCGCTGTAGGTGCCTGCCACGGGGTCGTGGACGACTCCGAGCTGCCCGCCGAGTCCGTCGGGGGCCTCCAGGATCCGCAGACGGGCCAGGACGCCCGGCAGGTCCATCGGCTGGCGCCCGGTCTTGGCGGAGCGGGGCGCGAAGGCCCCGGAGAAGAAGAGGTTGCGCTGAGTGGCCACGGAGATCTGGTGCCTTACTGCGAGGGAGATCCATTCGTCGGCGCTGAGCCCTGAGACCCGCCCGAAGGCGAGCGCGAGCAGCAGCAGGGCGAGCGGTACGCACACGAACGCGGCCTGCCAGCCGACGTTGAACGGCAGGAGCGCGAGGAGGGAGGCGGCGGCGACCATCGCGAAGCCGGGGCCGGAGAGGCGGCCCATGAAGCCGGTGATCTCCGACTGCCAGCCTCCGTAGGAAACGGGCTGTGACATCTCATCCCTCACTTCGCGGCGCCGGGTCCGGGCCGGTTGATGGCGCCTCCGGCGTCCCGCCGGAGGCGGGAGCCCCGACCTGTGCTGGCGCCGGTTGCTCGGACCGGCGTGGGGCGATCACGACGTGTCGGCCGCCGCCGCCGCCCTGGCCCAGTCCGGCGTGTGCGGCTGTACTACCGAGCCCCGATTCCAGGGAGTCCTTGCCGGCCGCGACCACCTGGAGTCCGAAGGCGGCCACACCGAGTGCCTTGCCGCCGAACCGGGCCGCGGACTTGGCCGCCCCGCCGCCACCGCCGCCGGGTGCGGAGGGCGCGGCGGGTGTGGAGTTCTCCGATTCCAGGGCCTTGGTGTAGCCAGCGCCGCCGCCGACGGCTCCGGCGCCGCCGGGTTCGAGCCGTGCTCCGCCGGAGGACGAGGAGGCGGAGGATCCGGCCGAGCTGAGCCAACCGGAGACCATGGCGCTGCCCTCGCCGTTGGTGGTAAAGGTGATGAACTTCGCGAGCGCCGGCCAGCAGAAGCAGGCCGCGAGGAACATCACGAAGCCGACGAGCATGTTCTGCACACCGCTGCCCTCTGTCATCGCGAAGAGGCCGATGGAGAACACCGCGACGATCGCGGGTTTCATCAGGACCAGGGCGATGAAGGCGTTACGGGCCTTGGGCCACCACTCGGCCGTGCTGTCGGAGAGCTGACCGGCCAGGGTGATGGGCATCGTCGCAATGATGATCATGATGCCGACCTGGCGCAGGAGCATCTCCACCCACAGGGCGGCGATCGCCAGGATGCAGATGATGCCCATGACGATGACGACGCCGACCGCGGAGGTGGCGACGGTCTCGCCGGCAATGAGGGCACCGCCGATGGTGGCGGTGCCGCCGCCACCGGTGATCAGACCACCGAAGAGCGCGCCGAGCTGGCGCTGCATGGCCTCGGAAGCGGTGCCACTGCCGCCGCCGTTGAAGGACTTGTCGATGATCCAGGTCGACACGGCATCCGACCACTCCAGGGCCGTCTGGGCGACGAGCCAGTAGACGGAGGAGATGACGACCCATTTGGCCAGACCTACCAGCGCGGTCGCGGCCGGCGCCCCGTTCTGGCTGACCGCGACCTTCCCGAACTGGATCAGCATGAGGAACGCCGCGAGGACCGCGGACATCGAGCCCATCATCAAGTTGAACTTCGCGATGCCGGTGTCGCCGAGCTTGATGGAGGAGAACTCGTTGAAGAGCGTCGCGAACTCCTTCAGCAGCCAGACCACCGAGTTCCCGATGTAGGTGGCAGCCTCCTTCAGAGCGTTGGAGGCAAACTCGGAGAACTTCTTACCGACCCAGTCCAGGGGCCCCTTGGCGGGCGGCGGGTACTTCGCCTCACCCTCAAGCCGGCACACTGAGAACGGGCGGTTGTCCTTGACCACGCAGTCAGTGATGAACTGGTTGAGCTTCTCGTAGTTCTTCCACTGCTTGTCGGGGAAGTTCTTGCGCCACTCTTCCAGCCGCCGGATCTCAAATTCCCTCTGCTCCTCGTCCGAGCAGTCCCGGGCCGCGTTGCCGTCCGCACCCTCACACGGGATCAGTCGGCCGGGAATCCGTGGATCGCCCGGGCCGGGCAGGTGGCACTTGTCGAGGTCGTCGATCTGGTCGTACAGGCAGTACTTCCCCTTCGGGGTGAGGCCGATGGGGAACTGCTCCCACTCCTTGGGGATCGGATCGGGCGGTCCCACCGTCGAGTAGTGATTTGGATCGTCCGCCGCGACCGCGATGGACAGGGTGGCACCCGCGCTCAGGAAGGAAAGCAGAGCGCACAGCATGACGAGGGCACGTGCGGTGCGCTTGAAGCGGTCAGTCTGCATGGCGAACCTGGACCCATCCGTCAGCCCAGGCATATGGGCTGGTGGGCTCGTAGGCGACGGGGAAGGTCCGCAGCGAGTCGAACTCGTCGGTGAACTTCCAGGCCGCACCGTCCCACTTCACGATGAAGTCGACCATGTCTCCGCGCAGGGGGTTCTCGTCACGGCCGCCCTTGGGGCCGGTGGCGTAGCGGTCGTAGGAGAGCCAGACCTGCATGACGTAGCCGGCCGGCATGCCGGGGGCCTGGATGGTGGTGGCCCGCGCGGCCTGGACGGCGGTGGTGAAGCTGATGTCGGCCGAGATCCCGCCGGACGGGGGCAGACCGAGAGCTTCACGCATCGCGCGAATGTCGGAGACCCGTTTGTCGACGTACCCAGGTGCGTCCTTCGACGTCACTGCAGTGAGCTGCTGACGGGCCTTCTCGTCATCGAGCCAGGCGAACTCCTCCCAGAAGTAGACGACGGCCGATAGCCCTCCGGAGGGCGATTTCGGGAAGCCGGTGACCACGCCGTCCTTCTGGCCGGTCGGCTTGCGCAGCGTGATCTTCTTCCCCTTCTCGGGGGTCATCGTTCCGACAGCGCTTCCACCCGTTCCCGCCGGCGCGGGTGCGCTGGCAGACGGGCTGATGCCTGCCTGCGGCTTCCCCTTGTCGTCCCGCATCAAGTTGGCCACGGTGAAGCCGCCGACAACCAGCAGGGCGGCCACCGCAACGACGATGGCGACGAGCACGAAGCGGGCTCTGCGGGCCTTGAGCCCGCTCGTCGAGTCCACGCTCAGGCGCTCGTCATGGTGTACGCGGCCAAGATCAGCGAGGACGTCAGCCCGATGCCGCCCGCACCGATCAGGCTCCACAGCACGGACTGCTTGCCCCGGGCCGCCAGCGCGGCCCGCTCGGTGTTGTGGCCGATCGCGACCAGGGCCCAGCCGCTGAGCCCGCCGAGGCAGGCGAGCGCAAGGCCGCCGCCCGCGGTCCACGCCAGGATCGTCTTGACGGGGGTGTTGACCTCCTTCGGCAGCGACGGATCGAAGTCCGGCACGGGACCGGGCGCGGGCGCCGCGAGGAAGTTCGCGCCGGTGTCGGTTGCAAGGGCGTGCAGGCTCATTAGGAGCTGGCTCATGTTCGGTGATTCCTCGTCAGACGGCAGGGACTGCAACGGCGGGGAGCGGGGCGGGCTGCGGAGCTGCGGGCAGCGGATCGCCGAAGGTTTCGCGGGCGGCAGTGAGCACGGCGGTGGCCAGCTCCTTCGCCGCCTGGCGGGTGCGCGGGCGGGTCCGGGCCGGCTGGGCCTGAAGTCCGTTGGCGCGGATGTCCGCGTCGTGGGGGAGGTGAACCACGGCGGCGGCACGGGCGGAGAGCATCGTGGCCGCTGCCCGGACCACGGCGGGCGGCCGGCCGTCGGCGGTGGCGGCCAGAACGACCACGGTGCGCTGCAGGGGCAGGCCTTCGGCGTGCAGCACCATCACGGCTTGTTGGAGGGTCTGTATGCCGTCGGCGGTGGCCTGGGCGCACAGGACCGGGACGGTGAAGGGCAGGTCGCACCAGGCGCGGGTCAGGCTCGGCGGGGCCGAGTAGCGGGTCGCGAGGAGGTCGTGCGCCACGGGGTGGACGGTGTCGGCGATGACGGCCTGCCAGCCGCCCGCAGCGGCAAGTTGGTACCAGGCCGCGGGCTGGGACGGCAGCGACAGTGGGGCCGTATGCCACTCGCGCCCGTCGGTCAGTACGTGCCAGGTGCCCTCAGGGGCCCGGCGGGTTGCCGACGCATCGCGGATCTGGCCTCTTGTCGCGGGTCGGTCCGGCGGAAGCGCGGCCAGGCCGCCGGCCTGCTCCGCTCCGCTCCAGGTCGGCCAGGAGGAGGCAAGGCGTGGCGCCAGGTCCAGTACGACGGTGTCCGCCGCGGCCGCGAGTTCGTCGGCGAGGAGGTGCGCGACCGTGGAGCGCGCGCTGCCCCCGGTTGCCGCCATCACCGGCACAACGAGGCGAGCTGCCTCGGGGAACACCGCGTGTACCGAGTTGCCCTTTTTGCTCATGAATCCCCCCAAGCACCCCAACCAAAGCCGTCGCAAATGTGAAATTCACACGCGGGCCGACCTGGAACTGAAAGGCATCGGCACTTTACACGGCCCCTCCGACATCGTCTGAGGGATATTCAGGACCCTCCCCGCGAGCCGAAATGGCATAGTGTCACGATCCGCCACGCACTCACAGTGACATCAATTTCCGGCCATGCGGCCTGATTTCGTCTTCGTGGGCGCAAATCAGAAGAACTGCCGAGGGGGGCCTGGTGGGGGCGAAGCGATGGCTGGGGGTAGCTGGTGCAGGTGTGGTTGCCACTCCGCTGGCTCTGGGGCTCGGTGTGGTGATGCTCGTCGCCACGCTCGCCGATGACGACAGCAAGGGCCGCAACGTTGGCACTTGGCCGACAGCCGGCTCACTGATAATCGGCGGCCGTGAAGGTGTGCCCGCCCAGTACGCTCAGCTGATCCTGGATGCGGCCGCCGCCTGCGACCAGGGGCTGCCGCCGGCGATTTTGGCCGCGCAGATTTGGGCCGAGTCGAACTTCGACCCGACGGCCATCTCCCGCGATTCCTCCGGCCGTCCGATCGCGTCCGGGATATCGCAGTTCATCCCGGGGACCTGGGCCACTCAAGGCATCGACGGTGACGGCGATGGCGACAAGGACGTCATGGATCCGAAGGACGCGATTCCCTCGCAGGGGAACATGATGTGCGGCTTGTTGAAGAAGGCCAAGGCACATCCCGAGTACAGCGGGTCACCCATCGAGAAGGCCCTGGCCGGCTACAACGCCGGGTGGGGGAGAGTCGAGCAGTTCGACGGCGTCCCGCCCCCCAGTTTCGCCGAGGGCCAGACCTACGACTACGTCAAAAAGATCTTGGCCCGGGCGGTGAAGTACACCGCCCCAGGAGGCGGAAGCGGACCCGTCGAACTACCGGACGGCTTCGAACTCCCTCCGGACACCCCGCCGCCGGTCCGCACCGCCGTGGCCTGGGCGCTGGCCCAGAAGGGCGGCTGGTATCAGCTCGGCGGCGACTGCACCAACGCCCTCGGGAAGAACCGGCAGCACTGGTGCGACTGCTCCTCCCTGATGCAGCAGGCGTACAAGGCGGCCGGGATCACCATCCCGCGCGTGACCTTCGACCAGATCGACCTGCCCATTGAAGTCGGCCTGGACAGCCCGAAGCCCGGCGACCTGGTCTTCAACGCCGGTTCCGACGGCTCGGCCTCCAACCCGGGACACGTCGGCATGTACATCGGATCCGGCATGCTCATCGAGTCCCCGCGCACCGGAGTCCAAACCCGCATCGTCCCCTACAGCAGCTGGCGGAATTCGACGAACTACATGACCCGGGTAACCGGCATCCGCCGGGTGGTGGCCTGGTGACCGATACGAGCACAGGAACCCCCATGCACGACCAGACCCTCTTCCGCGCCTGGGGCGATGTCGACCCACAGTTCTGGGCCGGCGCCGAGCCCGTAAAGGCCGCAGTCTCCCCAGTCGAAGTCCCCGTCGTTGCCGTTGAGGATGCCGCCTCCACCGTGAGCGGCGACGTTGCCGACCAGCTGGCTGCCATTCAGGCAGCCTCGTCCGTCGACCTCGCCCGTGCGCAAGGCCTCGCCGTGGAGCTCGACGCGAGGATCACCGCGGCACGCGGTGAAGGGCACATCGAGACGGTTCGGGTCCGGGAAGTCCGCGCCTACCTCGTACATCTGACCGGCCACCATGAGACCGCGGTGGCCTGGTACCTCCATGTCGTCCGCCTGCACGCCGCACTCCACGGACCGGAGCACAGTGAGACGGTCCTCGCGGTTCGCCGGGCCTACAGCATGTGGAAGGCACTACCGGCCCCGGACGCGGTCCGTCTGGCCGGGGACCTGCTCGAAGCCTTCGCCGAGGTGCAGGGCACGGGGGAGGAGGCGATCCGCCGCATGCGGGAACACCTCCGCCAGCTCCAGGAGTCCGGGGACGGTCAGGTCGCCGCAACGGTGTCGGCGCCATGAGTGTCCGCCGGAACCCAACGGGACCGCCGCCTGAGGGCGTGACTTTCCGCTAGCGGGAATGCCGACATGCAGACGGTCTCCGTAAGTGGCCGATTCGCCCTCATCTCAGCTCACCTGGCAAGCGGCGGGCGGCGGGTTCTGCCGGCGGCCCAGCTCGCGGTCGGGCTGCCCCTTGCGCGGCTCTGGGGGCTCGATTCCCTTGCGGTTGCTGGTGTCCGGATTTCCGGACATCGCGATCCGGAAGTCGCGGTGAGCGGTGGGGATCCCTGCTAGCGGCCCAGCTCGCGGTCGGCCCGAGCGGTGGGGGTCCCTCGTTGGGCGGCGGACGTGGTCAAGTGCGCCGGTCGTCGGCCGTCCAGGATCGGGCTCGCCCGACCGCCGCAGGCGGCGCCGCAGGCGTGCTGGATGGCTGGCGGGCGGTGTGCTGGACTTCGGGAGCTGCCCAACGAGGGACCCCCACCGCGCCCGCTTCCACCACCCACCGGCCGACGGGCATCCCCCACCCTCCGCAGGGTGGCCGGGGGTGTGGGGGCGGAGCCCCCGCAGCTGTGACCGGCACCCAACGGCGGGCCTTCTACGCGCGCGGCGGCTGACTCCGGTGTTCCAGCCCCGGCCTGACGGGCCCCTGGTGCTGCGGAGGGAGGGGCGGGATCGGCTGCGGAGTGGGCGCCTGGGCCGGCGGCCTTCGCAGGGCGGCGGCGCGCCCGTCGACCTCGCGGGCGTGCCGGATAGGCGCCGCAGCCTGCATCTCCTCGCGAAGCGTGATCTCCTGCCGGATCTCGACCGCGTTCGCGTGGTGCCGCGTGGCCGCCGCCCGCTGGGCCAGCGCGCTGTCCCGTAGCTGCTGGACGTCTTCGGCAACGCGGGTGTCGAGGCGAGCGGCCAGCACGGGGACCCGCTGCTGCAGCGTCTCCAGGCTGGCCTCCATGGCCTGCACGTCCCTGGGCGGCACCGGGGTTCCGCCCGGTGCGAGCAGAGAGATATGCGGGTAGGCGGTGAGGGCTTGCCAGCCCCCGCGCAGCGCCTCCACGGAGGCGCGCGAGGCCCGTCGCGCCTCCTCAACCGCGGCCGCATGCTGCTGCCCGTACTGAGTGGTGAGCGCCAGCGTCTCCTTCCGGCTGCTGCCGGCCAGCCGAAGAGCTATCCGGGACTTCTGCCCGGACTGCTCGATCCGGTCCAGGATCTGACGCATCGACTCGGCATGACGCGCGGCCGCCGTATGGCGTGCTGCTTCCTCGCGCGCCCGCTGCGTCCAGGCCCCAGCCCGGGCAAGGACCTCATACGCCTCGGCGGCGAATTCCCCTCCCGGCGTGACGGGGACGCTCAGCTTGTTCTGCTGTTCACCGGCCTGCCGCTCGTATTCGGCGGCTAGCTGTTCGGCGCGCCTACCGGAGGCGGCTTCGCTGTCGACACGGGCGGCCAGGTGCTGCTCGGGCAGGTGCCCGTAGGGGCGCTGCTCCCACGGGGTGTAGGCGGGCTCTTCCCTGACCAGCGTCTGGACGGCGGGGACGCGGGTGAGTTCGTCGGTGACCATCGTGTCTTCGGCGTCGGCCTGCAGGACGCGGCCATACGCGGCGACGGCGCGGTCAAGGCGGTCGGCGTCGGTACGGACCGGTCCGAGGGCGGTCCGAGTCGGGTGGTCTTCCAGCTCGTCCAGCGGCAGGTAGAGATGACTCTCCTGCCGGGCCCGGGACATGGCCGGGTAGAGGCTGTGGGAGTCCGCGTGCAGGCCGTAGGCGATGGTGACGTCGGCAGTGAGGCCCTGCGCGGAGCCGATCGTCATGGCATAGGCGTGGGTGAGACGGCCCTCGGCGACGTCTCGCGCAGACATCCAGGCCTCGCTCATCACGAACCCGCCCGTCGGCTGGGTGCGGCGCCACTGGACGAGCACGCCCTTACGCTCGTCCAGCGCCAAGACCACGCCGCGGAAGCCGTTGAGGACGTCGACCGCGGACTCGTCCCGGCGGCTGCGGTAGTCGTTGCGGCGGATGTGGACCAGGTCCCCGGCCGCGAAGGCGATCCGGCCGCCGCCCGCGACCGCGTACGTACGGCCCTGCTCCAGCTCCCCGGAGGCCACAAGCGCGGCGCGGGCGCCGGCGTTGAGGGTGGCGACGTCCGCACGGCGAGCGGCAAGCAAAAGGAAGTCGGCTACCTGTCCGTGGGGGTCACCAGCCCAGCGGACTCGGGCTTCGTTCCAGGCGCCGAGCATGGAGGTCAGGGCCTCGGTGGCGGTGTCCTCTGCGTGGACGCGGCCGTGGGCGGCAAAGGCCGCGAGCGCGCTGGTGCGGCCACCGCTGCGCCAGTCCTGCAGGGCAGCCCGCTCCACGATGTCGCGCTGACGGCGGTTCTCCGTGAGCTCCAGGCCGTCGACGATCCTGTGGATCCGGGCGAAGGCGCCGCCGATGCCGACGGCGCGCAGCTGGAGCGGATCGCCGACGGCGACGACCTTGGTACCGGTGGTGGCTGCGTGCCGCAGGAGAGCGGCGAGCGCCCGGTCGTCGACCATCGCGGCTTCGTCGATGACTAGGACGCCAACCCCGTGCAGGCCTCGGCCGCCGTTCACCGCCTGGGTCCATGCGGCGATCGTCTGGGACTCGATGCCGGCCTCGGCGGTCAGGTTCGCGGCGGCTACCGCGGCCGTGGAGGCGCCAACGACGCTCAGCCCGGCGGCTTCCCAGCCGATCCGGGCCGCCTGCATGAGGGTGGTCTTGCCCGCGCCGGCGACGCCGATGACCGCGTCGACCGCGTGACCGGCGGTCAGCAGCCGCATCACCACGGCGCGCTGCTCGGCGCTGAAGACGAAGGCGCGCTCGGCGGTGGAGTTGGTGACCTCGACGGCGGCGAGCGTCATCTCGGCGGCCTCGGCGGTCACCTGGGCCAGGTGCTGGTCCAGGCCAGCCGTGGCGCACTCGATCACGGTCTGCTCGGCGGCGACGACCGTGGTGTGTGTGTAGCGCTGGCGGTGGGCGTGGTGGCCGCGGTTGGAGTCCGCCAGACGGACCGCGTGGCCGTCCACCGTGAGGACCTCGTCCGTGAGCGCTGTCAGCTGCTCCACCGACAGCAGGTAAGGCAGCGTCTTGGCGACGGCGGCCATGACATGCGTGTGCGAAACGGTCTTCCGCGAAGCGGTCAGCCCGCGCTCGGCGTCCCAGATCTGGGCGGCGATCTCGGCCGGGCCCGGCATCCGCGGGCCGCCGCCCGCGGAGAGCGGCGGCGCCGCACCGTCCGACCCGGGTAGTGCGGCCGCGACCATCGCGTCGACCGCCGCTTCGCCGCCGAGTTCAGCGGCCGCCCGGGTGCGCCACGCCTCCCTCGGCGCGTCCGGGCCGGCCTCTTCCTTGGCCTCCGCGCTCTTGCGGGCGGCCGTCTTCAGCTGCTCGCGCGAGGCGCCCTCGCCCGCCAGGTCAATGACCTGCCGATAGCGGCGGGAGAACGCGTCACGAAGGCCTTCGTCGACTCCGGCGAGCTCCCAGGCCCCCGTGGTCGCGGACCGCTCGAAGCGGGCACCGTGTGCCTCCGCCAGGCGGGCCCGGAGCCGGCCCTCGGCGATCTCGTTGATCAGGTGGGCGTAGCGATGCAGATCCTCGCCGCCGCCCGCGATGGTGCGCCACTGGCCGTCCGCGCACTTCGCCATGTGCGCGATGTTCACGTGGACGTGCAAGTGCGGGTCACCGGGTGAGCCGTCCACCGGACGCGCGGAACGGTGCAAGGTCGTCCAGCCGATCAGCCCGGACGTCTCCACCCGCTCGGCCTGCTGGCCGTCGCCGTGGTGGCCGGCCATCCCGTACGCCGCCCACCCCTCCAGCGCGTGGACGGCCTCGGTGACGGACGCCAGCCAGTCCTCCTCGATCCGCCCGGCGAGCTCGGCGCCGGCCAGCCCGTAGGCCGCCGAGATGCTCTTCGGAAGGTCGAGGGTGATGTCCACGCCACGCAGGCCGACGTCGACGTGGTGCCGCATCCACTTCCGGGCCTCGGCCACCGTGTCCGCGCCGTACAGCTCGTCCAGGTCGAGACCGGCAGCGTCGGCCAGGCGCTCCGCGTCGGCCAGCGGCAGCAGGTGGCTCTCACCGTCGCGCAGGATTCCGCGCTCAGCCCGGGCGAACCTCTTCGCCAGCGCGGGCCGGCCCAAGAACTCCACGACCGTCTTCCCGGACGCGGTGGCCGCCTCGGCGACGGCATCCACGAGCGCGCGAGCGGCAACCTTCCCGCGAGGATCGAGGGCCTTCTTCCGGGCAACGAGCTGCTCGCCGGTGCGCCAGTCCCGACCGTCCATCAGCGCGTGGGCCACGTCCGGATCGACCCGCTCCCCGGCGACCAGATCGAGCTCGACCAGGCCGCCGCCGATCCACCGCAACGTGCTCTCGCCAGCGAGGCGGTACTCAACCTGGGCGTCCTCGGCCCGGTCGCATCCGCAGTCCTCGCTCAGCCGGTAGTCGACCTGCTCGGGGGCGTAGATGGGAGTCGCGTACCCCACCCGCCCACTCCCTCATCCGGTCCCAGCCCATCGCGATCCATGATCGCGTATCGAAGATACCTGAAGTACTAACCAGATTGAAGAACCGAGCCTCGAAGCACACGGAATACGATCAAAAATGACATGGGCATGCCAATTCAGATCGATAGAACGTTCTCTGAGATTCCCAGCAGGTGTCAACATTTCGCTGACGCCTGCTGGGAATCTCAGAGAACGGGAGGACCCAGCAGTCGACTTCGGTCGGGAAGTGAGCGCGGCTTGAACGCAGAAATGCCCCCGCTCCAGCCGGGATCGGCGGAACGGGGGCTTTCGTCGTACAGCAGGTCGTCCTACCTCTGCGCAGTTGCTCCTGGCCCTCATCGCAGGGGTCAGGAGCGGGGGTCACTTCCTAGTGGGTTCACTGTCGACGCGGAGCAGCAGGAGATCGAACTCGGGACCGTTCTCGGTGTTGCGGTACGGGCCCGCGTACTCGTATCCGAGGCGCGCGTAGAGGTCTTGGCCGCGCTGATTGGAGGGCAGCGCAAGAAGCGACGCCCACTGCGGGGCGATGGTCTTGAGCAGTTCGGCGTGGAGCCGGGAACCGATGCCCTGGGACTGCCACGGCGGCCGGACTGCTAGCTCACACAAGCCCATCAGCCGCTCGGTGCGAGCGCCCTGGGGGACCTGGTCGACCAGGTGGGGGCCGAACCAGTAGTCCGGAGAGCAGGGGAAGGCGTAGCCGAAGCCGACGGCGGTTCCGCCCGCGTACGCGACGACCAGGGCGAAGCCGGGGTGTTTGAGGTGGCTCGTGATCTGGCGGTGGAGCGCGGGCACGGAAAGACCGGCGGTCTCGGCACCGGGGTTGTCGACGAGTTCGGGGTGGGCATCGGCCCAGATGTCGGCGAGGACGTCGAGCAGCGGGGGGACCTGGCCTGGGCCATAGGTGCGGATCACCACGTCGGTGCGTGTGCTCGGGATGGTCACCGTCTGCTCCTCCTCAGCTGACGCCGGCGGTGGTGCGGTACTTCTCCAGCCAGTCGGCGACCGCCGGGACGGCGGCGTGCCGCTGGAGCGCGCTCTCGACGTTGTGCAGCTGCTGCAGCAGACGGTCGGAGCGCACCTCGGGGAGGTACGCGAGGACCCGTCCGGCGGCCTCAGCCGCGGCTTCCGGCTCCGGTCGGTCCCTGACTGCATGTTGGATGGCAACGTCAGCGGTGTACAAGGCGCGATTGCGCGCGAATGCATCGCCGTGCAGGAGAACGGCTTGCTCTGCTCCTGCGGCTGCCCGTGCGTGCTGATCGAGATCGGCGCGTGCGAGGGCTTCGAGTCCGGCAAGTTCGGCGGGGGTGAAGAACTCCAGCCAAGCCGGGTCGGCGTCGGTAGGGCCTTTGGCGTAGAGGTTGTGAGAGCGGACTACCGCCTTGTCGGTGGCGCTGGCGTCCCCCAGGAGTGCCCATCCGCCAGCCTCCCGCATCGCGAAGAGCGACAGCATCCGCGGCGAGCCGTACGTGCGCACTACGGCCTGTGCGCCCTGTGCGGCAGCGACCGCCTCACGGGGCCGGCCCGATGCCTTGGCCAGCAGCGACAGGCAGCCGAACGCGTGCCCTTCCAGGCTGGGATCGTCAGCGATCCGCGCGGCAGCCAGGGCCTCGCCGTACAGCGAGCGGGCGTCGGCGGCCCGGCCGGAGTCGTACGAGAGCCACCCCGCCGCAATCGAGAGATGGCCCGTCGCTGAGCGGAGCCGCTTCCCTGTCTTGTCGGTGTAGATGCCGTCCTGCAGCCACGTGTAGGCGGTATGCAGGGCGCGGGAGGCGTCCCGGCGCAGCGCGGCGGAACCGTGGTCGTGATCGTGGGCGTAGATCGTCGTCACGGCCCGGTCGACGGCACGGATGTCCCCGGTGCCGATCCGGCCCGGAGTCTTCTCCTGGGTGGACCCGAGAGGGAGGAGCGACAGCGCGGCGCCCATGTCGTCGGTGAGGAAGGCTCGGCGGTCCACCGGGTCCTCCTGTGCCGTCCCGTGCGCTGTGACGCCCTGCGCGGCGAGTGGCGGGGTGTCGAGCTGAAAGCCGAGGTCGCGCAGCGTGCGACCGGTCACCTTGGTGAGGACCCGGCGGTAGACAGCCCGGGGGAGCCTGACCTCTCCATCCTCCCAAGCCGCCACCAGGCGTGAGGTGCAGCCGACCGGCTCACCCATGCCGTCGCCGGTCTTGACGATGAGCTTGGCGAACTCCTGGCGGGACATCTGAAAGTCGCCCTCGCGCACGGCGCGCAGTTGGGCGTTGGGGGAACGAGGGTGGTCAGCCATACCGGCTCCGGACTGCATCCGCGATGGACGGGTGCGGCGACCGTACCGCTCCCACCCTTGTCATGCCCGTCCTTGGCCGCAGTTCACCCAGTCCGAGCCGACTTGCATCGCTCTTACATCGGCCCGACATCGCACCCGTCACCGCGTCGCTGCTTGCGTGGACGGTGACGTGACGACCGATCAGGGAGAACGGCTATGGCGAAGGGGTCCGCCACAAACACGAAGCGTGCCGCTTCCGCCTGGCATCGGCTCGCGCAGCCCACCGGCCAGCGCCGGGCCCTGTGGGCTCGTGGCACCGAGCGCACGATCTGGCGGGAGTGCGGCGGGAGCTGGGACGCGGTGGCCATCCGCCCCGATAGTGCTCGGTCTGGACGTGCTGGCCGCGATGGGACTGAACCCGCGCAGCGGCTATCTGGTCCTCGCCGACTTCATCCACCCCCAGCTGTACGTCCTTGTCCCGCCTGGCACAGGCAGCGCGGCCGCCGGCCTTCCCGGCATTCGCATACTCGCCAGCGGCAGCCAGCTCCTGATGCCCGCAACCGCGCACGGCACTCCTTCGGCGCACTGGCTTTCCCCGCCCCGCGAGAACGCGACCCCACGGCTCGTTCCCGCCGACCAGCTCACCACACACCTGCGCGCCGCGCTTGGCGCCGACCAGCCGAAGGCGGACGCCTCATGATCAGCAGCCATACCGTCCTGTACGACCCCGAGGGCCTGATCGAGGCGGACCTTCCGCTCGACCGCGAGCCATACGAGTCGCTCGTAAAGGCCGTGCTGGCCTGGAGCGACCCGGACGCCGCGCTCCAGCCCTGCGACTACGAGCAGATTGCGCTGCAGCTGACCGGGCACGCTCGCGCGGTCGCCTCCGACGTCTGGCGGCAGGCTGAGCAGCTGCCGAAGTCCAGCGGACGGCGGGCGCTCGCCGAGCTGGTCCTCGCTGACGCTGAGCTGCGACTGTCCACGCCCCTGAAAGGCACTGTCCAGTGTGTCCAGGGCCGCGCCCGCATGGTCCGTGCGTTGTACGAGCGCCTCGACCGGCTCGTGGACGCAGTGGAACCGGTCGAGCAGGCCCGCACACCGGTCCGCTGACCGTCGACAGGGTCCAGGTGGGTTGCTCCTGCGTCTCCACCCGGTCCGTGTCGTCCGCCATCAAGACGTCAGTGGGCTCTGCCGCTGGATGTCGGTAGTTCTGTCAGGACCCCCGTTTTCCCTTGCGGCACTTGGCGTCCGGATTTCCGGACACGGTCTTTCGGGGAAATGAAAAAGGGCCCGCACCCCGAAGGGTGCGGGCCATCTCGTGTCGCAGGGTCCGCCCGCGGCAGGTGCTCGGGAGTACCTCGCCGGCGGACGCGCTGGCGGTCACCTCAGTCGTCGGGTGTCGTGTTCGTCGCGTCGCAGTTCCAGCAGTCCCACTCGGTCGGCAGCTCGTACCACTCGGTCCAGAACCCCCGGGGCTTGCCCCAGACGACGCAGTCGGCGCCGCACCGCCAGCACACGAACTCGAACTCCACGCGGACCCTCCCCCTGCTGCCGCCACCGGTTGGAGATCAGCATGGCGGCAGGCGTGCGGCGGGTGGGCCGGTATCGGCCAACGGGCGGGACGAGGCGCTGGAGCACAGCGCCGGCGCAGATGTGCACCGTCACCTCGGTCAGACGGTGAACAGGGCAGCGGTCAGGCAGAGGATCGCGGCGGCGGCGAGGTCGACGGCGGCCCGCAGCAGCCGGTACTTGCTCCGTGCGAGACGGGACAGCATCACCACGGTGGAGGCGTGTTCGTCGGGGGCGGCGAGTGCTGCGGGCAGCTGGTCGGGGTCGAGGTCGGCCCACCGGTGGAAGGAGGCCCGCGCGGTGTGGGGGAGTCGGGGGCGTACGGCGCCCAGGACCAGGACGAGGGCGACGGCGAGCCCGGCGCCGCCAAGGACGGTCAAGACGGTGGCGGCCGGGGGCAGGGCGCGGCCGGGTAAGACGGCGGCGAGGACGGCCAGGGGCAGGGCGAGCGCGGACAGCAGAGCGGCGGCCTTGGCGTCGGTGCGGGCGAGTTCGGCGACGACGTGGGCGTGCGCCTGGTCGAGGTGAACGGTCGTGGCCGGGGCGGGGCTGGTGGCGGTCATGCGGCGGCTCCGGGGAGGTCGAAGAGGAGGATCTGGGCGGCGGTCATGCGCTTCTCGTTGGTGTCGGCGAGGGCCTCGCGGGCGGCGATGAGGGCGTTGCCCCAGCAGGGCCCGCACCACGGGCGGTAGGTGTCCGGCGGGGCGGCGGCGTTGGCAGCGTCGCTGGGGTGGGGCGGGTAGGGGGCGGTGATGAGGCGGACCGGCTTGCCGGTGGCCCCGGCCCGGCAGGTCCCGCTGTGGTCCTTGCCGCACGCTCCCTGACAGCCGCAGTGCGCGCCCTGTTCGGCGAGCACCTTGCGGTAGAGGTTCACCTGGTCCATGACGGGCCCCTTCCGGGCTACTTCTGGTTGGTGATGTTCAGATGGACGGCGCCGCCCTGCCCGCCCCTGGAGAGCCACCGCCCGCCGGTTCCCCCGGCCCCGGCGGTGATGTCCCCGAAGGACAGGTTCATCACGGGGGCTCCCGGGGCGACGGCGGCGCGGCGGCCGGTGCGGACCTTGATGCCTACACCGAGGAGAACCACGGCGACCACGACCGCGAACACGAGGAGCGCTTCGAGGAAGTTGATGGCGGCCTCCAGGGCGGGAGCGGCGATCCGCAGGGCGAGCGCCCCGGACAGGGCGACCCCCGACAGGGCGGCGGCCGCGACGGCCAGGCCCTTGGCCCAGGCGGGCATCGGGACGGCCTGGGCGGGCATCGGGGCCGCCTCCAGGCGCGGGGCGACCTCGCGGGCCCACGCGGTGCGTCCGTCGGGCAGCACGACGGGGACGGAGGCGGGGACGGGCACCGGGTACAGCTCCAGCTCGGCGGCCGGGGCGACCGGGGTCGGCTGCCAGATACGGGCCGGGGTGGTGACCTGGTCGAGGTGGTGGCTCATGTCGGTGTCCGCCTTCGGGGGTAGGGAAAACGCGCGTGCCCGCCCTGCCGGGGGGCGGGGCGGGCACGCGCACGGAGGTCAGGGAAGTTGGTAGGAGCCGCGTATGGGGGAGACGAGGCTCCCTTCGCCGGTCAGCTCGGAGAGCACCGCGCCGATTCGGGAGCCGGAGATGTCACGGTCTCCGTCGGCCTTGAGGGCGGCGACGATCTCGGCCTTCTTCAGCGGCCCGTTGGCGAGGGCGTCCTTGATGCGGGCCGCCGTGCTGCGGGGGCCGCCGCCGCCCTTGCCGCCGGTGGCGGCGGCCTGGATGGGGGCGTCCGGGTCGGCGATGTGCTGGGAAGCACCACCGTCGGCGGGGTGCTCTTGAACGCCTGGGCCGGCGAGGTGTTCTTCAGCACCTGCCGCGGGCGGCTGCTCGGCGGCGGGTGCCACCTCCGGGGCCGGGGCCGGGGCCGGGGCCGGGGCCGGGGCCGGGGCCGGGGCCGGGGCCGGGGCCGGGGCCGTCAGGATGATGGGGCCGCCGCGATTGGCGTACGCGCCACCGGCGAACTGGTGGGACGCCGCCTCGAGGCGGCGCGGGTCCCCGCTGCCGTACAGGTCGAGGATCGCGGGGTCCAGGCCGTCGACGGGGGTCAGGGAGCCGACCCGGGAGAACCGCATCAGGGTCGCGGGCCGGTGGGAACCCAGCAGGTAGGCCATACCGGCCGTGGAGGATCCCGGCTTGCGGACGCCGTGCGCGGCGTCGAACCGGGAGCGCAGGGTGGGCGGTCCGTCGAGGCGGGGGATCGGCACGAGGGACACACCGTCGGGCAGCAGGCCGTCGGAGACGAGCGAGGCCATCATCCCGCTCGACCAGCGCAGCAGGACGGTATCGCCCTCCTTCAACATGCCGCGCAGCGTGTCCGAGCCGCCGAGTTCTTCGACGTGCCCGGCCTGCGCCGACAGGGACACCCCGACGCCCACCGAGCGGCCCGTCCTGCCCAGCTCTTTGATCAGGTAGGCGGCTTCCTGCCGGTAGGGGGCACCGTCCTCCAAGAGCCTGTTGGCCTCGTCGATCCGGACCGTGATCAGCGGGTCCGGCATCCCCGCGAAGAACGAGCTGCGGCCCATGGCGGCGTAGCGGCGCATCCGCTCCAGGGCGACCGCGACGGCCGCCCTCAGCATCCGGATCGCGTCCTCGGGGGTGGTGACGTGCCAGTCGACGTTCCCCCGCGCTTCGGGGACGGACTGGCCCATCTTGAGGTCCGCCAGCCAGGTCACGATCGCCGAGCGCTTCTCGGCGGCCAGGATCAGCTGCAAGGCCCGCGACTTGCCCGCGCCGGTTGTCCCGAAGATCGCGGCCCGCTGCGCCCCGGACCCCGGCTCGTACAGGCGCATCCGGGCGGGTTCGCCGTCGTGGTACCGGCCCACTGTGACGTACCCATCGGCGTCCATGACGAGGTCGGTGAGCGGGTTGGGCTGGGGCAGGTTCGCCAGCGGCGGCCGCTTGTAGATGGTCACCAGGGCGCGGCCCAGGCCGTCGGTCTCGACCGCGATGCATGCCGGGTCGGCGACCTGGAGCGCGGAGCACAGTAGCCGGTGGTCGTAGGTGATGACCCGCCCGGCGGGGACGGCGACTTCGATCTCGATGACGTCGAAGTCGACGGCGGCCGGGGCGGCCTGGGGCGCCATCACGGGGCGGTCACCTCTTCCCAGTGGCCGGTGGCGGTGCTGCCCCGGCGGATACGGACGATCTGCGCGTTCGGCATCGCGGTGGGGGCGACCTGGTGGGCCCACACGGACGGGAAGTCGGTGGCGGCGGCCGCCTTGCCGACGGTGACCTGCTTGCGGCCGGTGCCGTACCCCGCGACGGGGCCGATGTGGATGAGGTCGGGCGGGCAGTTGATGAGCGCGGACAACCGCTCGATGCTCAGCGCGGGGACGGGCTGACCGGAGGGGGCGACGACCTGCGCCGACCAGTCGCGCGGACCGGCCACGCGCAGCTGCTCCAGCCATGTGTGCGGGGCGATGCCGCCCTCGACGGCGGCCGCCGCCTGCCACCAGGAGGCCAGGCGGGCATCGAGTGGGCCGGTGGTCTGGATCTGCGGAACCGAGGTGGCGGGCAGCACCTCGCCGGCGCCCGTGCTGGGGGTCACCTTGGCGGCCTGGTCGCGGGCGAACTGCGCGGGCCGCACCCACCAGGTGATGCCCGCCCACACGGCGACGGCCCCGTACTCCAGCAGGTGGACGTCGGGCACCAGCTGGAAGGCGATCGTCTCGGCGGTCAGGGCGGCGGTCGGGGCCAGGTACATGCCCTTGAGCCAGGGCGGCACCCCCGGCCCGTGGCGGGCCACGGACATCCAGTACCCGGCGGCGGTGGACAGGACGGCGGGCACCAGGCCCAGGGTCGCGGCCGGGGTCACGACGGAGGCCGTCAGCACGGCAGCGCCGGTGAGCGTCCCGGCCCGCCCGGCCGTGTTGCGGGTGTTGGCGATGGCGGTCTTGATGCGGTCGATGGACGGCAGCGCGATCGGCACGAACGGCTCCTTCAAGAAAAGGGGGGGAGAGGGAGGTGATGGGGAGCACCGGGGCCGGCCAGGTGCTCCCCATCACCAGCCGCGGGCTACGGCTTGCGGTAAAAGACCCGGTTGGCCATGCGGATGCCGCCGGGCATGTTCGCGGCGTGCTCGGCGATGGGCCCGTAGTCCGCCCGGTGACCAGCCTCGGCCTGTGCGAACAGGACGGCCATCTCCTCGGCGTTGTTGGCCATGCGGCGGGCGGAGGCGAGGGCGCCGCGCATCACCTGGGCGGCTTGGCGGTGTTCGGCGAGCGTGTTGGGGTCGACGTCCAGGTGCGCGGCCAGGCCGACCTGAAAGTCGACGGACTTCGCGCAGTCGCCGACGTAGTCGTAGGTCGAGCGGACCCGGGCCCCCACGCCGCGCAGCGCCATCCCGGCCTTTGCGAGCTGCGCCATCAGCCGCAGGTAGGTGAACAGCTCCAGCATCGCGGCGACGGACAGGCCCATCTTCTCGGCGGCTTCCTCGACGGACTGCTCCGGGCCGTCATCCACCGGCTCCAGCTCCTGCCCCATGGGCTTGAGCTCCGGTCCGTCGACGGCGGCCGGGGCAGTCTCGCCCGGCTCGGCCACGGCCGGGGCCGTCTCCGGCGCGGCGTCGGGTTCGGGGTACGGGTCCGCTTCGGGGGGAGCGGGCGGCTCGTACTCGGGCATCGACGGCAGAGGCGACACGTCGGCCGCCGGGGCCGGGGCGGGGGCGGCCGGAGCGGGCGGGGGTTCCAGGGCGGGGACCGGAGGAGGCGTGGGCAGTTCGGACATCAGGGCTCTCGTCTCTACTCGTCGTGGTACTGGGCTTCGGCCGGTGCGGCGTGGCCGTGGTCGGCGGTGAGGTCGGCGAGCTGCTTGTGCCGGTACTCGGCCTGCTTCCCGGCCGTGGCGATGGCCTCGGAGGCCTGCGGCAGCGTCTTGGACACCGCCAGGGCGTCCTTCTCGATCTGCTCGGCCATCTCGGAGAGGCGGACCGCGTGCCGCATCAGCGAGCCGGGGATCTTCAACGCCTGGATCTGCACCATCAGCGTGGACAGGTGGCCGTTCAGCTCCCGGGCGGCCTTGGCGTCGAGGCGGGCGATGTCCACACGCAGGAGGACCTCGACGGCGATATCTGCGTCGCCCTCGACCAGGTCGTAGATCGTCAGATCCGAGTCTCCGAAGTCGTAGACGGGATCGGCCATCGCCTCCAGCGGGGCGTCAACGGCGTTGACGCCGGTGAAGCATCCGGTGATGGCCAGGTCCTGGCCGGCGGAGGTGCTCATCGTCACGGGCTCCTGAGTGGGTGCGGGTTCCAACGCGGGCCAGGCGGGGTGTCCGGCAAGCGCTGCGGCGGGCGCAGCGGGTTCGGGCGGGTCGGGGTCGATGCGGGTGAGGACCACGATCGGCGGGGCGGGCGTCCAGGCCGGGGGCGGCTGGGGCGCCCCGTGCCCGGCCCACGGCCCGCCGGGGCCCGGAGGCGGCGGCGGTGGACCGCCGGGGGGAGGAGTCGGGCCAGGCCCCGGCGGCGGGGCAGTCGGTCCCGGCGGAGGCGGCGGGGGCCCCGGCGGAGGAGTCGGCCCGGGCGGCGGAGCGGCCGGGCCTGGAGGCGGAGCGGGGGGAGTCGGGCCTGGAGGCGGGGGAGGCGGCCCGGACCCGCCCGACGGTCCTGCAGAACCCGTTCCAGAGCCGCGTACGCGGGCCCAGCGCACTTCTGCGCGGGCCGCGAGACGGTCCCACCGTGCCCGCGTCCACGAGGCCGCCTTCCGGCTGCCCCGGTACGCGCCCCGGCTCGCCTTGTAGGCGCCCCGGGCGGCCTTCGCGGTGTGCTTCGCGGTCTTCTTCGCGCCCCGGCCGGTGGCCTTCACGCCCCGGCCGGTGGCCTTGAACGCCTTCCCGGTCGCCGTCCACGCCTTCCTCGTGCACGACGTCGGCGCGGCCGGGCCCTTGGGCGTCTTGGACTTCTTCGGCTTCTTCGACCCGGGCGCGCGGCCCTTCGTCGGTCCCCCCTTCCCACCCTTGCCCTTGCCCTTGGGGGTGGTGGCCGGGCCCTTGCCGCCCTTGCCCTTCGGTCCGGAGGCCGGGCCCTTGCCGGGCTTGGCCCCCGGCGAGCCGGGGCTACCCCCGGTCTTCCCTTTACCGCCGGGTCCCGGCTTCCCGCCCGGCTTCGGCTTCCCGGACCCGGTCCCGCCGCGCCCGGGGGCTGCGCCGGGCTTCTTCCCGCTGCTGGTGGAGCCGTCGGCGGCCTTGGGCGTACGGGCCTTGGGCCCCTTCGGGCCGCGCGGCGCCTTCCGCCTGGTCGAACCGCCCTCGCCGCCCGCGCTGCCCGGCGCCGAGGAGTTGGGGCCCTTCTTCTTCGTAGCGGGCGGCTTGCTGCCCGGCTTGTCGGCGCCCCTGCCGAACGGAGAGGAGGATCGGTGCGCGCCCGGAGCGGTGCCGGAGCGGCCGCTCCCGCCGGAGCCGCTGCCGCGCCCGCTCCCGGACTTGGAGCCGAAGGCGTGCGAGGAGGGAACCTTCGCGCCAGGCGAGGTGGGCTGGATCGCCTTGCCGGCCGCGGTGCTCCCCGTCACCTTCCCGGCCCCGGTCTTCTCGGCGAGCGCCTGGTGGTGTTCGGCGCGGGCCCTCATCCACGAGACCAGCGCGACGGTGCCGCGCAGGCACGCCACGGTGATCGCGGAGGCGACGAGGACACCGAGGGTGGCACCCTCGCGGGCGGTCATCGGCTGCGCGGGAAGGCCTTCCGAGGCGAGCGCGGCGGCCGGTCCTCCGTCACCGTCCGTCGCGGGGGCGATGGGCGGTAAGCCGAGGGCGGGTGGCGGTGCGAGGGCCTGGGCGAGGAGCGTGGGAAAGCCCCCGCCGGGTTCCGGTACCGGCGAGGGCTCGGGGGGTGTGGGGTCGGGGGCCGGGTCGCCGATCCGTGGCCGCAGGCCCACCAGCGGGAAGGTGATGAGCTGCCCGCCGGGGTCTGCGGACTGGTCGTCGGTCACGAATCCTGCCTTTCAAGGGGGTTGACACTCTGTGAGCAGGGTGGGAGCCTCACGCGCGCACGTCGCGCGCGCGCCTCGGGCCCCGGTGCGACCGGGGCCCGGCAGCAACAACAACAAGAAGTCGCTTACGTGCTGTGACGCTGGCACCAGGTGTGGAGGAGTTCGGCGAGCTCGCGCCAGACCGCGCTGTTGTCGCCCACGGCCCTCCTCGTCGCGACGGCCTTGGCGTACTCGACCATCACGGCGGCGAGGTCCTTCTCCGTCTCGGCGGCCTGCTGCCGCTTGTTCCAGAAGGCCGCCGTGTTGCTGCGTGCGCGGGCCTCGCGCTGGGCGGCGTTCACTCCGCCCTCTGGAACAGATCACCGAGCGCCATCACCGGCTGTGACGGCGCAGCAGGCGCCTGGCCGGGCTGCTGCTGGGCGGGGACCACGGCCGACGCGGCGTCCGCAACCTGGTTGATGACCCCCGAAGGAGAGGCCGTCAGCTGCTTGCGGGCCTTGTGGAGTTCCTTCTTCGCGGCCTTCTCGGCGCGGGCCTGGGGCAGCTCGATGCGGGTCTTGCGGAACGCCGTCTGCAAGGCGATGGCGCTGTCCATGACCGCCTGGGCGGACTTGGCCATGTCGCGCAGGTGCCGGGCGACCATCCAGGCATGCAGGCGCCTGGTCAAGGCGTTGTCGCCGTCGATCGGCTGCTCCTCCAGGTGGCCCTGGACCTCGTCGGCCAAGGCGCGCATGTCGCGGCCGTACTCGCGGAAGATGTTGCGGATCTGGTCGGAGTAGAGCGCGACCCCCTGCTCGGACAGGAGGTGATCGCTCGTCCAGCGATTGGTGCTCATGGGTGTCCTCCATGGACCGGGCACAGCTGAGGCCCGTCACCCAGGCCGGCGGTGTGCTGGGGAGCACATCGCCGGCGCAGGTGACGGGCCTCAGGCCCGCGGTGGGTTGGGTCAGGTGGTGGCGAGTTCTTTGGTGACGGCGCGGACCTGGTGGCGGACGTACTCGGGTCCGGTGACCGGGTCGAGGCCGAACTGCCGGGCGACTTCGGCGTGGGAGACGGTGCCGCCGGATCGCATGAGCTGCCGGACGCGTTCGCGGATCTTCTCGCGCAGTTCCCGGCTCGGTCCGGCCGGAGTCTTGCCGGACTTGGGCGGGGCGGCTGGTGCCGGGCCGGACGGCGGTTTGCCGGATGCCGGACGGGGGGCTGCCGGATGGTCGGCCTGCCGGATTGCCGGATCGGCTGCCGGATGAGTTGCCGGACGTTCTGCCGGATCGGCTGCCGGACGGATTGCCGGATTGCCAGATGCCGGACTGCCGGACGGCTTCGCCTGGTCAGCTGCCGGATTGCCGGATTGCCGGATCGCCGGATCGGCCGCCTTGCTGCCGGGTCCGGCGGCCTCGTTCTCACCGGGCTTGCCGTGTCCGTCGAGGAGGGCGTGGACCCGCCAGACGATCGCCACGAACGTGATCACCACGAGGGCGGTGAGGGCGAGGACGATCTTGTCGCCGTCGGGTCCGTGGACCCCGTACCGCTCGGCGAGGTGATACGCGAGGTTGGAGACGGCCATGATCGACAGGGCCGGGCCGACGTCCCGTTTCCGCTTGAACGCGGTCACCGCGTAGATGTCGATGGAGGCGGGCAGCAGCCACGCCACCCCCCAGTCGAAGCCGACGAGCTGGGCGAGCTGGAACTCGCCGGAGGCGGCGAGGCCGACGCCGGAGGCGAGCGCGGCCCACGGGGTGGCCCGCCACACCTTCTCGCCGACCGCCTCCCGGCGGGCCTGCCGGGCGCCCTGCTCCTCGGCCTCGTCGAGCAGCCGGACTGCGTCCTGCTCCCGCCGGCCCACCTCGGCGAGGCGTACGTTCAGATCGGCCTCGGCCGCAGCGGCGTTGCGCCGGACCTCGGCCGCGTAGGTGTCGGCGCTCTTGCGTGTGTCGGCGGCCTTGTCGCGGGCCGCCTGCAGGAGCCCGCCCGCCCGTTCCTCGGCCGACACCCGCAGGGCGTCGACGGCCTGACGGGCCGCCTGGTGGAGAGCGGCGACGTCGGCCTCGGCGCGCGCCCAGGCTTCGGCGGCCTCGCTCTCGCCCCTCTCCCGCAGGAGGCCCGCGTCGCGGCGGGCCTCGGCGAGGACGGCTTCGGCCGCCTGCTGCGCCTCGGCGCGCACCGCGCGGGCTGCCTCGCGGGCTTGGCCCATGACGGTATCCGTCTCGGCCTGGGCGGCCTGACGGGCCGCTTCGGCGTCGTGGCGCGCCTGGTCCAGGGCCGCCTGCCGGGTGGCGGACAGCTCCTCGGCAAGGTCCACCCGGGCGGTGCGGGCGGCGAGGTCCAACTCGGTCCGCCCGGCGGCGAGCTGCTCGCGCAGTACCTCGGCCTGCCCGCGCAGCTCCTCGACGTGGTCAAGGTTGCGGCGGACGTCGGCGAGGCTGCGGGCGGCCCGGTCGTCGGCGAGGTCGACGTACACCCGGGTGCGGGCGGCGGCCTCCGCGTACAGGTTGCGGCGTTCCTCGGCGGCCGCAGTCTCCAGCCGGGTGTTTTCGGCGTCGGCGCGGAGCCGCTCGACGTCGGCCCGGGCGGCTGCGGTGAGCTGCCCGGCCTCGGCGTCGGCTTCGGCGATCGTGGCTGCGGCCCGGGCGGCGGCTTCGGCCAGGCGCCGTTCGGCGTCGCGGTCGGCCTTCTCGCGGGCGAGGTCGGCGAGGTCGGCGGCGCGGTCGCGAGCGTTGGCGATCTGCTCGGCGAGCCAGTCCGCCTCACCGGTGTGCTCGGGAGCACGCGGGCCGGCGAGGTGCTGCTGAGCACCTGCCGCGGCCGCCGTGTTCTCGACGGCCGGGGCGGGTGCGGGACGGGGGACCGCCCCCGCCACCGTGGTGGTGGCGGGGGCGGTGCGGGCGGCGGCCCGGCGGGGGGCGGCCGCCTGCTTCCGGGCGGGGCGGGTGGCGGTCTTGCGGGCCACGGGGGGTCTCCTCCGGGGTCGGGCGGCCTAGTGGGACGGGGTGGTCGAGGTGGCGGGGGCCACCTCGCCGGCGCCGGTGCTCCCGGTCACCTCGACCAGGTCCTCGTCCACCTCGTTCTCGCGGCGGGCGATGTCGGCGACGTGCCGCCAGATCGGGGCGGGCATCGTGTCCAGGCCGAGGAGTTCGCGGCGGGCGACGAGGTGGCGGGCCAGCTGCTCGCGTCGCTCCTCGTCGGTGAGCCGATCGTCGATCAGGGCGGCCACGATGTCGAAGGCGGCGATGCGGACGTCGGCGGCGCGGCTGGTGGCCGTCTCGCGCTGGGCGACGTTGTCCTGGCACAGGCGCCGGTAGGCGTCCTCGACGCGCTCGGTGTCGGCGACGGCCTTCTCGGCGAGCCGGGCCGCCCCGCCGGCGTCCTTGAGCGCGCCCCGGACGCGGAGTTCGGCGTAGTCGGCGGCCTGGGTGAGGCGGCGCAGTCGGGCGGCGGTGATCAGGCGGATCATCGGGCGGTCTCCTCGGCTGCGGTGCTGGCGGTGTTGATGAGAGTGGCGAGTTCGGCGGCGGTGACCCATCCGGCAGGGACCAGGACGCGGAGGATGACGACGCCCTGGCACATGGAGCCGGTGACGGCGTACTGGGCGCCGCTGCCGTCGGGGGCAGCGGTGATGTTCGCGGAGTCAAGCCCGGCGAGGAGGCTGGGCAGGACGGGCATCGCGGCCGGGCCGACGGTGAGGGTGGCGAGGATGACGCTAGGGCTGACCTCGAAGGCGACGCGGATTCCGAGGCGGGCGAGGGTCTGCACGGACTCGAACAAGGGGAAGGCGTCGGCGAGGGAGTCGCGAACGTCGTCGGTGACGCCGTCCGCGCGCAGGGGCAGGCCGGGGTGGTCCATGATGGTCACGGCGGATCTCCTTGGGTTGTTGGGCTAGGGGTTCGCCGAGACCCCCGGCGGGCGCAATCCGCTCGGGGGTCTCCTCATGTGTGGGGTGGAGCATGCGCGCCGGCGAGGTGCTGTGGAGCACCTGCCGCGGGCGGGTCAGTTGGCGGCGCGGGTCCGCTTGAAGCGGTTCAGGCCCGGCAGGCTCTTGAGGAGTTCCTTGACGCCGACGCGGACGAGCTCGCGGACCTCCTCGGCGTCCTGGGCCGCGAGCTGCTCCGGGGTGCGGACGGTGCGGGCAGCGGCGGCCTTCTCGCGTTCGGCGGCCTCGCGGTCCAGGCGCTCGTTGAGGGCGGCGGAGCAGGTGGTGCGGGCGCAGGAGATCAGCTCGTCGGCGCCGTCGAGGAAGCGGCGGGTGCGGGCGTTCTCGTTCGGGTCGAGGCTGAGGTGGGTCATGGCGTCCTCGAGGTAGCCGGAGGCGGTGGCGAGGTTCGCGGCGGCCTCCTCGGTGAGGTCGCTGTGGGTGGAGACGGCGACGATGGAACGGCGGGCCTGGGCGTGGCGGCTGGCCATCAGGCAGACCCGCTCGTCGGCGTCGGTGGTGGCGATGAGGGCGGCGGCGTCGCGGGACGCGACCTCGGCGGCCTTGAGGTAGAGGGCGGGGGTGGCCATGGGGTCCTCCTGGTCGAGGTGAGGTGGAGTACGGGCGTCGGCGGTGGTTCTGCCGGTCACCTGCGGCCGGGCGGCCACAGCTCCGGCACCCGGCCCGAATCGGGCGTGGATGCTGGGCTGGTAGCTGCCCGGAAGCTGCTCTACGTGGTGCGGGAGCCGCTGGTGCGGCTGGTGTCGGCGGCGTTCGCCGTGGTGCTGCTGGTGATGGGGTTCATGGGGGTGTCTCTCCCTTCTCGTTCGCGTTCCCGGCCGCGTCTTTCACCCTCCGAGGGGATTGCGCCCGCCACCCGGTGAAGGGGTGGCGGTCCGGCCGCCATGCCTGGCGACCACCGGTGGGGCCCTTGCGTCGGCCCCGTCCACTGTCGAGTTGTTGATGCGTGGCGCAGCCTCCAACGGCCGGGCCCGGCTTCCCCGGTGTCCTGCCGGGGCCGTGCTCCGTACGCCGAAGGGGGTGGGACCCGACGGCAAGGAGCGAGTGGTTCGTTCGGTGAATCTGGCCTGGTCAGCGGGCTGTTGCCCGTGGCAGGCGAGGGCTGTGCGAATGCCGTTCGACCAACTCCCATACGGGGTGTGGCGGTTGGCACGCTCTGAGTACAGCGGGGATTGCAATGCAATGTCAAGCGTTGCAACACAAACTCGCCGAATGCGCTGCCATCCCTAGGCGGATGCAATGCAGTCGGGCTAAGGTGCGGTCATGGCCCGATCTACACGTCCCGCGTTCCGGCAAGCTGCCGACCGGATCAGGGACTCCATCAGCAGCACCGAATACGCGCCCGGCAGCCGCCTCCCGGCCGACGTCGAACTCGCCGACGTCCTCGGCTTCAATCGCGCGACCATCGGCCAGGCCATCCGCTTGCTGGAGTCCGAAGGCCTCGTCTACAAGCACAAGAAGGCGACCTACGTCAGCCGCATAACGGCCCGTATCCAGTCCGACCGGACCGGCCGATACGCCCGCGCCCGCCGCGAGTCGGGGCAAAACCGCGGCGCGTTCGACGCCGAAATCCGCGCCCTGGGCATGGAGCCGGAGACGCACGCCACCACCGACCACGTCCCCGCCCCGCCGCGCGTCGCCGAGATCCTGGGCGTCAGCGCGGAGGAAGTGTCGGTGCTGATGCGTGCCCGGAAGATGTACGCCGACCAGGCGCCCGTGCAGATCGCGACGTCGTACCTGCCGCTGGAGATCGTGGAGGGGTCCGCAATCGAGGGCGCCGACACCGGCCTCGGCGGCTCCATCTCCCGGCTCGGCGAGATGGGCTTCAAGCAGACCGAGATCACCGAGACGATGATCGTGCGCGTCCCCGAGCCCGACGAGGCGGAAATCCTCGGCATGACCGAGGACCAGCGCGTCATCGAGCTGACCCACGTCGGGCGGACCGCCGAGGGACGCGCCGTCGAGGTCACCATCCACGTGCAGCCCGCGCACCTGTGGTCTCTGACCTACAAGTGGGCGCTGGACGCCGACGTCAACTAACCCGAGGCCGGTGGGCCCACCGCCGGCCTTTCCCACACCAACCGAGGAGAGCGACCGCATGGCCAGCAACACCATCAGCGAGGACGGGACGATCCTGCGCGACGCCCGGTCCCGTTACCGCAACCGCGCCCAGGACGGGGCGCACGGCGCGTTCGAGGTCGAGACCCGCGCCAGCGGCAAGACCCCTCGCGCCGAGGTCACCATCAGCCGCGTCCAGGCTCCGGACGACGTCGCCGAGCTGGGCGGAGGCGACGTCGTCGTCCGCGCCCGCCGGATGTTCTCCGACGACCGCCTGGTCCAGCTCTGCGACACGTACATCCCGAATTTCGTGGTCGAAGCCGCCCCGGCGGTCGCGGAGCAGGACACCGGCCAGGGCGGGATCATCAACCGCATGGCCGACGCCGGCCTCGCCCAGACCAAGGTCGTCGAAGACGTCACGCTGCGGTCAGCCACGACCGCGCAGGCCGAGGCGTTCGGGGTCGACGAGGGCAAGGACCTGCTGACCATCACTCACACCGGCCTCACCGAGGACGGGCGCGTGGTCGAGGTCAGCGTGCACACCCTCGCCCCGGGCTGGACGCTGCGCTACGACGTGCCGCTCAGCTGACGGCGACCCGTTAGCCCGGCTGCCGCGGCGGCCGGGCCTTCGCACATCCGACCGACTGTGACGGGACGTCATGATCTGCGGTTGAATGTGCCGTTCGGAGTGATGCAGCGCGAACCGCGAACGGCCGCCTAGCTGGCGCCGCAGCACCCCGGACATGGCAACGCCCCCTCGGCGGGAACCGAGAGGGCGCGTTACCACTAGCTACCGCTGGACCGACCCGAACACTTTGGCGGGTGGAAGGTCGACCAGCTCATTTACCCCGAGGCCCGAGGGTCTCGGGGCTCTACGTCGGGGCACGTCCCCGTAGGGAGCAGGACGTCTTGCACACGGTACCGGCCATCGCGGCCGTAGTCACCACGGGCCCGTCGGCCCACCGGGTGGACTCCATCACCCAGACGGCCCCCGGCCGCCGCATCGAGGCCCCCCTGGCGGGTGGCCGGTGAGCGGGAACGTGTATCGCCCGGGAGACCAGGCCATCGGGCTGGATTACATCGAGTTCGACGCGCCCCTGGCCCGGGACGGGAGCTGTAAGCCCGCGACGAAGGCCGGATACATGGCCCTGGCCACGTTCGCCAGCACGGACGACCACACCACGATGGACCCGGCCGAGCTGGCTCAGGTCCCGCTGGACGCCCGCCGGGCGTTGCTCCCGTACGTCGATTCGATCGGCACCCGTATGGGTCGGACCGAGTCCACGGTGAAGCGGGCCTTGGCCGACCTGGAGGCGCGGAAGCTGCTGATCACCGTCCCCCAGGTCGGTGCAAACGGCGCGGCCGACGCGAACGTGTACCACCTGACGGACCGGGAGCGGTGGGCCGAGCGGACCCTGGAGCGGGCCCAGCAGCGCAACGCGGCGTTGGCCGCCGGCCAGCCGTGGCCGCCGCGCCGGGGCGACGGTCCTCCGGTGCCCCGGGTGCAGCGTGACCCCGGCTTCGACTTCATCAAGCTGGACGCGCCCACGGTCGGGAACGGCGACTTCGTCCCGAACTTCAAGGCCGTGTACGCGGCCGTCGCGTCTTTTGTCCACGGGACGAAGCGTGGCACGAACGACCGGCCGCCGTCGTACGCCGAGATCCAGAAGTGCACCGGCCTGGGCCGCTCCACCGTGGCGAGCAACATTGGGGACATGGTCGACATCGGCCTGCTGGTCCTCACCGAGCGGTACGACGACCCGGCCAACGGCGGCGGACGCCTCCCGTCGGGCTATCTGCTGCTGGACGGGAAGTGGTGGGCGACCCGCGCTCTAGAACGGTCCCGCCAGGCCGAGGAAGAGAACCCTCAGGTCACAGGCTCACAGGGGTGGGTTCATGAGCTGGACGGGGGGGTGGGTTCACCAGCTGGACGGGGGTGGGGCCATGAGCTGGACGGGGGTGGGTTCAGGAACTGGACGGGGGTGGGTTCACCAGCTGGACGCCATTACAAGAAGGACTCCAGAAGTGAGCAAGACCAAGGGGGTGACGGCCGTAGGCCTAGTGCGGGTGGTCTGTCGCGTGCGGGTGCGCACGACGCTACGGGTGATGACAGCCGGACCGAGCAGGGCGGCTCCGCCGCCGTCACGAAGAAGTCCGGCGCGAAGAAGTTCCCGCGCCCGAAGGCCGTGACGACGAAGCCCGGCAAGCCGGTAGCCGGCGAGGCTGACGTGTACGCCGCCTTGGACGCCTTGAAGGCCACCAGCGGCGCCGCTGCCCGGATCCCCGTCCTGCGCCGCGCCGTACGGGCTCTCCTCGGCCATGACCCCGACGCCCGGGGCCACGCTTTCACGCTGTACCCGCGCACCGTGGAGCACGCTGTGGCTCGGCTGAGTTACGGCTGGTACCACGGCCAGGGACCGGCCCGGTCCCACCCGGACTACCGGGGGTGTGACCAGTGCACACCCTCGGGCTGCAAGGCTTCCCGCGAGGACTGCGACCGGATCGTGAGGCCCGTGGGCTACCTGCGCGAGCTCCTGGTTGCCCAGGACTGTGAGCGCCCTGACTGTGAGCGCGGCTTGATCCTCGGCACTGACGGCGATGAGTGCCGAAGCTGCGAGCGTCGGAAGGTCGGTCGAATCGCCGAGGCCACCACCGCCCGCTTGGCCGCCGAGCGGGAGACTGCCCAGGCGGCCGAGCGGGAACAGCGGGTTGCCGCCCTGGCCTCGCGCCGGGACGCAGACCACGACGCGGCCCTAACCGAGGACGCCCACCGGGCTCAGGCCGCTGCCGAGGCCGCGGAGACAGCCCGCCTCCGTGAGCTGGTGGGGGCTGAGCTGGCCGCCGCCGGGCAGGCCCCGGCCGTCCCTGCTGATGTCCCCGGCCCGCGCACCGGCACCGACTTTCCTCAGGCCGCCGGACGTGGCCGCCGCGCCGCGAAGGAACAGACCGTGCGCGCCGAGCTAGTAGCCAAGGGTCTGGTGGGCACTGCCCTGGACACCGAGGTCCGCCGCCGCATGGCTGACTGGAAGACCGATCGGAACCGGGAAGCCCAGGCCGCCGACATGGCCGCCCGCGCCGCGCGCGCTCCCGGCGCCTGGCCGGCCGTCGAGAACAACCAGGCCACCGACGCCCCGTTCTAGATCCACGCCGCCGTCAGTACCAGCTGGCACTGACGGCGGGCCGGCCGCGGGGCATCAGCACATCTTGGTGCATCCCCTAACAGGCCCTCGCGCCTCCCTCTCAGTGGGTCCAGTCCTTCCGGTACTGGACCCACTGCCACTTCGGCAGGCAAGCCCCAGGCGCTGAATGCGGAGCTCGAACCTGCGCCACGGTGGAGCCGCGGGTGGCGAACAGGCGCAGCGAGGCGCCGCCGGAAAAGGAAGGCGCGAGGGCCTGTTAGGGGTTAGAAGGGAGAAGCGCGGGGCCCCGTCACCCGTTCGGGTGGCGGCCGGTGGGACGCTGACCGCATGCGTGTGGCTGGGGTATGACGGGGCCCCGCGCCGTGGGGGCTGGCCTGAGCGGTTATCTGCAGGTCAGGAAAGCGGACGCGCTTCGCGCGGCGACTGGAAAGGGTAGGCCTCGAATCCCTGCGACGCCGCCTAACGGCCTCTCAGGGGCTGGGGGTAGAACGGGGGCCCCTTTCGCGGGATCGGCGCCCTAAGGGCCGCATGGGGGGCCTACTGGCCCTCTTCTCCGGCATAGGTACCTCCTGAGGCCGGTGGAGGTCCTGAGGCGGGTGGGGGTCCGAGTAGGAGCGGCCCAGGAAACCGGTTTTGAGGAGACTCCGCAGGCGCGAGTCGAGCCGGCCGCAGTCCCGGCATGGTGCGTAGATTCTCAACGTGTGAAGGAACCGCCCGCTACCAGCACGGATGAGACGTTCGATGACCTGGAAGAACGAGATCTCTTGGGGCGACGTTGCGGCGGTGGCCGCCGTACTGCTGGCGATGTGGCAACTGGTCTCGTCCAGCCGGGCGCTGATCCGGGAGCGGCGGGCGGACTTCTACCTGGAGCAGCTGGCCCAGATCGCCGTGCACTCGCTGGAGAGCGGCGGCACCAATGCCAGTCCGGACCTGTCAGCGCGGATCCGTTTCCTGCCCGAGTCCGAGTTCCCGATGCCGCTGCTGCGGGCGTGGGCGCTGGCGCGGTTCGCACCTGACGGCGTGGAGCCGTTGTGGCGGAGGTACCGAGCTGCCGCCGCGCCGTACGGGACGGACGATAGCGGCCTTACTCGCTGGTTGCGGGAGCAGGGCCGGGCTGAGGTGGACGCCGCGGTTGCCCACGTGCTGGAGATGCGGGTCGGTCGGCTGCGTCGCGCGTGGCGGTGCTGGCGCAGCTCGTCGCGACGCTAGGCAGCGCTCTGATCACCGGTAGGCGCACATGGCGTCGGTAGGACCAACGGAACAGTGGTTAACGGTAGCGATGGTTCCGTTTACTGGTCTCGCAGATACGACCATCTGTGAGAGTTCTGCGAGAGCCCCGGGCGCCGATCCGTTTCCGCAGGTCGCCACTCGCAAAAGTCCCCTCAAAACCTGCACGTTGTGCGACGGGGTTCTGAGAGGTTGCCTCCATGGATCTCACGCCCGATCAAGCTGCACTTGCGGTGGAACGTCATGACTGCCCGAACTGTGACGCGCCCGCCGGCAGCGCCTGCCGCACCCGCGGCGGGAAGACCGCCGCGAAGTACCACACCCCCCGCTTCGTCCTGGTCCCCGCGCTCCGCGAGGAACTGGAGATCCCCGTCCCCGCCGACCGGCACCCGGGCCGCGCATGGAAGCAGGGCCCGGCGCTCGCCATAGTGCCCGCGCCCCGCACCGAGCGGCCGGTCCGGATCGGGTACGCGAGGACGTCGACCGCCCGGCAGGAGCTGGCGAGCCAGCTCGAAGCCCTCCACCGGGCCCAGTGCCACAAGGTCTTCAGGGAGCAGATCAGCACCCGGGTGAAGTTCCGGCCCGAGTTGGAGAAGGCGCTCGCCCTGGCCCACCAGTTCAAAGAGGCCGCGCCCGAGACACCGGTCATCCTCACGGTGCACGAGCTCAAGCGCCTCGCCAGGAACGCGGCCGAACTGATGACGCTGTCCGCCGAGCTCCAGGCCGGCGGCATCCAGCTCGAACTCCTCACCGGCCCCCTCACCGGGATCTACGACCCCAACGGCATGGGCGCCATGTTCTTCGCCGTCCTGGCCGTCGCAGGGCAGATCGAGCGCAACTACATCCGGGAGAAGACCCTGGAGGGCCAGGTCATCGCCGCGTCCAAGGGCAACCACGGCGGCCGCCCGAAGGTCATCGACGACGACATGCTCACCTTCGCCCTCGCCCTCAAGGACAAGGGCGTCCCCGTCCCCGAGATCGCGAACAAGCTCACCATCAAGGTCGGCAAGAACGCGGGCAAGTCTCCCTCGGTCGCCTCGCTGTACCGGGCGCTCGCCGAAGCCGAGGCCGCCACGGTGGACGACAGCCTGCCGCTGCGGCCCAAGCCCGTCCGCATCCGCCGGCCCGAGGACCCGCTCACCCCCGAAGAGATCGACCTCCGCGAACGCCTCCAGTCCCAGCCCCACCCGAACACGGAGATCCGCAGCTAGACCGCTTGATCATTCTCAGCGCCAACGGCTGTACCGATGTTCCCCAAGGCCGGACTGGAGCCGAGCGCGGAGGTCGATCTCCTTGGCGGTGAGCGGGTCCTCGGGCCGGCGGATGCGTGCGGGCTTGGGCCGGAGCGGCAGGCCGTCGTCCACTGCGGCGGCCTCGGCCTCCGCGAGAGCCCGGTAGAGCGAGGCGACCGAGGGGTGCTTGCCCGCGTTTTTCCCGACCTTGATGGTGAGCTTCTTGGCGATCTCGGGGACGGGGATGCCCTTGTCCTTCAGTGCGACGGCGAAGGTGAGCATGTCGTCGTCGATGACCTTCGGGCGTCCGCCGTGGTTGCCCTTGGACGCGGCGATGACCTGGCCTTCGAGAGTCTTCTCCCGGATGTAGTTGCGCTCGATCTGCCCGGCGACGGCGAGCACGGCGAAGAACATCGCGCCCATGCCGCCCGGGTCGTAGATCCCGGTGAGCGGCCCGGTGAGGAGTTCGCACCGATCGGACCGTGATCGTTCTCAGCGCCAACGGCTGTAACGATGTACGGCCGCAGTCGGAGCCAGAACTCACCTTCCAGTGGATTCACTTGTCGTCTACAGAGCCAAGCAAGGGAACCGCGTCAACGCCCTGCGTGCAGTCACACCGGACCATGATCAATCTCGGCGGCACTTTCTGTACCGCAACTACTCACACCCGGTCTTCCCGCCCCGGGTGCGGCAGCTGCTGCCGGCGGGGGCGTCACAGTTCGGGCAGTCGTGACGTTCTACCGCAAGTGCGGCCTGATCGGGCGTGAGATCCATGCGGGAAGTCTCTCAGAAGTGCCTCGCACAACACGCGGGTTTTGAGGGGACTTTTGCGAGTGGCGACCTGCGGAAACGTGATCACCCGGGGGTCGTTCTCAGAACTCTCACAGATGGTCAATTGTGAGAACCAGGTGGGAGCGGATTCTCCCCGAGCCAGCGGCGCACTGTCTCCGCGTCCTCCGGGCGGCCGAGCTCCTCGAGCACCAATGCTTGCAGCGCCAGCACGGCATGAAGTCCCGGAAGCAGGGTGGGCGTCGTGGCGATACGACGGTGGTAGAGCTCCGCAGCCTCCGCCGTCACCCGTAGAGCCCCGGAAAGGTCACCCTCCATCGCGGTAAGCATTGCCAAGACAGTCAGCGAGCGGGCGAGGTCGGGTTCGTAGGCGCCGGAGTCGCCGGCCGCCAGCCTGCGGTAGATCTCCAACGCCTGCTCGGTGGCGGTCAGGGCCTCCGCGTGGCGCCCCGCCTCCGACAGGTGGTTGCCGAGGTTGGACAGGGAGCGGGCGAGGTCGGGTTCGTAGGCGCCGGAGGTGCCGGCCGCCAGCCTGCGGTAGACCTCCAACGCCTGCTCGGCGGCGGTCAGGGCCTCCGCGCGGCGCCCCGCCTCCGACAACCGTTTGCCGAGGTTGGACAGGGAGCGGGCGAGGTCGGGTTCGTAGGCGCCGGAGGTGCCGGCCGCCAGCCTGCGGTAGACCTCCAACGCCTGCTCGGCGG
>NZ_JBIWAE010000031.1:0-84360 GCF_044759865.1 Streptomyces sp. NPDC099050 | reverse complement strand
GAGGCGCAGCGAACTCCGGCGCTTCGCGCCTCCGCTCAAGGATGCGTTTCCCTCCCCGGCTGAAGCCGGGGATACCCACGCAAGATCAGGGATGGGCATTCCCGGCCCGGCTGCGCGCCGCGCGCCTGTCCGGCACCTGCAACCACGATCTACTGGGACTTGGTCACCGAACTCCCTCCGCTCGGCGCCCGCATCGTTGCAGGTGAGGATGGCCAGCTCCCCGGCGCTTTCAGCGCAGTGGGGCGAACAGTGCGCACCTGATCCGCTCACCTCGCCGAGGCCTGCTCGGGATCAGGTGCCTTCGGCAGGGCCGTAGGGCCGTAGGGCCGTAGGGCACGGAAGCGCTTCGTGCTCCTGGTAGCAAAAGGCTGCCCCGGTGCCTGACCCGGCGTTCGGCGTTGCAGACCTGGCAATTGATCCACAGCCCGATCGCAGCCGGTCGGGTGGAGCAGCGAACCGCAGCAGCAGCCGCGCCTCCCTGTTTCCGGGCGAAAAACGTGCAGGTCATGCACTGACGGGAAGGCAAGAGATCGCAGCAGGGGCACCCCCCTGGGGCCACGTGAGACCCATCCCTCCAGTCAGCGGCTCCGAATCAGCTACGGATGCGCCCGCACCGGCGGGCGTCCGAAAACAGCAGTGGGAGTGATCATGCGTACACGCTTGATGGCTTGCGCGATAGGAGCGGCGGCGGTCGCCGCCACCTTGACTCTGCCTCCGCTGGCCTTGGCCGTTGGCCCCGCCCAGCCCGCCGAGGACCCCACAGCCAAGGCACTGACGGTAGTGGGGCTGACCATGGACCAACGTCTGGTGGAGTTCCGCACGGACGGACCAGCACGGACCACCGACCTGGGACGCGTCACCGGCCTGAGCGGCGACCGAGAGGTGGTGGGAATCGACTTCCGGGTCCAGGACGGAAAGCTCTACGGCGTCGGCGACCGCGGCGGCATCTACGTGCTCGACAGGGCGTCCGCGAAGGCGGAGAAGGTCTCCCAACTGACGGTACCGCTCTCTGGCACCGCGTTCGGAGTGGACTTCAACCCTGCCGCCAACCGCCTTCGGGTCATCAGTGACACCGGGCAAAACCTGCGCCACAACATAGACGACTCCGCCGCCCCCAAGACAACCACCACCGACGGCACGCTGACCAATCCCGCACCCCCGCCGGGCACAGCCAAGCCCACCACGGCCAAGGGAGTGACCGGCGCCGCCTACACCAACAACGATCTGAACAGCGCCACAGCCACTTCACTCTTCGACCTCGACACCGGCAAGGCCCGATTGTCCCTGCAGTCACCCGCCAATGCAGGCACGCTGGCTCCGACCGGAAACCTCGGCGCCACCACGGGTCCGAGCGCTGGCTTCGACATCTACTTCTCACCCGAGACCAAGACGAACCACGGCTTCGCCACCCTCCAAGCCGGATCCGATTCGCGGTTCCACTCAGTCAACGTGCTGACGGGCGCGGCGAGCGGCGCTGCGAACTTCCCGGCCGGAACCAAGGTCTTCGACATCGCTCTGCCGTTGAATCAGGGCTGACCGGGAGACCTCGCGGGCCAGAGGGGTGATCGCATCAAGTTTCGCCACGCGTCCACGCTGAAGTCGTTCCGGCAGCTCCATGGGGGCAGGTTTCGCAACCGGCAATGGCAGCATGGATCATGGCGGCACCAGCCATGAGAGTACGGCCGCCGGGCCCGCCCGTGCCATGGGCAGTCCCCGGCCCCTGGCGGCCGCGTCCGGGTGACGATGTGAACGCCGAGGTCGGGTCCGGACGACTCGCGGGCCACGGTGGCGCTGACGCCGGGGCCAAGGACGCACTGCCAGGGGCGGCGGCTCACGCCCAGGACGATCTGGGTGGCGTTGACCCCGCGGGCCAATTCCAGCAGAACGTCCTGGATGCCGTCGCCGCTCACGTGGTGGAAGGTGCCGCCGAGGTCCTCGACCAGGGTCCGCTGGACGGGCAGCTTCTTGGGCGAAGCGGAGGTCAGTCCGTCTCTGCGGGCGAAGACCGCCCGTACCTCGCCGCCGGCGCCCTTCTCGGCGAGGTACGGGCGGCGCGACGGACCGATCAGTGGGATCGGCGGGGCCGGAACGAGAGATGCGCCGCCGGCTCGCGGAAGTGCGGGCGCCTGGAGCTCACTGAGTCGCGACGCATGCTGGGCGGCTTCCGTAAGAACTCCGGCAAGACAACGTCAGCGCGGGCATCGCGACCCCCTTCGTCCTTACCTGTCACTCAAACCTGGCACCTTCCGGAAGTACCTGCCGAAAGAATCTGACACATCTCAGGGAGGGGTAGGGGGTATATCAGGGATGACTCAGGGCAGCAGGGCCGCGGGCAGCTCGCCGGTACGGTCACAATGAGGGAGCGTCGGCGCCGCTCCCGGCCGGTCGCCCTTTCAGGAAGGACATGACGTATGGCCATCGCCGATCCGATCACCCGCAGGCTGCGGAGGTTGTTCGTGGCCTTGGACGCCGACGAGGACGGTTTCGTCGGGTGGGGTGACCACGAGCGGATCGTGGACAGGTACGCGACCGGCTACGGGCTGGCCAAGGGCGACCCCAAGATCAGTTCTCTGGAACGGGCGTACTGGTCACAGTGGCTGGGACTGCTGCAGCAGGCGACGCCGGGGCAGGAGCGCCTGTCCCTCGACGAGTTCGTCGCGGCGAACCGGGCTGCGGGATTCGGCGCCAACGGATCCCATCTGCTGGATGACATCGCGCGGGCCGTGTTCGACGTCGTGGACGTCGACGGGGACAAGAAGATCAGCCGGGATGAGTTCGCCAGGTACCTGGGCCTCTGGGGGATCTCCCCCGAGGACGCTCCACTCGTCTTCCAACGGCTGGACCTGGACCGCGATGCCTTCATTTCCCAGCAGGAAGTCACCAAGTCCATCCGGGCGTTCCACCTCTACAACGACGATCTGAGCACCCCGGGCGGCATCTTCCTCGGCGTCCATTGACCGATGTGGCTCTGGAGCGGCGGTCATCTGATTGCGGCTTACGGTGACCACGGCGAACTCGGCGCCGATGAGAGAGCGTTGGCGCGGAAAAGGCCGGGACGGTGATCGACACCCGGTCGGCGCGCCGGCGCTCTATGGCGAGGACCGTCAGCTCCCAGCCATCTACGGTGGCCGTGTCGCCCTCGATGTGGAGCTGGAAGCGGAGCCGCACTCGGCGGACGTACGCGAGTTCCTGTGGACGGAGTTCACCCGCAACGGCGCGATGTCGGCGCCGTACTTCGCCCCGCTCCTGGTCGAGCGCCGGCGCGCGCTCGCACAGCGGGCCGTCGAGGCGCTGCTGGAGGACGTGCGGCGAGACACGGGGCATGTGCTCACCGTCGGCGTGACGTCCGAAGCGCCATCTTCGCTGGAGCCGGCCGGCCACGTGTCGGTGGGCGACGAAACGATCCAGGGGATCGACCCGTCCGACATCTTCGTCGAGACGGCGGAGGGCCTGCAGTGCCTCTTGGTCGATCGGGACCGGCTGATCTGGCCGATGTGCCCCGAGCACCGTGTGGGGGCCCATGCGATGCGCACCGAAGCCGGCGCCGTGTGGATGTGCTCCGTGACCTCCCACGAAGTGGCGCCGATCACGGTGTGAGCGTCTGGCGCGGGGTTGGCGCGAATCGGACGGCATGCCGCCAACGCATGGATGGGGTAACTCCCGATTCGCCTGCTCCCTGCCCGCTCATCGCAGGTCAAGGGCGGTCTCCGCAGATTGCAACCATTCGCATGCCCGGTCGGCTTTCCCCGGGTCCTGCAGGACTCACGCTGACCCGTGGCTGACTTTCCCGACGCCCCATCGGGCCAGTCCAGAGGGCTTCGCCAGCCCAGCGCCTCCGCCCGCCGCGGCGTACCCGCCTGCCCGTCTCAGGAGCGCCGGGGAGGCGCTCATTCCGCTGAGCCCGGCACCGCGGCGGTGCTTTTCCGGTTCAATGAACCCCGTGGCACACCAACTGGGTTTCACCGACGGAGACCTCCGCAGGCTGGCCGGGTCCCGGTCTTATGAGCGCGGGCTCGGCTATCTCCCGGCCGTGTCCCGGCTGGAGATCGGCGAGACGGCGATCACCGCGGCCGTGGACGGTACCGACTGTTACGAGGTCGAACTGACCCACGAAGGGGACGGCGGGGTCACCGGCTGGTGCGACTGCCCGTACGGGCAGGAGGGCAACTTCTGCAAGCACTGCGTGGCGGTGGGCCTGGCCGTCCTGGCGCAGGCCGAGTCCGTGCCGCAGCAGCGGTCGGCCGCCGCCTCGCGCACCCGGCTGCTGGACACCTGGCTGGAGTCGCGCACCCGTGAGGAACTGCTCGCCCTGCTAAGGGAAAACCTCGCCGACGACCGTGATCTGCGCCGCCGCCTGGAGCTGCGCGCGGCCACCGCCGGGGAGGACACCGGTATCGTCCGCGAACGGATCCTGAGCCTGCTCGACACCCGCCCTTTCGCCCGCTGCGGGTACGTCGAGTACGCCGACGCCCGCGCTTACGGGCAGCAGGCCGCCGAGGCGGTGACCGCGTTGCGCGCGCTGACGGCGAGCCGCCGGGCGTCGGACGCGGTGGAGGTGGCCCGGGAGGCCATCTCCGCCCTGGGCCGGACGTATGACGAGATCGACGACTCGGACGGCCTGATCGGGGACGTGGCGACCGGACTGGCCGAAGCCCATCTGGAGGCCTGCCGCGGCGCCCGCCCCGACCCGGTCCAGACGGCCGAGTGGCTGGTGACCCACCTCCTCGACGGCCTGAACGACGCCACCGGGATCGACCTCTTGGACTACCACGAGGTACTGGGTGAGCCCGGCCTTGCCCGCATCCGAGAACTGGTGGTCGCCGCCTGGCGGGCCAACCCCAAGGGGTGGGCGGAGAAGTACCTGATGGAACGCCTCCTCAAGGCCGACGGAGGGAGCGTGGACGCGCTGATCAGCGTCCACGCGGCGGACCTCGCCCCGAACGGCCACACCCATCTGGTGATCGCGAAGGAACTGGAGACGGCCGGCCGCCCGCCGGAGGCGCTGGAATGGGCGGAACGCGGCCTGCGGGAGGCCGAGCCGGAGCGGGGCCCGGACGGCGAACTGGTCGCCTTCGTCTGCGAACGCTACGCGAGAATCGGCCGCCTCGCGGATGTGGTCACGCTCCGCCGGGACCTGCTACGGGCCCGCCCCACGCTGGCTGCGTACCAGAACCTGCGTACGGCGGCCCGCACGGCCGGGACCTGGGAGGCCTCCGAGCGAACGGTCGCCCTGGAGACGCTCCGGGCGGCCGGCACGCCCAAGAAAGCCCGCTGGTACGGCGGTTCCGTACTGGTCGACGCACTCATGGACGACGGCGACCTCGATGCCGCCTGGCAGGCCGCCGTCGACGGGTACGCCGACCAGAAGCAGTGGCTTGCCCTTGCCGACCGGATCCGCGACCAGAGGCCGGCGGAGGCGCTGACCGTCTACCTGCGCTGGATCGATCCCCTGCGCAAGCAGACCGGCGACAGCACGTACGAGCGCATGACCGAACTGCTGCTCAGCGCACGCACCTGCCACCGCGCACTCGACACGGAGGCGGAGTTCGCCACCTACCTGGCCACGCTGCGCACCGACCAGAAGCGCAAGCGAAAACTCATGGCGATGCTCGACCAACACGGGCTCTAGCGCCCGCTAGTAGGCTTGGGGGGCACCGGCGCCGGCCTGCCGGATGCCTCACGGTCTCCCGCCACGATGAAGGTCCACGAAGAGTGGCGTCTCCGCGCCGGCCGGCCACCCCGAATCGCGATCACCGTGGATCGGGCAGGTTAGCGCTGCAGGGTGAGGACACCCGGCCGGTACGGCAGTTGGTCGTACGGGCCACCCGCGGTGGGGGCCTTGCCCTGGTACAGGAACTGCAGTCTGCAGGGGTCGATGGTCATGGTCTGGTCGGGGTTGTTGCGGACCAGGTCACCGTGGCTGATGTCGTTGGTCCAGGTGGCACCGCTGTTGGCCTTGCCCGCGAAGGGGTTGCCTTCGCCGGCGGCCTGAGGGGTCCACGAACCGCTCAGGCTGGAGGCCGTGAACGAGCGGAAGTAGCGGCCGTTCGCACCCTTGGCCTCAACGATCATGAGGTACTGGTTCTGGCCCTGAACCCTGTAGACCTGCGGCGCCTCGAACAGGTTGCTCTCCGAGTCGCTCATGATCGTCGTGTAGGACGAGCCGAAGTTGCCCGGGAAGTTCCCGATCGGCATGCTCGCCCGGTAGATCTTGCCGTTGTCACCGGCGAAGAACAGGTACATGTTCTGGCCGTCAGCGATCAGGGTCTGGTCGATCGGGCCGGTGGGTGAGTTGGGGATGCTACCGGTGAACAGGGGCTGCGGCGAGGACCAGCCGTTGGGGTTGGCCGGGTCGCTCGACGTGCGGTAGATGAAGGGCCACGAACCCCACTGGTACGCCATCACCCAGATGTTCTTGGGCGCGAAGTAGAACAGTGTGGGCGCCACCGCGGCTTGATTCATGCCGGTCTGACCGGCCGACGCCATGTCCGACCAGTTCGTGAAGGGGCTGAACATCATCGAGCCGTACGACGATCCCGACGCGTTCGACCCGTAGACCAGGTGCTTGCCGTTGTGCACCACGGTGGTGAAGTCCTTCAGCGAGCCCCACCCGTTCGCCGGCTGCGCCAACGCACCCGTCGACGTCCATCGGTACGTCGACGGAAGAGCACACGTGCCGCCCGCCGGCGCGGGCGTCGTCGGGGTCGACGTCCCGGACGGGCCGGTCCACTTCTGGTTGCTGCCGGACCAGCAGGAGTGCAGCTGGATCTTGGTGCGGTTGGCGGTGGCCGCCCCGACGGCGTCGAGGCACAGCCCGGATTGGACGCCGGCGATCGTGCCGTTGGTGTTGATGTTCCACTGCTGGCCGGCGCCGCCGTTGCAGTCCCCGATGGCCACCGCGGTGCCGTTGGCGGTGCCGTTGGCGGTGGCCTCCAGGCACTTGTTGCCGTAGATCATCAGCTGCTTGCCGGAGGTGTGGGTCCAGCGCTGGTTGGTCTGTCCGTTGCAGTCCCACAGCTGCGCCTGGGTGCCGTTCACGGTGGTGAAGCCGTTGATGTCGATGCAACGACCGGAGGCGACACCCTTGATCGCCCCGGCGCCGGTCCCGCCCGGGGTACCGGGAGCGGGACCGGTACCCGGGGCGGACTTGAGTGCGTTCACGACGGCGGTGTAGGCGGCCTTCGGTTTGCCGTTGTTGTCGAACAGCAGGGGGCTGTCGCCGCTGCGCCAGGAGTCGCTGTCACGGATGCCCCACACCGTGATGCCGGTGCACCGGGCCACGGACAGACAGGCCTTGACCGTGTTGGCGTAGTGGGTGGGCGACGCCTGGGCGATGTCCAGCTCGGTGATCTGGACGTCAACGCCCAGGGCGGCGAAGTTGGACAAGGTGGTCTGGAAGCTGGAGGGCGGGCCGTCGGCGCCGAAGTGGCTCTGGAACCCGACGCAGTCGATCGGCACGCCGCGGGACTTGAAGTCCTTGACCATGCCGTAGACGCCCTGGGTCTTGGCGTCCGACCACTTCTCGATGTTGTAGTCGTTGTAGCAGAGCTTGGCCGAGGAGTCGGCCGACCGGGCGGTGCGGAACGCTTCCTCGATGAAGCCGTTGCCCAGCACGTTCTGGAACACCGAACTGCGGTGCTGGGCGGAGCCGTCGGCGAACGCCTCGTTGACCACGTCCCAGGCGTGGATCTTGCCCTTGTAGTGGGTCATCAAGGCGGTGATGTGGTTGTTCATCACGCTGCGCAGCGTGTTCGCGTCGCCGATGGAGCCGACCCAGGACCGGAGCTGAGAGTGCCAGACCGTGGTGTGGCCGCGCAGGCGCTGGCCGCGTGCCAGGGCATGGTTGACGATCCGGTCGGCGGGGCCGAAGTCGAATGTGCCGCGGGACGGTTCGACGGCGTCCCACTTCATCTCGTTCTCCGGGGTGATCATGTTGAACTCCCGGTCCGAGATCGCGGCGTACGTCGAGTCGCCGAGCCTGCCGGCGGCCACAGCGGTGCCGAAGTACCTGCCCGAAGGGGCCGCCTGGGTACCCAGGTTCGCGGCTCCGGCGGAGCTGGGGAGGAGCATCACGCCACCCGCCACCAGCGCCGCGGCCGACAGTCCTATCGCCCATGTCCGGCGACGCCGGCTGAGCCGGTGCAGGCCCTTCATGATTCTCCTCGGGGGCCGCTGGCCACCCTGGGTGCCGTGATCGTGCGCGCGTCGGCCGGTACGGCCTGATCCGCCGCGGGGCGGGTGCGGTGCAGGACGTGGGGCCGATCCTGCGTACCGGTCGCCCGCGCTTCGTGGGTGTGTCGCGTCATGTGAGGGGCCTTCTTCAGGAGATGCGTCAACGGGAGAGTCGGGGAACCTGCCACGCCGGCACGCATGGTGAGCGGCGGGAAAGGAACCCCACGCTTCGGAGGCCTCCGAACTCGCGGTCTCGTAACAAAAAAGTCGCGCCGTCCGGACGATTGCCCGGTGATGCATCTCGCGGGCAAAAAGCGTTATGCGGAGCCCCGCGGTCTGGTCGCCCCTGCAGAAGGGGGGCGTGGTCCGGGATCGTGGTCCGGGATCGTGGTGCGGGATCGTGGTGCGGGGTCGTGGTGCGGGGTCACCAGCTGTCACTGCGCGACTCGGGCCGACATGCTCAAGGAGCGGTAGCCCAGCCCCTGCGCACGATGAAGGAAGCCTGGCCGGCGAAGGTCCGAGTGCCGTCGGAGCCATCGAGCCAGATGCCACCGTCACGGTGGCGGAGGACCGATCCGGGATAGTTGTGCGCGTGCAGGGTCACCGACCCGGCGACCGCCCCGGGGCGCGGACAGAAGGTGGCGTCTTCACGGAACAGCTCGCCACCGTCGTTGGTGCTCAGCTGGAGCCGCAGGTCACGATGGCGCAGATAGCGGCCGTCGGCGGCGCGGAGGGTGACGCACCGTGTGTCGGCCAGCCCCCCGATGACCGTGAAGGTGACCCGCTGCCGCGTCTGCGCGCTGCTGGACGCGGAGACTCGGGTGAGCGTCGCGAAGTCGTCGGCATACGTGAGGTACAGCGCGGGGGCGTTCACGGACTCCAGCGACTGTGAGCCCAGCGGAACGGTGCCGGCTACCGCGGACGGACTCGCCGGGGCCGGTCCGGCCGACGTGGTGGTGCGCGACGGGACCGGCGCGGGATCGTCGGCCGCGGAAGCGGCGGTGACGCCGGGCTCCCGATGCGCCGGTTCGGGCCAGGCAGCGTAGGTGGTGGTCCCTGCGATGAGCACCGCTCCGGTGGCGAGGCTCACCAGCGGATGAGCGGTCACCGCGTGGAGTTTGCCGGTCAGCGCGCCGTGCAGACTGCCTCCCCCCGTCGCCGTGCCGACGGCGACGTGTGCCGTGGCCAGCCCGGCGGCGCTCGCGGCCGTACCCGAAAGCAGGCCCTTGGCGGCCAGCGCGGCGATGAGTCCGGCCGGGACGGCCAGCGGCGCGAGGCCGAGGAGGAGCAGTTCGGCCGGAACCCGTTCTGCCGTCGTCGCCGTGCAGACCGGGCAGCCGCGGGTGTGCCGCGCGATCCGCTTGCGCCATACCGATGCGGGGTGACCGTCCCAGCCGACGACGGTCTCGTCCAACTGCGGACAGCGCGGGTCGGCTTCCAGCGCGGCGACGATCGTCCGGCTCGCTTCCAGCTGCTCGCGCATGCGTTGCAGGCGCACTCCGACGTGGGCGACAGTGAGCCCCGTCGCGGCGGCGATGTCGTCACGGCTCAGCCAGCCGGCGCGTTCCTGCCACCACAGGGACAGCAGCACCCGATGTTCCGGGTCGAGCCACCGGCCGGCTTCGACAACCTGACGACGCTCGTCCGACGCATGCAGACGCAGGATCGTCACGTCCTCAGGTTCCGCGCCGGCGTCCGGTATCTGGAGTGCCTCGTCGATGACCGTGGTCCGGCCGGCGAAGGCGCGTTGCCGCTGCCAGTGGGTATTGATCTGGCGGAGCGTGATCGACACCAGCCAGGACCGGAAGCTCTCCGGGGCACGCAGGGCAGGCAGGTCGCGCACCACGCGCAGCAGCGTTTCCTGGACGACGTCGTCGACGTCGGCATGTCCGCTCAGTGCTCGTCCGACGATGTTGTAGAGCAACGGCAGGTACGCGGCGATCAGCTTCTCGCGCGCCCGATCGTCACCGGCCTGCGCCGCGACGACCAGCCCCGCGTGGTCCGCATCCATGAGCCCCATTCCTACCTCCCTCAGAAAAGCGATCCGCCGAGCACGGCGCCACGCACCAGCGTCGGCAAGGGTATGCGGCCGAAGCCTGTGCCTTGGGTCACTGGAACGGCCCGCGCCGACTTGGCGGGCCCGGTACCGCATGGACGGCCCGTTCAAGACCGACGATGGAGAAAAGTTCCCGGCTCAAGGCAACCCCTTGCGGGGCCTGTGACCACAAGGAGTCGGACCCGGCCGCTGCGGTCGCTGGATCCACCATTCCTCTGGTGGCATGCAAGGAGAACACCCCCCATGAAGAACCCCACGAACGGCGGGCGCCGTGGGCGTCACCGCCGTCGCTGGACCGCGACCGGACTGCTGCTCGGCGTGCCCTCCGTCCTCGTGCCGTACCTCCTGTTCGCGCAGGAGGACTCGCAGGCCGCGACGGTCGACGGCAATGCCTACTACCGGCTGATTTCCGTAGGCAGCGGCAAGGTGGTTGACGTCAACGCCTTCTCGGCCGCCGACGGTACCCGCATCCAGCAGTGGACCGACCAGAACACCGCCAACCAGCAGTGGAGGCTGAGACCCACCGGGGAGGGCTACTACGAGCTGGTCAACCGCAACAGCGGCAAAGTACTGGGCATAGCCGGCGGTTCGACCGCCCGGTCCGCCGCCGCCGAGCAGCAGACCGACAGCTCCTCCACCTCCCAGGAGTGGCGGATCGACGATGTGAGTGGTTCCGACGCCGTCACCTTCACCTCCCGCAGGAGCGGCCAGGTCCTGGACGTCTCCGGGGGCTCCACGGCCGACGGCGCGGGAGTCATCCAGTACCCCGGCAAGGGCAGCGCCAACCAGCAGTGGAAGCTGGTGAGGACGGCCGGGACCCAGGCGGTCGGGGCCGGACCGTACAAGTGGAACAACGCGCAGGTCGTGGGCGGCGGTTACGTCACCGGACTGGTGTTCAACCCGCGGGAGAAGGGTCTGCTGTACGCGCGCACCGACATGGGCGGCGCCTACCGCTGGGACGCCGCGGCCGAGCAGTGGATCCCGCTGACCGACTGGCTCGGCGAGAAGGACTGGAACCTTCTGGGCATCGATTCGCTGGCCACCGACCCCGTCGACCCCGCGCGGCTCTACCTCGCGACGGGCACCTACACCAACGACTGGGCGGGCAACGGCGCAATCCTGCGCTCCACGGACCGGGGCCGCACCTTCCAGCGCACCGACCTGCCCTTCAAGCTGGGCGCCAACGAGGACGGCCGCGGGGCGGGCGAACGGCTGGCGATCAACCCCGCGGACCACGACACCCTGCTGCTGGGCACCCGCAAGAACGGGCTGTGGCGCAGCACCGACCACGGCGTGACGTGGAGTCAGGTGTCCTCGTTCCCCGTCAAGGACGGGGCGGGCAGCGGCGCGGGCATCTCCTTCGTGACGTACGGCCCGGCCGGCAGCAGAACGGTCTATGCCGGCGTCGCCGACAAGTCCGCCTCCCTGTACCGCTCCACCGACGGCGGCAACACCTGGCAGGTCGTCTCCGGGCAGCCCACCGGCCAGATGCCGCAGCACGGCGTGCTCGCCGGTGACGGCTCGCTGTACCTGACGTACGCCAACTCCGTGGGACCCAACGGGGCGACGGCGGGTTCGGTGTGGAAGTACGCGGCGGCGGGCGGGGCGTGGAAGAACGTCTCCCCGCCCAGCGGCAGCTACGGGTTCTCCGGTCTGGCCGTCGACCCGCAGAAGCCGTCCACGGTGATGGTCACCACCCTCGACCGCTGGTGGCCCGAGGACGAGCTCTACCGGAGCACCGACGGCGGCACGACCTGGAAGGCGCAGGCCGCGAAGTCGGTGCGGGACGCCTCCGCCGCACCCTATGTCGGTACCGGCATCGGGCACTGGATGACAGCCCTGGCCGTCGATCCCTTCGACTCCGGGCACGTGCTGTACGGCACCGGCAGCGGAATCTGGCGCAGCAAGGACGCCACGGCCACCGACAGCGGCGGCACCAGCCACTGGATCGTGGGGTCCCGTGGGCTGGAGGAGACCGCGCTGATGGACGTGATCGCCCCGCCCGGCGGCGCCACCGCCATCAGCGCCATGGGCGACCTGGGCGGTTTCCGCCACGACTCCCTCACCGCGGTGCCCGCAGGGCGGCTGGACCATCCGATGATGATCACCAGCACCGACATCGACTTCGCCCAGTCCAAGCCCTCGGTGATGGTCCGCGTCGGCCGTGGCGGCGCGCAGGACGGCGCCTACTCCACCGACGGTGGCCGCAGCTGGAACGGCTTCAAGGCAGAGCCGGTGGGCAGCGCCGACAGCGGCCGGGTCGCGCTCGCGGCGGACGGCTCCGCCATCGTCTGGACCCAGGCCGGCCGGGCCCCGTACCGCTCGACCGACAAGGGGGCGAGCTGGTCGAAGGTCAGCGGCCTGGGCGCCGGCGCCGTGGTCGTCGCCGACCGCTCCTCGGCCAAGACCTTCTACTCACTGGCCGGCGGCACGCTCCACGCCAGCACCGACGGCGGCGCAACCTTCACCGCCCGCGCCACCAACCTGCCCGCCGGCCGGCTCACGGCCGTCCCGGGCATCGCCGGGGACCTGTGGATCGCCGACGGTGCCAGGGGGCTGCTGCACTCCACCGACGGCGGCCGCACCTTCACCACGCTCACCACGGTGAAATCCGCCTCCGCCCTGGGCTTCGGCAAGGCCGCGCCGGGCGCCGGCTATCAGGCCCTGTACCTGATCGGTACCGTCAAGGACGTCACCGGAGTCTTCCGCTCCACCGACAGGGGCGCCACCTGGCTCCGCGTCAACGACGACGCCCACCAGTGGGGCAGCATCGGCGGCGTCGGCGTCATCGCCGGCGACCCCGACATGTACGGCCGCGTCTATGTCGGCACCAACGGACGCGGCCTCCAGTACGGCGACCCGTCCTGACCCCACCGCCCTGGCGGTGCCGTAGGCACACAACGGCCTGCGGCACCGCCAGGGCTCGGGGACCTTACGAGGCGTGGTCCGGCTCCGGCTCCATTCCGGAGCCGGAGCTGGAGCCGGACCCGTGTCACGGCGTTAGCGCTGCAGTGTCAGCAGAGCCGGCCGGTAGGGCCATTGTCCGTATTCGCCGCCGGAGTTGGGGTCGCGTCCCTGGTAGAGGAACTGCAGGTTGCAGGGATCGACGGTAAAGGTCTGATCGGCGCTGGTGCGGATCAGCTCGCCATGGCTGATGTCGTTGGTCCAGGTGGCGCCGCTGTTGGCCTTGCCGGCGAAGGAGTTGCTCTCGGTCGCGGCCTGGGGTGTCCATGAGCCGTTCAGGCTGGTGGCCGTGAACGAGCGGAAGTAGCGGCCCTGCGCGCCCCTCGCCTCGACGAGCATGAGGTAGCGGTCCTGGCCCTGGAGCTTGTAGACCTGCGGGGCTTCGAACAGGTTGTCCGCCGTATCGCTCATGATCGTCGTGTAGTTCGAGCCGAAACTGCTCGGGAAGTTCCCGATCGGCATGCTGGCGCGGTAGATCTTGCCGTTGTCACCGGCGAAGAACAGGTACATGTTCGTGCCGTCAGCGATGAGCGTCTGGTCGATGGGGCCTGTTCCGGAGCCGGTGATGCTTCCGGTGAAGAGCACCTGCTGTGAGGACCAGCCGTTGGGGTTGGACGGGTCGCTCGACGTCCGGTAGGAGAAGGCGCTCCCGCCTCCCCACTGGTAGGCGAGCACCCAGATGTTCTTCGGCGCGAAGTAGAAGAGCGTGGGCGCGACGACGGAGTTCGACATCGTGTTCTGGCCGGCCGAGGCCATCTCCGGCCAGTTGGTGAACAGGCCGAAGTTCATCGAACCCCAGCCCGCTCCCGTTCCCGCGGCGCCGTGCGTCGTCGCATAGACGAGGTGCTTGCCGTTGTAGGGGGCGACGGTGAAGTCCTTGAGCGACGCCCACCCGGACTTGGGCTGCGCCAGCGCGCCCGTCGAGGTCCAGCGGTAGGCCGACGGAAGTGCGCACGCACCGGGGTTGCCGCCGCCCACCTTGACGAGCTGCCACTGCTGGTTGGTGCCGCCCCAGTCGTCGTACTGGACGATGTTCGCGTTGTCGGCGGTGGAGCCGCCTTGCACTTCGAGGGCCTTGTTGCTGTGGCGCGCGATGAGCCTCACGTAACCGTCCGCACTGTCGGCCGGCCGCCACTGCTGGTTGGTGGCGTTCGCGTCGGCCCACTGGACGATCGGGGCCCCGTTCGCCGTGGCCCCGTTCTGGACGTCCAGCACCTTGCCGGAGTGGCGGGACTTGATGCGGTAGTAACCGCCGCCGGAGTCGACGAACTGCCACTGCTGCTGGTTCTGATCGTTCCTGGTCCACTGGGTGATGCGGGCGCCGTCGTTGGTCGCCAGGTTGTAGACGTCCAGGGCCTTGCCGCTGGTGCGGTTGACCAGCACGTACGAGGCGTTGGTGTCGATGATCGGCGCCGCGCCGGCGGGCTGGACACCGAGGAAGGCGGCCAGGAGCAGCAAGGGCGCGAGGACGCCTAGCAGGCGTCGTCTCACATGGACCGGGGATGGCAGGCGAAACCACATCAGAAGAGCTCCTTTGGGGGCGGGGGTGAGATGAATCCGGCGAACCGCGGAGCGGCCGGGTCGGGGCTCGGGGACGGGATGGGTGTGAAGGCGGCCGCGGCCCGGCTTGTTAGCGCTAACAATGTTGTCGTCGAAATGGTCAGGCGTTTCACGACGTCTCCTCGGGGGTGGAGGCCTGGCGGGACGGGTCAGCCCTTGGTGGCGCCCGCGGTGAGTCCGCCGATCAGCTGCCGTTCGGCGACGGCGTAGAAGGCGAGGGCGGGGACCATGGCGAGGACGATGTAGGCCAGGACGAGCGCGTAGTCGGTCGAGTACTGGCCCTGGAACTGCTGGACGCCGACCGGGATCGTCTGCCATTGGGGGTCGTTGAACACCAGCAGGGGCAGGAAGAAGTTGTTCCAGCTCGCGACGATCGCGAGCACCGAGACCGTGCCGAGCGCCGGGCGCGCCATCGGCAGCAGGATCTTCCAGAAGAAGCGGAACTTGCCGCAGCCGTCCATGACGGCCGCCTCCTCGACCTCTGCCGGGATGGTCCGGAAGAACCCGCGCAGGATGATGATCGTCATCGGGAGTCCGAAGGCCGCCTGCGGGAGGATCACTCCGAGCGGATTGTCGAGCAGGTCGAAGGTGCGCAGCAGCAGGAACAACGGCAGGACGGCCACCGCGAACGGGAACATCAGCCCGATCGTGAACAGCGTGTAGAACAGCTCCCTGCCCCGGAAGGCGTAGCGGGCCAGCACGAACGCCGCCATCGCGGAGACCGCCACCGTGCAGCATGCCGTGCCGATCGCGATGCCCGCACTGTTGGCGATCTGCCGCCAGAACATGCCGTCGCCGAGGATGCCGGTGTAATTGCCGGTCTCCCAGTGCTCCGGCAGCCCGAACGGGTTGGTCGTGAGCTCGCCGGTGCTCTTGAAGCCGGAGATCACCGCGTAGATCAGCGGCACGACGACGAACGCGCCGATCAGCCAGACCACGGCGTGCAGCGACAGGCCGCGGGCCGTTCTGCGGGCGTTCATCGGCCACCTCCCGTGGTGACGGCCCCGCTCAGGTCACGGCGCAGTACGTAGCGCTGGTAGAAGAGGGAGAAGACCAGGCTGATCATGAACAGCACCACGCTGATCGCACTGGCGTAGCCGACTTGGTAGCGCTTGAACCCGAACTGGAACATCGAGATCGCCATCGTCTCGGAGGAGTGGTTGGGCCCGCCCGCGGTCATGACCCAGACGAGGTCGAAGAGCTGGATGGCGCCGATGACCGAGAGGAAGACGCCGATCCGGATCGTCGGGCCGAGCAACGGCAGCGTCACGTGCCGGAAGCGCTGCCAGGCGCCGGCGCCGTCGATGGAGGCGGCCTCGAGGATCTCGCCCGGGATGCTTTGCAGCCCGGCGAGGAAGAGCATCATGTGGAACCCGAAGTACTTCCAGGTCATGACCACGAACAGGGTCGGCATGACCGTGGAGGGATCGGCGAGCCACTTGCCCTGCAGCCCCTCCAGGCCGAGGGCGTCCGCGAGTTGGTCGGCCATGCCGCCGCCGGGAAGGAAGATCATCGTGAAGAGGACCGCCGTGACCACTTCGGACAGGATGTACGGCGCGAAGAACAGCATCCGGTAGACGGCCCGGCCGCGCAGCCTCTGGTTGAGCAGGACAGCGGTGAACAGCGCGAACGGCAACTGCACCGTGATCGACAGCGTGATCAGGTACAGCCCGCGCTCCAGGTCGCCGAGGAAGACCTGATCGCCGAAGAGGTTGGCGTAGTTCTCGAAACCGACGAACTGGTCCAGGGGGCCGACCCCGCCCCACTTGAAGAAGCCGGTGTAGACGGCGACCGCGATGGGGGCGAGGACGAAGACGAGGAAGAGGACCAGAGCCGGGACGAGGAACCAGGCGACCGACGCCCAGCTTCCCGCACCGCGCAGGAGCGGCCGGGCCGGGGCGGGCGGGCGAATCGGCCCGGCGTCCTGCGTCCGCTCCTCGGTCAGGGTGGACACGGAGCTAGGCACCCTTCGCAGCCTCGGTGATCGACTGGGTGACCTGCTCGGGCGTCTTCTTGCCCGCGATGAGGTCGGCGACGCTGTCGTTGACCTCCTGGCCGACCGCCGGCGGGTAGGCCTGGTCGAGGAAGAGCTGGAAGCCCGTCGCCTTGACCAGGCTCTCGGCCACCACCTTCCTGCCGGGGTCGGCGAGCTGGCTCTCCGCGCCCTTGACCACCGGCAGGTAGCCGTTGGAGGCCAGCAGCTTGGACTGGTTCTCCAGGACGAAGAACTTCAGGAAGTCCAGCGCCTCCTTCGGCGCGCCCTTGCGCAGCGCGAAGCCGCCGCCACCGCCGAACACGTCGGCGGCCTGACCGGCCCCGCCGTCGACCGTCGGGAAGGGGAAGAAACCCAGGTCCGCTCCGAGGTCGGCGCCCGCGTCCTTCTGCACCGCCGGTCCCCACTGACCCATCAGTTCCATGGCGGCCTGGCCGTTGCCCATGGTCGCGGCCTGGCCGCCGGGGGTGGCGTAGCCGGCGCCGAGGAAGGCGGTCTGGAACGGCTGGAGGTCGACCAGCTCCTTGAGGTGGGCGCCCGCCTGGACGAAGCCGGCGCCGGTGAAGTCCTTGGTGGTCGCGGCCTGCTGTAGCGCGGGGAGGCCTGCGACGCGCATCGCGAGGTAGGCCCAGTAGTAGTGGCCGGGCCATTTCTCCTTGCCCGCGAGGGCGATCGGGGTGATGCCCGCCGCCTTGAGCTTCTTGACGTCTTCCAGGAGCTCGGCCCAGGTGGCCGGCGGAGCGGTGATCCCGGCCTTGGCGAAGAGCTTCTTGTTGTACCAGAAGCCGACCATGCCGACGTCGTAGGGCACTCCGTAGGTCCGGCCCTCGAACTGGTAGGCCTGCAGCGAGACCGGGGTGAGCTCGGTCGACCAGCCGAACGCGTCGGTGAGGTCCTCGACCAGCCCCGCGTCGACCTGCTGCCGCAGCACGCCGCCGCCCCAGGTCTGGAAGACGTCGGGGAGCTTGCCCGACGAGGTCGTGGCGGTCAGCTTTGACTTGAACGCCTCGTTCTCCAACGAGGTCGTCTTGATCGTGATGTTCGGGTGGGCGGCCGTGAACGCCGAGGAGATCTGCGGGAAGAGGGACTTGCCCGGCTCCGTCGTGGCGATGTTCCACCACGCGAAGGTCACCTTGCCGTCGGCCGCCGGCTTCGAGCCGGAGTCCCCGCCGCCACAGGCCGCGGTCAGCGAGACGGACAGAGCGGTCAGGCCCGAGAGCGCCAGGAAGCTTCGTCGGCTCGGGGGTGTGCTGGCCATGAGACCTCCGGGGTGGGGAATGCCGGTTCGATTTCGAAACTGTTTCGCAACATCCTCGATTCGGTGCTGCCACAAACTAGGAACGCCCGGCCTCCCGGTCAAGCCTTCTTACTGATTTCCCTTTGACGGCAGTGCACTTGGAGCTTGACAACCTGGTCGAGCCAACCGGAAACTCTTCGAAAGTTTGCGATACCCGTCGTCAGCCCAGAACGTCCCCACAGAGGAGAGAAGTTGAGCGAGCAGCGTCCGACCCTGGCCCTCATCGCCGCGGAGGCGGGGGTATCCCAGGCCACCGTGTCGAAGGTGGTCAACGGCCGCTCCGATGTCGCACCCTCGACACGCGAACGGATCGAGGGCCTGCTGCGCTCCCACAACTACCTCCACCCCGGCGGGCAGGCCAGGGCCCGCAGGTCAGGCCTGGTCGACCTGATCATCGGCGGTCTGGACAGCGCGTGGGCGGTGGAGATCCTGCGCGGCGTGGAGGCCGAGTGCGCCCGGCGGAGCGTCGGCACCGTCGTGTCGCTCGTCCCGCCGGGCGAGGCCACGCCGTCGAGCTGGGCCGCACTGCCGGTCCTGCACCACAGCGACGGCGTCATCCTCGTCACCGCGTCGGTCACCCAGGCCCAGCGTGCCCAGGTCGAACAGGCCGGGGTGGCGCTGGTGGTCATCGACCCGATCGACCTGCCGGGCAACGGTGTGCCGAGCATCGGCGCGACCAACTGGGCAGGCGGCCTCGCCGCCACCGAGCACCTGCTGGAGCTGGGGCACCGCCGGATCGCCGCGATCGGCGGGCGCAAGGAGATGCTCTGCAGCCAGGCCCGCATCGACGGGTACCGCGCCGCGCTGGAGCGGGCCGGGATCGAGGTCGACCGCGACCTGATCCGGTTCGGCGACTTCCAGCACGAGGGCGGGTTCCAGCGCGCCCGGGAACTGCTCGCCCTCGCCGATCCGCCGACCGCCGTCTTCGCCGGTAGCGACCAGCAGGCGATGGGCGTCTACGAAGCCGCCCGGCAGGGCGGGCTGAGCATCCCGCAGGACCTCAGCGTGGTCGGCTTCGACGACCTGCCGATGTGCGACTGGCTGTCACCGCCGCTGACGACGGTGCGCCAGCCGCTGGAGGAGATGGGCCGGCTCGCCGCCCGCACACTCTTCCAGCTCCTGGACGGCCAGCCCCTGGTCAGCCCCCGGATGGAGCTCTCGACCGAGCTCAAGGTCCGGCTCTCCACCGCCCCGCCCCGTCGCTAGGTCGTGTCGTCGAAGCCCCTAGGAGAACTCCTTGACCGAGCCCTGGCGTGACCCCCTCATACCCGCGTCCGTACGAGTCGCCGATCTGCTGAAACGGATGACGCTGGAGGAGAAGGCGGGTCAGCTCACCGGCTTCTGGGCGCTGCCCTCGGATCCGGGCACACCGGTCGCGCCGATGGAGGACGATTCCGGCGAGTCCGCGCCCGGCCTGGACGACATCGTCGCCCACGGACTCGGCCAGCTCACCCGGGTGTACGGCACCGCGCCGGTCACCGCGGAGGCCGGGATGGAGCGGCTCGCCTCGCTCCAGCGGCAGGTGACCGGATCCGGCCGGTTCGGGATCCCGGCGGTCGCTCACGAGGAGTGCCTGACCGGGTTCATGACGTTCGGGGCGACGGTCTTCCCCGGACCGCTGGCCTGGGGAGCATCCTTCGATCCCGGGCTCGTGCGCCGGATGGCCGCCGCCATCGGGGCGGGGATGCGGCGGGTCGGCGTCCACCAGGGGTTGGCTCCGGTGCTCGACGTGGTCCGCGACTACCGGTGGGGCAGGACCGAGGAGTGCATCAGCGAGGACCCCTACCTCGTCGGAGCCATCGGTACCGCCTATGTGCAGGGCTTGGAGGGTGCCGGGATCGTGGCGACGCTCAAGCACTTCGCCGGGTACTCGGCCTCGCGCGGCGGCCGGAACATGGCCCCCGTCTCCTCGGGGCCGCGCGAGTTCGCCGACGTACTGGTCGAGCCTTTCGTACGGGCGCTGCGCGAGGGAGGCGCCCGGTCGGTGATGAACAGTTACACCGACGTGGACGGAGTCCCGGTGGCCGCCGACGAACGGCTGCTCACCGAGCTGCTCAGGGGTGAACTCGGTTTCTGCGGTGTGGTCGTAGCCGACTACTACGCCGTCTCCTTCCTGGAAACCCGGCACGGCGTCAGCGGATCGCGCGGCGCGGCCGGCGCGCTGGCGCTGACCGCCGGAATCGACGTAGAGCTGCCCACGGCCCGCTGCTACGGCGAGCCGCTGACCGAACTCGTGCGATCGGGAAGCGTGCCCGAGGAGCTCATCGACCGGGCCGCGGAACGGGTCCTGCGGCAGAAGGCCGAACTCGGCCTGCTCGACCCCGACTGGGAACCCGTCACGGCCGAGCCGGTCGACCTCGACCCGCCGGAGAACCGGGCGCTGGCCAGGATCCTGGCCGAACGGTCCACCGTGCTGCTCGCCAACGACGGCATCCTGCCGCTGCGGCCGTGCCGCGCGGCGATCAGCGGGCCGTACGCCGACGACCGCCAGTCCTTCCTCGGCTGCTACTCCTTCCCCAACCACGTCGCGCTGCCCGGCGACCTCGGGCTGGAGATCCCGACGCTCGGCGAGGCACTCAGCGCTGCCGGGTTCACGGTGACCGCGGACGATCCGGACGTGAACGTGCTGGTGCTCGGGGACCGGGCCGGCATGTTCGGCCGGGGCACCTCCGGAGAGGGCTGCGACGCCGAGACCCTCGACCTGCCCGGCGACCAGGCCGCACTCGCCTCCGCCGTTCTGGACTCCGGGGTGCCGACCGTCCTGGTCCTCGTCTCCGGACGGCCCTACGCGCTCGGCACGCTGGCCGAGCGCGCATCGGCCGTGGTGCAGGCCTTCTTCCCCGGCGAGGAGGGCGGGACGGCGCTGGCCCGGATCATCAGCGGGGCCGCGGAACCGTCCGGGCGGCTGCCCGTCTCCATCCCCCGCCAGGTCGGCGGCCAGCCCGGCACCTACCTGCACGCGAGGCTCGGCGGGCACACCGACTGGAGCTCGGTCGATCCGACCCCGCTGTTCCCCTTCGGACACGGGCTGAGCTGGACCGCCTTCAGCTGCTCGGAGTTGTCGGTGGATCCCGTTGCCGCGACGGACGGGGCCGTCTGCGTTTCGGTCACCGTACGCAACGTCGGCGAGGTGGCGGGGACCGAGGTGGTCCAGCTGTACCTCTCGGACCCCGTGGCGTCCGTCGTCCGGCCGCAGCGGTGGCTCGCCGGATTCGCCAGGGTCGAGCTGCAGCCGGGCGCGGCCGCCCGGATCGCCTTCTCCGTCCATGCCGACCGGACCTCGTTCACCGGGCTCGACCTGCGCAGAAGAGTGGAGCCCGGGGAGATCGGCGTGGCCGTCGGACGGTCCAGCGGCGATCTTCCGCTCCAGGGCTCCTTCACTCTGGAGGGCCCCGTACGCCACCCGGCGGCCGACCGGGTGCTGTCCGTGCCGGTCGCGATCGTCCCGGTTCCATGACCACGTCGTTCGATGGTCCCGTCTTCGGTGATCCCGTACCTCCCGTCTTCGGTGATCCCGTACTGCCCGGGTTCCGGCCCGACCCGTCCGTCTGCCGAGTGGGCGCGGACTACTACCTGGTGACGTCCAGCTTCGAATGGTTCCCGGGCCTTCCCGTGTTCCACAGCCGCGATCTCGTGACCTGGCGGCGCATCGGCTCCGCGCTCGACCGGGCTTCCCAGCTCGATCTCGACGGGTGCGAGCCCTCACGGGGACTGTTCGCACCGACGATCCGGCACTATGACGGGGTCTTCCATCTCGTCTGCACGCTGATGGACGGCCCCGGCCATTTCGTCGTCACGGCGACCGACCCGGCGGGGCCGTGGTCGGAGCCGCACTGGTTGGACGGTGACGGCTTCGACCCGTCGCTCTTCTTCGACGACGGGCCCGACGACGGCGACGGCGACGGCGACGGGGACAGCGGCGGGGACAGCGACGGCCGGGCCTGGTTCACCGCCGCACGAGTCGTGGACGAAGCCGCCGGCCACACCGAGATCTGGATGCGCGAATACCTTCCCCGCGAACGACGGCTCACGGGACCCGAGCACGTCCTGTGGTCGGGAAGCCACCCGGGCGCCCGATGGTCGGAAGCCCCGCACCTCTACAAGATCGACGGCAGCTATCTGCTGCTCACCGCCGAGGGCGGCACCGATGTGGACCACAGCGTGGTGGCCGCCCGCGCCGCCCGCGTGACCGGCCCCTACGAGGGCGCCCCCGGCAACCCGGTGCTCCCACCCGCCAAGGGCCCGGTCACCTGCACCGGGCACGCCGACCTCGTCCAAACCCCGGACGGCGACTGGCGGGCCGTCCTCCTGGGCGTCCGCCCGGGCTCGGCCCTCGGCCGCGAGACCTTCCTCAGCCGGATCACCTGGGAAGAGGGCTGGCCGGTCTTCTCCCCCGTCGTCCACTCGGACCTTCGCCGCCCCCTCCACGACGACTTCGCCACCCTCTCCGCCGATTGGAGCACCCTGCGCACCCCACCCGCACGGTTCTGGACCACCGGCGACGGGCTCCGACTCCAGCTCCGCCCCGACCGCCTCGGCGAACGCACCACCCCGTCCCTCCTGGCCCGCCCTCAGGAGCAGCCCGACTGCGACGTCTCCACCGAGCTGCACTTCACCCCCGCCGCACCGGCCGAACAGGCAGGCCTCGCCGTAGTCCTCGACGACGACACCCATCTCCTCTTCCTTCGGACCACGGGAGGACTCAGCCTCCGCCACGGGCCCGAGCTCCTGGCCGGCGTTCCCGTTCCCCCGGGCCCCGTCCGCCTGGGGGTCCGCATCCGCGGCTTCAACCACACCTTCGCCCACGCGGCACCGGACGGTGCCTGGCAGGACCTGGCCACCATCGAAGCCACCTTCCTCAGACCGCTGTTCACCAGCATCCAGCTCGGCCTCTACGCCACCTCCAACGGCCGCCCCTCCACCAACCAAGCCCACTTCACGCGGTTCGACATCACGTACCCGAGCCGGCAGGAAACGCCAGGCGGGCCCTGACGTCGCTGACGCCGCGACCAGGTGGCGGTCCGCGTCCCACCAGCAGCCGCTGGCTCGACCATCAGAACCGCACCCTGTCCCATCTCCGCTTCATCGACATCGACCGCCTGCCGTACAACTTCCGCGCCGACCACCGGCTCTCCACCAACGCCCCAGCCCCGACCGGAGGATGGGACGACCGGGCATTCCCCTTCCGTACCCACGTGCAGGGCCACTTCCTCACGGCATGGGCCCAGGCCTACGCCGCGGTCGGGGACACCACCTGCCGCGACAAGGCCGACCGCATGGTGGCCGAACTCGCCAAGTGCCAAGCCGGCAACTCCACCGCGGGCTCCTCCGCCGGCTACCTGCCGGGCTTCCCCGAGGCCGGTTTCACCAGCCTCGAAGCAGGCACGCTGAACAACGGCAACGTCCCGTACTACTGCGGGCGCCACGATCAGCGTCAACGGCGTCGCCCAGCCCGTCACGGCCAGTCCGGGCACCTACGCCACCCTCACCCGGTCCCGGGCCTCCGGCGACACCGTCACCGTCACCGTCACCGTGAAGCTTCCCGTGCGCGTGGCCCTCCAGGCCGCCAACGGCGCCGCAGCCGTGCAGGTGCCCGACACCGGCGCCCCCGCCGGCCAGTGGCAGTTCGTCCCCGACGGCGCCAGGCGCATCCAGAACGTCGCCGGCGGGCGGGTCCTCGGCGTCTCCGGCGCCTCCACAGCCCAGGGAGCGCAGACCGTCCTCTGGGACGACAACGGCACCAGCGACCACCTGTGGCGATTCATCTGGCCCGGCGCCGAGTCCCCGATCGCCGCAGGCCGATCGCGGCGACGGGAAATCGAGTGGGAGGAACTCCCGTCAGTGGTCCGGGCCGGCCCTGCCGGAAGTACCCACCGCTCAGGCGGACGCGGGCAGATCGGGGGCGGACTCGCGCACGGTCAGGCGGGTCGGGAGGATCAGCGGACTGGGGCGGTGTCCTTCGATGGCACTGACCAGCATCCTGGCCATCTCCTGCCCCAGCGCCCGCACCGGCTGATGGACCGTGGTCAGCGGCGGGCTGGTGTGCCGGGCGCTACTGAGCCCGCCCGCCCTCACCGAAAGGCCGAACCCCCGAACCGGCACCATCGACTCGGAGTGCGGCATCGTCGATCCCGCGGCCGGCGCGTGGTGGCCGGAGCAGGCCAAGTCCCTCGCCCGGAACGCAAACCCCGCACTGGGGTGATCGTTTACAGCTTTCCGCTACAGATCCCGCTTGAACGGTCCTCATCGAAACACTTTCGATGAGGACCGTTCAATGAAAAGGGACTACTAAGCGCCCACAAGAGACAGATTCTCGAAATGATTTCGAAACTCTTGACTTGTTTCGGCTGGGTTTCCAGACTGATGGCCGAGGCGGTGTGACCCGTCCGTGTCCGGTTCCGGGCGCCGCCCTCGGATCCTTACGCGCTCATGAGCGTCCCTTTCCCATGGGCGCGGGCGTCGTTCACGCGGATTCACAATGCCGCGATTCAACCCTTCCCTGAATTCTTTCTGGAGGCTCATTCATGGGCTCACAAGCCGTTCCCCCACCCACCGTCCGCCGGAAGGCCGGCGGCCTGTGGGCGCCCCTGGTCCTCGGCATTCTCGGTACGGTCGCCACGCTGATGGCGCCGCTGACCTCACACGCCGCCGAGAGCACGCTCGGCAGCGCGGCGGCGCAGAGCGGACGTTACTTCGGCACCGCCATCGCCTCGGGCAGGCTGGGCGACTCGGCGTACACGACGATCGCCGGCCGTGAGTTCAACTCGGTGACGCCCGAGAACGAGATGAAGATCGACGCCACCGAACCCCAGCAGGGCCAGTTCAACTTCGCCGCCGGTGACCGCGTCTACAACTGGGCGGTGCAGAACGGCAAGCAGGTACGCGGCCACACCCTGGCCTGGCACTCCCAGCAGCCCGGCTGGATGCAGAGCCTCAGCGGCAGCACGCTGCGCCAGGCGATGACCAACCACATCAACGGCGTGATGGCCCACTACAAGGGCAAGATCGTTCAGTGGGACGTCGTGAACGAGGCCTTCGAGGACGGCACTTCGGGAGCCCGGCGCAACTCCAACCTGCAGCGCACCGGCAACGACTGGATCGAGGTCGCCTTCCGCACGGCGCGCGCCGCCGACCCGGCCGCCAAGCTCTGCTACAACGACTACAACGTGGAGAACTGGACTTGGGCCAAAACCCAGGCGATGTACGCCATGGTCCGGGACTTCAAGCAGCGCGGCGTGCCGATCGACTGCGTCGGCTTCCAGTCGCACTTCAACAGCGACAGCCCCTACAACAGCAACTTCCGCACCACCCTGCAGAGTTTCGCCGCCCTCGGCGTCGATGTGGCCGTCACCGAACTCGACATCCAGGGCGCCTCGGGCACGACCTACGCCAACGTGACCAACGACTGCCTGGCCGTCCCGCGCTGCCTCGGCATCACCGTCTGGGGGGTGCGCGACACCGACTCCTGGCGACCGGAGCACTCGCCGCTGCTGTTCAACGGTGACGGCAGCAAGAAGGCCGCCTACTCCTCCGTCCTCAACGCACTCAACGCCGGATCCTCTCCTCCCACTCCGACCCCCTCGCCCGGTTCTGGACAGATCAAGGGCGTCGGGTCGGGCCGCTGCCTGGACGTGCCCGGAGCCGGCACCACCGACGGCACCCAGCTCAACCTGTGGGACTGCAACAACCGCACCAACCAGCAGTGGTCGTACACCGCCGCAGGCGAGCTCAGGGTCTACGGCAACAAGTGCCTGGACGCCGCCGGCACCGGCAACGGCGCCAAGGTCCAGATCTACAGCTGCTGGGGTGGCGACAACCAGAAATGGCGCCTCAACTCCGACGGATCCATCGTCGGAGTCCAGTCCTCCCTATGCCTCGACGCCACCGGCAACAACACCGCCAACGGCACCCTGATCCAGCTCTACTCCTGCTCGAACGGCAGCAACCAGCGCTGGAACCGTACCTGACGACCTGCCATGGAGTGGAGCCAGGACGATCCTGGCTCCCCTCCGTCGTCCATCGCCGGGTGGGCGGGACGTGACGTTCGTTCAGGAGCAGAGTGCTCCGTTGAGCATGTAGCGCGTCGGGATCGCGTTGGTACCCGAGTACGTCGCCTGGAAGCCGAAGCTCACGCTGCCGCCGGGTGCCAGTGTTCCGTTCCATCCGGCGTCCCGGGCGGTGGCCGTGCTGCCCGTCTGGCTCACCGTGGCGTTCCAGGCGTTGCTGATCCGCTGGTCACCCGCGAAGGTCCAGCCGAGGGTCCACCCGGAGATCACCGAGGTGCCGGTGTTCTTTACTGTCACCGTCGCCGTGAAGCCGTTGCCCCAGGCGTTGTCGATCCGGTACGCCACCGCGCAGGAGGCCGCCGACGCCTCGTCGTCCGCCTCCCTCGCCGTGAACGTCGCCGACTGCACGCCAGGACCACCGACCGTGAAGGTCCCGCTGCCCGAGGATCCGTCGGCATCCTGCGCGGCGAGGACCGTAACCTCCTGCTCCGTCGCCCAGTTGGCCGGAGTGAACACCAAGCTCGCGGCTACCGACAGGTCCTCGTCGCCGGAGCTACGGGCCACCGTCACCGTGACGTTCTGCGCGGGCGCGGCCGAGAGCCGCACGCCCACCGGCGCCGAACCGCCCTCCGGGACCGTCACGGCCGCCGGCGCCACCTGGACGACCGGCACCGCCGGCACGCTGCGCCGCTCAGCCGCGAAAGCCGCCAGCCAGGCCAGTGAGGCGTTCCAGTTGATGGCCACCTCGTTGGTGGAGTACGAGCCGATGTCGTCCACGTAGCACGCCGCCGGTGCGCAGCCCGCGAGCTTCTCCTTGGCCACCGGGTCCTCCAGCCCCGCGTTCGGCCCGCCCGCGAAGGAACCGGCCGGCGGGTGCGGCAGCGAGGCGTCGTTCTGGTACGCCCAGAACCGGTGGTGCTGATTCTGGGCGTAGCGGTCGCCGTAGCCGGTGACGTAGGAGAGGTCGAGCGCGTTCCGGCCGAGCAGGTAGTCCAGGGATTCCAGCGCTCCTGCCCGGTAGCGTTGTTGACCGGTGAGCTCGTATGCGACGGCCAGCACCATCGCGTTGTTGGTGACGGAGCTGTTGGAGCCCCACCCGTACCCGGTGGCGGCGAGGGGCACGGCGTAGCCCTGTCCGGCCATGGTGGACAGGTGGCCATCGGCGGCCGTGGTCAGCAGGCCGCGCAGCCGGGCCACGTCGCCGGCGGGCAGGGCCACGCCGGGGAGGGTGGCGAGGGTGATCCGGCCGAGCGTCGCGGTGCCACCCCACCAGAACCCGTCGACGGGCTTGGTGTGGTGCGCAGAGGAAGTGACGGCGTCCCGGTACTGCGACTCGCCGGTGGTGGCCAGGAGTTCCGCCGCCGCCCAGTAGAACTCGTCGGAGACGTCCGCGTCCTCGTACGCACCGCCGCCGGTGTTGTCGGTCGCCGGCGCGAGCACGTTCGCGTTGGCTTTGGCAGCCGTCCAGGCGCGGCGGGCCGCGTCCAGGCAGCGCGCGGCGAACGCGGCGTCGTAGGGCGCGTACACCCGGGCACACTGCGCGGCCGAGGCCGCCAGGTTCAGCGTCGCGGCGGTCGACGGCTTGTGCAGCTCGCGTTGCTCGGAGTCGAGTTCGGGCCGGGTCGGCAGGGCGGTCCACTTGGCGTCGTGCATCTTGTGGAAGGCCATCCCGGCCATCGGCTTTCCGGCCGGAACCTGCATCCGCAGCAGGAACTCAAGCTCCCAGCGCGCCTCGTCCAGCACGTCCGGCGTCCCGTTGCCCCGCTCCGGCACCCGCAGCGTCGCATCGCCGAGCGCCGCGTCGCCGCCCGAGCGGCGGGCCCGTTCGAAGGAGTTGACCATCTCCCAGACGGAGATGCCGCCGTTGACCACGTACTTGCCCTGGTCGCCCGCGTCGTACCAGCCGCCGCGCACGTCCAGTTGGTAGTCGCACACCCCGGCCTGGCAGGGGACGCTGGTGTCACCCTTGTTCGGGGCAACGCCCAGGTGCCCGGCGGGGCGGGCGTAGGCACTGCCGCCCGCCAGAGCCGCGTCGATCGCGATGCCGCTGCGCTGCTGGTAGAAGAACGACATGCTGTCGGCGCGCAGTCCGTCGTACAGCGATGCGGAGATGTCGAAGGGGTGGCTGCTCCGGCCGTCGACGACCAGGGTGAAGCCAGTGCCGGTACCGGTGTACGCGCCGAAGTCCACCAGGTGCGTGGACTGGCCGGACGCCTGGTCGGCCCCGCGCACCGCGGTGGCGCCCGAAGCGGCCACCGTGCCGGAGGCGTCGCGCAGTTGCCAGGCGAGCGGGGCGGTCGCGGAGCCGGCCACGGTGGCCCGCTTGGGGCCGTCGGGCAGGTAGCCGAGCTGGTTGACCCGGACGGGCGTGTCGGCCGCGGCGGTCACGCCGGCGGCAGCCGCGACCGGAACGGTCAGGGCGGTCGCGGACAGGCCGCCGACGGCCAGCGCGAAACCGGCGAGCACGGCGGCCGCGCGGCGCGGCACGCCGCGGGCGGAGGTGACAGGAGGCACGGTGGAGCCTTCCTCGGGGGGGTGGGGGCTCAAAGTGGGAGCGCTCCCAATCAAGCCAGGAACCTGACGTGGACGTCAAGCAACCTGCCCGCACCGGTAGTTGACCGTCCTCCATCCGGGAACGGGCCGACCACCACCCCAGCCTCGGCGCACGTTCAACCGGAGACGGTGCGCGGCTTCAGACGCTCGGGGCGTGAGGGACGTTGCCGTAGTAGGCGTCCGGTCCGTGCTTACGGGTGAAGTGCCGCTCCAGCAGGTGCTTCGGCGGTTCGGAGGCTTCCCCGAGGCGGGACCCCAGCGCCAGCGTGTGCAGCGCCATCTCCGCCACGGCCTCGCAGACGACGGCGTTCTCCAGCGCCGCCTTCGCGGTGGCACCCCAGGTGAAGGGTCCGTGTCGTGAGACGAGCGCTCCGGGAACCTCGTCGGCCAGCCGGGGGTCGCCGTCGAGCCGGGCGACGATCACCTGTCCGGTGTTGTACTCGTAGTCCCGCGCGCACTGTTCGGCGGTGAGGTCCTCCGTCACGGGGACCGGCCCGTTGAAGGTGTCGGCGTGCGTCGTGCCGAGTACGGGGATCGGGCGGCGCGCCTGGGCGAAGGCGACGGCGTGCGTCGAGTGCGTGTGGGTGACGCCGCCGATGGAGGGGAAGGCCCGGTAGAGGCACCGATGGGTTTCGGTGTCGGTGGACGGCCTGAGGCGTCCCTCGACGACTCGCCCGTCCTCCAGTGCCACCACCACCAGGTCCTCCTCGGTGAGGTCGGCATAGGAGACCCCGGACGGCTTGATGACGAAGACGCCGGCGTCTCGGTCCACTCCGCTGACGTTTCCCCACGTGAGGGTGGCCAGACCGGCCTCCGGGATGCGCAGGTTGGCCGCGAGGACCTCACGACGGAGGTCCCCCAGGGAGGTCTCGCTCACTACGCTCTCACCGTCTCTCCGGCATGCGCGGCGGGTTCCTCCGGGACCGATGCCCGGCGGGCCCCGCGGTCGCGCATGCGTGGGCTGGACTGATCGGGGGCCGCAGCAGGCGTCGCGGTTGGCCCACCTCGGCCGCCCCGATCAGATTGTGAGCGCTAACAAACAGTAATCTCAAGAGGTACGAGAAGATTCCCGCCCACAACATGTGATCAACGCTGCACAATGTGAACGCCAACATCCATACCTGGTCGACAATCTTCCGGTCGGTCCGAGATGTGTGCGGGCCGCGCTTCGAAAGGCACTCTGTTGACGTCACCCCCCTCTCCTCGCGCCCACCCCGCGTTCCGAGGAATCGGAGCAGTACGCGGTCGGCGTCGACTTCGGCACGCTGTCGGGCCGCGCCGTGGTGGTGCGGGTTCGCGACGGTCAGGAACTGGCCGCGGCGGTCCACCCCTACCGGCACGGCGTCATCGACCGATACCTGCCGCGAGGCGGTGCGCCACTGCCTCCGGACTGGGCCCTGCAACACCCCCAGGACTGGCGGGACGTACTGCGTCACGCCGTCCCGCAGGCCCTGGCGGCGGCGGGGATCGATCCCGCCGCGGTGATCGGCATCGCCACCGACTTCACCGCCTGCACCGTCCTGCCCACGCTGGCCGACGGGACTCCCCTCGCCGAGACCGAGCTCGCCGGACGGCCGCACGCGTGGCCCAAGCTGTGGAAGCACCACGCCGCCCAGTCGCACGCCGACCGCATCAACGAACTCGCCCACGCCCGAGGGGAGAAGTGGATCGCCCGCTACGGCGGCCGGATCTCCGCCGAGTGGCAGTTCGCCAAGGCCCTCCAGGTCCTGGAGGAAAATCCGCTCGTCTACGACAACTGCGCGCGGTGGATCGAGGCCGCCGACTGGATCGTGTGGCAGCTCACCGGAACCGAGTCCCGCAACGCCTGCACCGCCGGATACAAGGGCATCCACCAGGACGGCGCCTACCCGAGCGAGGAGTACCTGGCCGCGCTGAACCCCCGGTTCGCCGACTTCGCACGCACCCGCCTCGAGTTCCCCCTCTCCGCTCTGGGCTCACGAGTGGGCTCGCTCAGTACGGAGGCGGCAGCGTGGACAGGGCTGCGGCCCGGCATCGCCGTGGCCGCGGGCAACGTCGACGCGCATGTCACCGCGGCGGCGGCGCAGGCCGTCGAGGACGGACAACTGCTCGCCATCATGGGGACGTCCACCTGCCACGTCGTGAACGCCCCCGTCCTCGCCGACGTCCCCGGCATCTGCGGTGTCGTGGCCGGCGGGATCGTCGAGGGGACCTACGGCTACGAGGCCGGCCAGAGCGCGGTCGGCGACATCTTCGCCTGGGTGCTGGACCAAGGCGTCCCGCCGGACTACCTCGCCGAGGCCGCCGAGCGCGGCGAGGACCTGCACGCCCTGCTGACCCGGAAGGCCGCCGGCCAGCCGGTCGGCGGACACGGACTGGTCGCCCTCGACTGGCTGAACGGCAACCGTTCGGTCCTCGTCGACCACCACCTCTCCGGAGTCATCGTGGGTCTCACCCTCGCGACCCGCCCCGAGGACGTCTACCGCGCACTGCTCGAAGCCACCGCGTTCGGCACCCGCGTCATCGTGGAGGCCCTGGAGGCGGGCGGCGTACCGGTCCACGAGTTCATCGTCGCCGGCGGACTGGCCAAGAACGAACTGCTGATGCAGATCTACTCCGACGTGCTGCGCCGCCCCGTCTCCCTCGCCGCGTCCGACCAGGGCCCCGCCCTCGGGTCGGCCATCCACGCCGCCGTGGCCGCCGGCGCGCACGCCGACGTACGGACGGCCACCGCCGCCATGGGCCGCCGGCTGCCGGCCGTCTACTTGCCCGACGCCCATCGGGCCGACGCTTACGACGCCCTCTTCGCCGAATACCGGCTCCTGCACGACCACTTCGCCACGGGTGGCCTGCTGCACCGCCTGCGGCACATCCGCGACACGAACCACACTGCGGGCTGACCCTCGCCCCGCCCCCGTGCCCGTTCCCGAATCCCCACCCGCGAGCCGCCCTCACCAGCGCTGCGGGACGTCACCTTCAGGAGTCCATGTGCCCAGCCGAACATCCCCCGCCCAGGAGATCTGGTTCCTCACCGGCAGCCAAGGCCTGTACGGGGAGGAGACGCTGAAGCAGGTCGCCGAACAGTCGCTGCAGATAGCCACCGCGCTGGGCGACGCCTCCGGCATTCCCGCGCGCGTGGTGTGGAAGCCGGTACTGACCGGCGCCGACGCCATCCGCCGGGTGTGCCTCGACGCGAACGCCGACGACCGGTGCATCGGACTCATCGCCTGGATGCACACCTTCTCGCCGGCGAAGATGTGGATCGCCGGACTGGACGCACTGCGCAAGCCGTTGCTGCACCTCCACACCCAGTCGAACGTGGCCCTGCCCTGGGACACCATCGACATGGATTTCATGAACCTCAACCAAGCCGCCCACGGAGACCGCGAGTTCGGGCACATCCAGACCCGTCTCGGCGTACCCCGCAAGACCGTGGCCGGCCACGTCACCGATCCGGTGACGAGCGCACGCGTCGCGGTCTGGGCGCGGGCGGCCGCCGCACGATCCGAACTGGCCACCCTCAAGGTCGCCCGCTTCGGCGACAACATGCGCGACGTGGCCGTCACCGAGGGCGACAAGGTCGAGGCCCAGCTGCGCTTCGGCGTCTCCGTCAACACCTACGGCGTCAACGACCTGGTGGAGGTCGTCGACAGCGCGGACGAGACCGAGGTGGCTGCCCTCGTCGAGGAGTACGCCGACCTGTACGAACTGGCGCCGGCGCTGCGACCGGGCGGCGAACGGCACGACGCGCTGCGTTACGCGGCCCGCATCGAAGCCGGCCTGCGCACCTTCCTCGAAACGGGCGGCTTCGGGGCCTTCACCACCAACTTCGAGGACCTGGGCGGACTGCGCCAGCTGCCCGGCCTCGCCGTACAGCGGCTCATGGCCCGGGGGTACGGCTTCGGAGGAGAGGGCGACTGGAAGACCGCCACCCTGCTGCGCGCCCTCAAGGTGGCCGCCGCCGGCCTCCCGGGCGGCACCTCCTTCATGGAGGACTACACCTACGACCTGACACCCGGCAACGAGCTCATCCTCGGCGCGCACATGCTGGAAGTCTGTCCCACCATCGCCGCCGCCAGGCCCAGCTGCGAGATCCACCCCCTCGGCATCGGCGGGCGGGAGGACCCGGTGCGCCTGGTGTTCGACGCGGCCCCCGGCCCGGCCGTGGTGGTCGGACTCGCCGACCTCGGCGACCGCTTCCGCCTGATCGCCAACGACATCGACGTGGTGGCTCCCCCGCACCCGCTGCCCGCCCTGCCCGTTGCCCGCGCGGTCTGGCGGCCCCGCCCCGACCTGCGGACCTCCACCGAATCCTGGCTGACGGCCGGAGGACCGCACCACACCGTCCTCAGCACCGCCCTCACCTCCGACCACCTCGACGACCTGGCGGAAATGCTCCGCCTGGAACTCGCCCTCATCGACGAGACCACCACCCCGAAGCAGTTCCGGCGCGATCTCCGCTGGAACCAGGCGTACCACCGGCTGGCACTGGGGCTGTGAACCGCTCGAAGCCCGGGGCGTCCCGCCGTCACCGGTAACGACGCGGCCCGGGCTTCCGGGCGAGCGGGTGACGGATGGACGCGCAGAGGCCGGGCAGGCCCTTGCGGGCTGCCCGGCCTCGTCGTACACGGAGCTGCCGGGCGCCGGGCCGTGCCGGGCGCCCTGGCACGGTGCCCCTTTCCGGTCACAGCACCGGTCAGCGGATGGGCAGGCGGGTGGGGTCGGCGATGATCTGTTGGACCGTCGACCATGCCGCGCCCAGGACCGGTCCGCGGCGCCCCAGGGCGGAGGGGCGTACCGCCTCCGGGTTCCAGGGCCGGACGGTGACCCGGGCGGCCAGTTCGGCACGTACCGACGGGAGGAGCCAGTCGGCGAGTTCGGCGTAGGCGCCGCCCAGGACAAGACCGTCCGGGTCGATCAGGTTCACCGCCGAGGTCAGGGCGAGGCCCAGGGCCCGGCCCGCGCGGTCCAGGGCACGCAGGGTCGCCGCGTCCCCGGCGGCTGCCCGCTCGGCCAGCAGGGCCACCGGGTCGCCTACGAGTCCCAGCCCGGCCTCGCGCAGCACGGCCGCTTCGCCCGCGTACTGCTCCAGGCAGCCGCGTGCCCCGCAGGCACAAGGGGCGCCCTCCGGGTGGACGGGCAGGTGGCCGAGTTCGCCCGCGAAGCCGCGGGCGCCCCGGAACAGCTGCCCGCCGATCACCAGTGCGGCACCGATTCCGGCCTCCGCCGAGACGTGTACGAAGGTCTCGGCCGGGTTGCCCCGGTGCCACTGCTCGGCCAGCGCCCCGAGGTTGGCTTCGTTCTCCGGCTCGGGCGCGGTATCGGGGTCGGGCCAGTGGTCGGCGGGGCGCACTGCCTGCCAGCCGAGGTTCGGCGCGTTCGCGACCAGCCCGCTCGGAGCGTTCGGCACCACCCCCGGCACGGCCAGGACGCGGCCCTCGACGCGCAGGCCGAGGGCCGCGGCCTCGGACTCCGCTTCGGCGCCCAGCGCGGCGGCCTCCGCCAGCACCTCTGCGGCCGGCCGGCCCGCGTTGGCCCGCTCCACCCGACGCCACACCCGGGGTTCACCGCGCAGGTCCACGACGCACGCGGCGAGATGGGTGACGCCGATCTCCAGGCCGAGGCCCGCGGGACCCCGATCGTTCAGGGCCAGCGCCCGTCCGGGGCGGCCGACCCGTCCGCTGGGCGCGGTCTCCGTCTCGGTCAGCGCTCCCCGGCCGATGAGCTCGTCGACCATGGAGGAGACAGCCGGCCTGGTCAGGCCCGTGTGCCCGGCCACGTCCGCCCGGGAGAGCGGTCCGTGCGCGGCGACCACGCCGATCACCACCGCGAGGTTCCGACGGCGCATCCCCTGCTGCGAGGCGGGCGCGGCCTCCGCGCCCCCGCTCGCCCTGCCGGTCCCCGTCATCGGCCCGACCCTCCTATCGCTCTCCCGGCGGGACCTCCTGCAAGGCCCGCGCCCGCCGCAGCGTACTGGTGATCCGTTCGAGCGTGTCGTCGTCACGGCGTACGGGCTCCAGTACCCGGCCCTCGGCGGTCCGCCAGCGCCGCGCGACGGTGTCGGCGGGCTCGCCGGTGAGCAGTGCGGCGGCCTGGGCTGCGGCCCCGAGCGCGACCAGTTCCCGGGCCTCGGGCACCTGGACCGCTCGGCCGGACAGCCGCAGGACGGTCCGCTGCCAGGCCCTGCCACGGGCTCCGCCGCCGATCAGCAGCAGGGGTTCGTCGGGGGCGGGGCTCTCGCCCCCGGCGCGCAGTACGTCGTCCAGGGCCGCGAGCAGGGCGTGGGCGGCGCCGTCGTAGGCGGCCTGGAGCAGCCGGCCCGGCGTGGTGTCGTGGCGCAGGCCGTGGACCAGGCCGGAAGCGCCCGGGAGGTCCGGAGTGCGCTCGCCGTCCAGGTAGGGAAGCACCACCACCGTGCCGCCTCCCTCGACGTCCTCGCGGTCGCGGCCGACGAGGGCGGCGAAGCGGTCGACGGCGAGGGTGCAGTTGAGCGTGCAGGCGAGCGGGAGCCAGCCGCCGAGGGCATCGGCGAAGCCGGCGACGGTTCCGCCCGGGTCGGCGGGCCGGGTCCGGCCGACGGCGTAGACGGTGCCGGAGGTGCCGAGGCTCAGCACCGGCCGCCCGGGAGTCAGGCCCAGCCCGAGGGCGGCGGCCATGTTGTCGCCGGTCCCGGTGGCCACCAGTGCGCCCTCGCGCAGCGGCATCCCGGCCCGGACGACGCCCGCCCGGGCGCCCGGCGCCAGGACCTGCGGCAGCAGCCCGGAGTCGAGGCCGATCCGGCCGAGGACGTCCCGGTCGTAGCCGTCCGGGCCCCACCAGCCGGTTCCCGACGCGTCTCCGCGGTCCGTCACCGCCTCACCGGTCAGCCGTTCCGTCAGGAAGTCGTGGGGAAGCCGGACGGCCGCGACGCGGTCGGCGGCGGCACGCTCGTTCGCGTGCAGCCACGCCCACTTGGCGGCCGTGAAGGCGGCCGTGGGGACGCTTCCGGTGCGGCGGGCGAGCTCTGCCGTGCCGAACGCGGCCGTGAGTTCGGCGGCCTGCGGGGCGGAGCGGACGTCGTTCCAGAGCAGTGCCGGGCGCACCGGCCGTCCGGCCGCGTCGAGGGTGACCAGGCCGTGCTGCTGGCCGGCGATCGAGCAGGCGGCGGCGCGGTCCGCCCAGCCGGTGCCGGCCATGGCCTCGCCGAGCGCCCGCCACCACTGTTCGGGGTCGCTCTCGCGGCCGGGGCCCTCACTGACGGCGTGTGCGGCGCGGCCCTCGCCCACGACGGCGCCCGTGTCGATGTCGACGGCGAGGGCCTTCGTGGACTGGGTCGAGCTGTCGACACCGATCACGACACGCTGAGCAGACATGCGTTCCTCCGGCGGGGTTCCTTCTGGCGTCTCGGCATACTAATTTGTTTTTCGCCATTACAAATAGCCCTCGGCCCAGATCCGGAGCGCCTCATGACCAGCGACCCGCTCGTCCCCACCCCCGCGCACAAGTTCACCTTCGGCCTGTGGACCGTCGGCTGGCAGGGCCGGGACCCCTTCGGCGACGCCACCCGACCCGCCCTCGACCCCGTCGAGACCGTGGAGCGGCTGGCCGAGCTCGGCGCCTACGGCGTCACGTTCCACGACGACGACCTGATCCCCTTCGGCGCCGGCGACGCCGCCCGCGAGCAGGCGGTCAAGCGCTTCCGCACCGCACTCGACACGGCCGGGCTGAAGGTGCCGATGGCCACCACCAACCTCTTCACCCACCCGGTGTTCAAGGACGGCGCCTTCACCGCGAACGACCGGGACGTGCGCCGGTACGCGCTGCGCAAGACGATCCGCAACATCGACCTGGCCGTGGAACTCGGCGCCTCGGTCTACGTCGCCTGGGGCGGCCGCGAAGGCGCGGAGTCGGGCGCGGCCAAGGACGTGCGCTCCGCCCTCGACCGGCTGAAGGAGGCCTTCGACCTGCTGGGCGAGTACGTCGAGAGCCAGGGATACGACCTGCGCTTCGCGATCGAACCCAAGCCCAACGAGCCGCGCGGCGACATCCTGCTGCCCACCATCGGCCACGCCCTGGCGTTCATCAACGAGCTGGAGCGGCCCGAGGGGGTCGGCCTCAACCCGGAGGTCGGCCACGAGCAGATGGCCGGGCTGAACTTCCCGCACGGCATCGCCCAGGCCCTGTGGCACGGCAAGCTGTTCCACATCGACCTCAACGGCCAGACCGGCATCAAGTACGACCAGGACCTGCGCTTCGGCGCGGGCGACCTGCGCCAGGCCTTCTGGCTGGTCGACCTGCTGGAGTCGGCCGGCTACGACGGCCCCCGTCACTTCGACTTCAAGCCGCCGCGCACCGAGGACTCCGCCGGCGTCTGGGCTTCGGCGGCCGCCTGCATGCGCAACTACCTGCTCCTGGCGGAGCGCGCCCGTGCCTTCCGGTCCGATCCGGAGGTCCGGGCCGCACTCGCCGCCTCCCGACTGCCCGAACTCGCCCTCCCCACCGCCGAAGACGGCCTGGCCGGCCTCATGGCCGACCCGTCCGCCTTCGGCGAGTTCGACGTCGACGCCGCCGCCCGCCGCGGCATGGCCTTCGAGCAGCTGGACCAGCTCGCCCTCGAACACCTCCTCGGCGCCCGCTGAGCCGGTGTACCCAAGAGCCGGGCCGTGGCGTTCCACGGCCCCGCTCCCCTGCGCCCGGCGCGGGTGGGCCCGAAGGGTGGGCGGCGGGAGAAGCACCCACGTCGGAGGGTCGTGGACACGATCTTCTACGTGGTGCGGACCGGCTGTGCCTGGCGGTAGTTGCCGAAGGAGGAGTTCCCGCCGTGGCCGACGGTGTACTGGTACTTCACGTGGTGGCACGACGACGGCACTGTCGAGCGGATCCACGACGCCCTGCGCGGCCTGGTCCGCGAGGCCGACGGCAGGAGTGCCGAGCCGAGCGCCGGGCTGATCGACTCGCAGTCCGTGCGTACGGCCGACACCGTCCCGGTCACTACCAGAGGCTTCGACGCGGGAAGGAAGGTCAAGGGCCGTAAGCGGTTCATCGTCACCGACACCCTCGGTCTGCTCCTGGCTGTGCATGTGGTCGCCGCGAACATCCAGGACCGCGATGGCGCCAAGCACACGCTGCTGTGGACTCGCCTCGACCATCCGGGAGTTCAGAAGATCTGGGCGGATCAGGGCTTCGCCGGCCGCCTGGTGGAGTGGACCCGCACGATCCTCGGCCGTGAGCTGGAGATCGTGCGCAAGGCCCCGGACCAGCGCGGGTTCCAGGTCCAGCCCAAGCGGCGGGCAGTCGAGCGCACCTTCTCGTGGATCACCGCCCACCGCCGCCTCGCCCGCGAGAACTCTGCACGGCATTAATGGGGTGGACGCTTACGTCCACCCCTTTAATGCTGTTCGGCTTGGCCAGCTGGTCAGTTGGTCAGTTGGTCAGGCGAAACGTGGCGTCGTTGCGCGCGATCGCGGTGGTGATCGGGTCGAGCTTGAGCTGGTAGTCGCTGTGGCGGATGTAGCGGTCGGGGTAGTTGTAGGACCGGAAGGAGCTCCACGTCGAGGACGCCAACCCGGCGACTTGGCGGAACGTGGCGTCGGCCTGGAACTGCGTGGTGCCGTCGTAGGAGGCGAGCACGAAGTCGTAGTTGACGTGCCGCAGGTAGTAGCCGGGGTAGTTGACCGACTCGAACGACACCGCCGAGGAGTCGGCCAGGCCGGGCATGATCCGGAACTGGGAGTCCTGCAGCGGGCTGACGTTCGGGTCGATGCCCACGTCGAAGTTGGCGTGGCGCACGTAGCGGTCCTGGAAGTTGAACGACTGCAGGCGGTTGACCGGCCTCACGCCCCACTTGGCCAGCACGCGGCTCTCCTCGGCGGCGGTCAGGCTCATGATGCCGCCGTGGCGCTTGAGGGTGCTGCCCAGCGCGTAGTCCGACACCGTGCGGAAGTTGTTCGTGCTGCCGAGGTTGGTCGACGTCAGCGGCATGTAGCCGCGGCCGGTTTTGAACTGGTCCAGCCACAGGCCCCATTCGTTGCGGCCGTTGACAGGCATCCACATCGGGCCCTCGACCACGTTGCCGTCGTCCGCCCAATCGTTGGAGATGCCCATGTGGGACAGGTCGCCGATCCGCGTCCACGAGCCGAGGATCGAATTGCTGCCCTCGATGGTGATCTGCCCGTCGGCGGAGGCGCGGTAGTAGCGGAAGCCGCCGACGCTGGTGGGCGACTCCACGATCTGGGTGTCGATGATGCCCTGGCCCGCGCCCCGGTCGATGTAGAGCGTCGGCGCGGTGACCGTCCGGAAGTCGGTGGTCCGGGTGTAGTAGATGCGGTGCTTCTTGACGCCGTCGAGGGTAGCGTTCGTCGCCCAGTAGATGACGTAGTCACCGGTCGCCGGGTCGAAGATCGCCTCCGGTGCCCACGCGTCACCCGCGCCGGAGATCGCGCCGGCCACGTCGAGCAGGCGCGGCGCCGACCAGTTCACCAGGTCCGTGGACTCCCAGACGACGAGCTGGGTGCTGCCCCGGTTGGCCGCGTCGCTCCACGACGTGCCGCTCGCCATGCGCAGGTCGGTGGCGATGATCCAGAACTTGTCGCTGTTGGGCGAGCGAACGATCGCCGGGTCGCGCACCCCGCCGGTGCCCACGGTGGACAGCAGGACCGGAGCGTCGTTGTTCAGGTCGTTCCAGTGCAGGCCGTCGCGGCTGTGGGCGAGGTAGATCTGCTCACCGGTCGTGCTCTCACCGGTGAAGTGCACCATCAGGTAGCCGGTGAACGGGTCCGCTGCGGACGCGCGGTCCACGGCGAACAGGACCTGGGCGCTGATCATCAGGACCATCGCACCCAGCATCGCGCCGATCCGCGACAGTGTTCGTTTCACGGGTTCTTCTCCTCGCATCAGAGGGTGGGGACGATCGGGGTGATGGTGCCGTCGACGTTGAACGTCATGCGGTCGACGGTGACCTCACGGTTGGTGCCGTTGCCACCTGGCACGGCGAACCGGTGGTAGGCGATGTACCAGGTGTCGGTGCCGGCGCCCGCACCACCGAGTGGTGACCGGGGCCCTTGATGCCGAGCTCCAGTTGCTTCTGGAGCACGACACCGCGTTTCGGTCAGCAGGTGGAGTCGCCCACGCCGTGAACCGCTCGTCCACCCGTCGGCGGACCGCACCACATCGCGATCACCGTGGATCAGGCGGGTCAGCGCTGCAGGGTGAGCAGACCCGGCCGGTACGGCAGGTTCGCGTAGGAGGTGTTCGGCGGTACGTCCTTGAGGAGGCCCTGGTAGAGGAACTGCAGGTTGCAGGGATCGATGGTCATGGTCTGGTCGGGGTTGTCGCGGACCAGGTCGCCGTGGCTGACGCCCTGGGCCCAGTCGGAACCACTGTTGGCCTGGCCCGCGAAGGGGCTGCTCTCGCTGCCGGCCTGGACGGTCCACGGACCGTTCAGGCCGGAGGCGGTGAACGAGCGGAAGTAGCGGTTCGAACCCTGCGCCTCGACGATCATGAGGTACTGGTTCTGGCCCTTGACCTTGTAGACCTCCGGCGCCTCGAACAGAAGGTTCGTCGTGTCGCTCATGACCGTCGTGTACGAGGAGCCGAAGTTGCCCGGGAAGTTCCCGATCGGCATGCTCGCCCGGTAGATCTTGCCGTTGTCACCGGCGAAGAACAGGTACATGTTCTGGTCGTCGGCGATCATGGTCGGGTCGATCGGGCCGCCTTCTTCGCCGGCGGGGAGGCTGCCGGTGAACAACGGCTGCCGGGCGGACCAGCCGTTGGGGTTGGTGGGGTCGCTGGACGTGCGGTAGTAGAACGGCCACTGACCCCACTGGTCCACCATCACCCAGAGGTTCTTGGGCGCGAAGTAGAACAGTTCGGGCGCCACCGCGGTGTCGTTCATCCGGGTCTGGGTGGCCGTCGCCATGTCCGACCAGTTCGTGAAGGGACTGAACCCCGTCGAGCCCCACGACGTTCCGTTGGAGGTGGTCCCGTAGACCAGGTGCTTGCCGTTGTACTTCACGGTGGTGAAGTCCTTCAGCGCGACCTGCCCGTTCGCCGGCTGCGCCAGCGGAGCCGACGAGGTCCACCGGTAGGTCGACGGAAGAGCGCACGTGCCGGTGCCCGTGTCGGCGACGGGGACGAGCTGCCACTGCTGGTTGGCGCCGCCCCAGTCGGCGTACTGGACGATCTTGCCGCCGTCGGCGGTGGAGGCGCTCTGGACCTCGAGGGCCTTGTTGCTGTGGCGGTTCAGGAGGCGGACGTAGCCGTCGGCGGAGTCGGCGAGGCGGAACTGCTGGTTGGTCGCATTGAGGTCGCTCCACTGGAGGACGTCGGTGCCGTCGGCCGAGGACCAGTTGTAGTTGTCCAGGACCTTGCCGGAGTTACGGTTCTGCAGGCGGTAGTAGCCGCTGCCGGAGTCCAGGAAGCGCCACTGCTGGGCTTCGTTGCCGGTCCGGGTCCACTGGACGACGGGCGAACCGTTGGCGGTGGCGAAGTTGTAGTCGTCCAGCGCCTTGCCGCTGTTGCGGTTGACCAGGACGTACCACTTGCCGGTGTCGACCGAAGCCGCCGAGGCGGACGACGGGTTCACCATGGCGAGGAAGCCGGCCACGAAGACCATCGAGAGCAGGGCGGCCATCCGCGGCCGCCATCCTCGCCGTGAGGTGCGTGGAGCTGTACCAAGAGCGTTCATCTGCACCCTCCTAAAGGTGACTTGGGCAGGGGTCGGTCCTTCTCGGTGCGTGCGGACCGGGCACGGCACGTCCGAGGCGGCGGCAGGACGTGACCCCTGCGGGGTGGGGGGCACCGGCTCTACGGCACATTGTTAGCGCTAACAACTTGAAGGTCGAACATCCGGCGCGTTGCAGGGAGAAAAGCACGGGACATGAGGGACCGTCAAGCACCCCGTCGTAACATGCCTGCTACCGAGGCGTCACCAGAATCTGCTCCTGTCAGTGTTGTTGACGGCACCGACGTGAACGCTCACACCCTTCGGCGCAGGCGACAGTCAGCCTGACCCTGTCGGTGATCTTGATGGTCGCGGCCAGGTGCCGAGGAGTCGCCAGGACCGCGGCCGGGGCATCCCCTGCTGGTCCAGGAAGGTCTGGAAGGCGGTCGGTTGTCTCGATATGGAGGTTTCCTCGGCCGGCGTTCGGCTGCCGAGTCGTTCGATGTTGACGGCGACAGCCGTGAGTACGTGATGCAGGTGGGCTTCGGGCCGTCCCCGGCAGCGGGAGCGACGCATGCCGTGTCCGTGAGCGGACTCATCGATGGCGCCCTCCACCCCGGAGCCGATCGCGCAGCGGGCCGCCCCGCGTCGAACTGGCCACGATCCTGGCCTACGGGACAGCACGGCCCGTCTCGGCTGACGCCTCGGCACCCTTGAGGTGTACGAGGAGGAGGAGTTGACCCGGACGACTTCGAGAGCCCCGATGCGTACACGATCATCGAACGACGACCGCCGTGGGCGAGCGGCTGACCACCCGCTGATCGCCCGGTCTTGACACCCCTCCTGCCCCCTCCTAGATTCCCGTTCGGCATTCAGAGTCAGGTCCGATACATCGAACTTCGACTCTCGGTCCCTTGCCCGTTCCGATGCGGAGCATCCGCTTCTCCTTGATGGCCTCTTGCAGACAGAAGCGACAAACACTCTGGCTGCTCCTGCACATGCCGAGGGATACCTAGATCACCCCCTGCACGGCTCGTCCTCAGAAATGTTAACGCTAACACTTTGATTCTCGGCCCCCCACTCGTGAGGAAGCTGATCGCGTATGTCCTGGCTCCAACACCCCCACAGCCGCCGGAAAGTCATGGCGGTCACCGTCGGCCTGGTAGCGGGCGCCACGCTGCCGGCGATGCGCGCGGCGGCGGCCCCGACGGCCCAGCAGGAGCGGTTCACCAACCCTGTGATCTGGCAGGACTTCGCCGACCTCGAGGTCATCCGCGTCGGCGACACGTACTACTACACCGGCTCGACCATGCACTACTCGCCGGGCGCGCCCGTCCTGCGCTCCTACGACCTGGTCAACTGGGAGTTCATCGGCCACTCGGTGCCGGTCCTCGACTTCGGCGACGCGTACGACCTCAACGGCGGACGGGCGTACGTCGGGGGCATCTGGGCGTCCTCGATGCGCTACCGCCCCAGCGACAAGACCTTCTACTGGCTGGGCCAGATCGGCTGGCAGCGGTCGTACGTGTATAGCGCCACCGATGCTGCGGGCCCCTGGACCCGGCACGCCGTGATCGGCAGCATCTACTACGACGCGGGGCTGCTCTTCGACGACGACGGCACCCCCTACGTGGCGTACGGCGCCAACGAGATCCGCGTCGCGCAGCTCTCACCGGACATGCGCACCGAGGTCAGGTCCCAGCACGTGCTCACCAAGCCCGCCGAGTTCGGCCTGATGGAGGGCTCCCGCTTCTACAAGATCAACGGGAACTACTACATCTTCGTCACCCGCCCGGCCGACGGCACCGCCGGGCAGTACATCTGGAAGTCCACCTCAGGCCCCTTCGGCCCGTACGAGATGCGGGAGGTGCTGTGGGACCTGTCCCGCCCGATCCCCGGCGGCGGCGTGCCGCACCAGGGCGCGCTGGTCGACACCCCGAACGGCGACTGGTACTACATGGGCTTCATCGACGCCTATCCCGGCGGCCGCGTCCCCGCCCTGGCCCCGGTCACCTGGAACGCCGAGGGCTGGCCCGAGCTCCAGACCGTCGACGGCGCGTGGGGCAAGACATACCCCTACCCGGTCACCCCGCACCCGCTCCCGCCGATGACCGGCGCCGACACCTTCCGGGGGCCGGCGCTGGCGCCGTACTGGGAGTGGAACCACAACCCCGACACCGCCGCGTTCACCGTCGACAACGGGCTCACCCTCAGGACCGCCACCGTCACCAACGACCTCTACAACGCCCGTAACACCCTCACCCGCCGTATCCAGGGCCCCGCCTCCACCGCGACCGTCGTGCTCGACTGCTCCGGGATGGCGGACGGCGACCGGGCCGGGCTGGCGATGCTGCGCGACTCCTCCGCCTGGATCGGCGTCACGCGGCAGAACGGCGTCAGTAGGCTGGTGATGTTCGACGGCCTGGCCATGGACGCCCGCTGGAACACCAGCGGCACCGGCACCGAGCAGGCCCGCGCCGACCTCCCCGCCTCCGGCAGCCGCGTCTGGCTGCGCGCCACCGCCGACATCAGCCCGGGGCCGGGCCGCCAGGCGGCGTTCTCCTACAGCACCGACGGCACCACCTTCACACCGCTCGGCCCGGCCTTCACCATGAGCCGGGCGTGGGAGTTCTTCATGGGCTACCGCTTCGCCGTCTTCAACCACGCCACCAAGGCCCTCGGCGGCAAAGTGCGGGTGGAACGCTTCGAGTTGAGCGCGTGCGCGCCGGCGGCTCAACCGGGCCCTGTGGACACGAACGCCTGGTACGTCATGGTCAACCGCAACAGCGGCAAGGCACTGGACGTGGCGGGCGCGAGCTCCGCGGACGGCGCCGCGCTCACGCAGTGGGCCCGATACGACGGGACCAACCAGCAGTTCCAGTTCGTGGACTCCGGAGGCATCGCGGAGAAAGAAGATCCCCGCGCCGTCGTTGCCTCAACGGCGATCCGAGCAGACCCTTGACGGCATATTTGTGAGCGTTAACACTCAGGTAACGCCAGGCCGGAGCCGCCGCGAACCCGGACTTCACACAGTACGAGGAACGGCTCCCGGCCGGCCCCGCTCGACCGCTTCCGGTTTCTCCCGACCGGGTCGCACCGTGCCGGTCGCGGAACATCACTGGAGGAACTGTGCGGAAGCTTTCAGCGGGCCTTGTCACCCTGGGTCTGACGCTGTCGCTGGCAGCCTGCGGCCAGAGCGCCAACGGCGCGGGCGAGGGTGGGGCCGACGGGGGCGGCGGGGAGGCCAAGGGCGGCCCCGTCGGCATCGCGATGCCGACCAAGTCGTCGGAGCGCTGGATCAATGACGGCAACAACATGGTCAAGGAGTTCCAGGCCAAGGGTTACAAGACCGATCTCCAGTACGGCGACAACGTCGTGGAGAACCAGGTCTCCCAGGTGGAGAACATGATCACCAAGGGCGCCAAGCTGCTGGTGATCGCCGCCATCGACGGTTCCTCCCTCACCAACGTGCTGCAGAAGGCCGCCGACGCCCACGTCCCCGTCATCTCCTACGACCGGCTGATCCGCGGCACCGGGAACGTCGATTACTACGCGACCTTCGACAACCACAAGGTCGGCGTCCTCCAGGGCAGTTACATCGTCGACAAGCTCGGTCTCAAGGACGGCAAGGGCCCGTTCAACATCGAGCTGTTCGCCGGCTCACCGGACGACAACAACACCACGTTCTTCTTCAACGGTGCGATGAGCGTCCTCAAGCCGTACATCGACGACAAGAAGCTGGTCGTGCAGAGCGGCCAGACCTCCTTCACTCAGATCGCCACGCTGCGCTGGGACGGCGGCCTCGCCCAGTCCCGGATGGACAACCTGCTGAGCAAGTCGTACACCGCCGCCCGCGTCGACGCCGTGCTCTCGCCGTACGACGGCATCTCGATCGGCATCATCTCCTCGCTCAAGGGCGTCGGCTACGGCACCGGCCAGCCCATTCCCGTCGTCACGGGCCAGGACGGCGAGCTGGCCTCGGTGAAGTCGATCATCGCGGGCGAGCAGACCCAGACCGTCTACAAGGACACCCGCCAACTGGCCAAGTCCGCAGTCCAGATGGGCGACGCGCTGCTGACGGGCGGCAAGCCCGAAGTCAACGACACCAGCCAGTACAACAACGGCTTCAAGACCGTACCGGCGCAGCTGCTCCAGCCGGTCAGCGTCGACAAGGAGAACTACCAGAAGGTCCTGGTGGACAGCGGCCAGTACACCGCGGACCAGCTCAAGTAACCCACGCAGCCCGACCGACGGGTCCGGCGGCGATGAAACGGCGGTGCGACTCCCGCGGGACCGCCCCGCACCGCACCGCCCCGACGATACGGATGCACAACCATGGCCCGACCCGTTCTCGAGATGCGGTCGATCAGCAAGACGTTTCCCGGTGCCAAGGCCCTCTCCGAGGTCAACCTCACCGTCGCCGCAGGTGAGGTGCACGCCGTCTGCGGTGAGAACGGCGCCGGCAAGTCCACGCTGATGAAGGTACTCAGCGGGGTCCACCCCCACGGCGGCTACCAGGGCGAGATCTACTTCGAGGGCGAGCCCTGCAGGTTCCGGGACATCCGGGCCAGCGAGCAGCACGGCATCGTGATCATCCACCAGGAACTCGCGCTGGTGCCCTACCTGTCCATCGCCGGGAACATCTTCCTCGGCAACGAGCACGCCACCCGGGGCGTCATCAGCTGGCACAGGACGCTGACCCACGCCGCCGCACTGATCCGGCAGGTCGGACTCGACGAGAGCCCTCACACCAGGATCGCCGATCTCGGCGTGGGCAAACAACAGTTGGTCGAGATCGCCAAGGCGCTCGCCAAGAAGGTCAAGCTGCTCATCCTGGACGAGCCGACGGCCGCCCTGAACGACGAGGACAGCCGCAAGCTGCTCGACCTGATCCTCGAACTCAAGGCCCAGGGCATCTCCTGCATCCTCATCTCGCACAAGCTGAACGAGATCGCCCGGGTCGCCGATGCCGTCACCATCCTGCGCGACGGGCGGACCATCGAGACCCTCGCGATCGGTCCCGAGGGCATCTCCGAGGAGCGGATCATCCGCGGCATGGTCGGCCGCGACCTGGAGCACCGCTACCCCGAGCACACCTCAGAGATCGGTGAGGTCGCCTTCGAGATCGAGGACTGGAGCGTCCAGCACCCGATCGACCACCGGCGCAAGGTGGTCGACAGCGTCTCGCTCAACGTCCGTCGAGGCGAGATCGTCGGCATCGCCGGCCTCATGGGCGCCGGCCGCACCGAACTGGCCATGAGCGTCTTCGGCCGCTCGTACGGACGGTGGACCGGCGGCCGGGTGCGGCTGGACGGCCGGGAGATCCGTACCCGGACGGTGCCGGAGGCGATCGGGCACTGCATCGCGTACGTGACCGAGGACCGCAAGCAGCTCGGCCTCAACCTGGGTGACGACATCAGCCGGAACATCTCTCTGAGCGCCCTCGGCAAGGTCGCCCGGCGGGGCTGGGTCGACCGGCACGAGGAGGCGAGGGTCGCCGAATCGTTCCGGCGGACCATGAACATCAAGGCCCCCTCGGTGTTCGCGCAGACCGGCAAACTCAGCGGCGGCAACCAGCAGAAGGTCGTCCTCAGCAAGTGGATCTTCGCCGGGCCGGAGGTGCTGATCCTCGACGAGCCCACCCGGGCATCGACATCGGCGCCAAGGCGGAGATCTACACCGTCATCGCCGAACTCGCCGCCCAGGGCAAGGCGGTGCTCGTCATCTCCTCCGAACTCCCCGAACTCCTGGGCCTGTGCGACCGGATCTACACCATGGCCGAAGGCCGGATCACCGGTGAGGTCAACCGCGCGGAAGCCACCCAGGAATCCCTCATGCGGCTCATGACCATGAGCGCGGCATACCCCGACAAGCAGGTGTGAGGCATGGCCCAGACCAAGACCACCCCAGACACCACGCCCCGCACACCGGAGCCCGGCCGACGACCGTCGGCCGGTGCCGTACTGGCCCGGGCGCTGCGCGGCAACCTGCGCCAGTACGGGATGCTGCTCGCGCTGGCGCTGATCGTGCTGCTGTTCCAGTTCTGGACGGGCGGCATCCTGCTCCAGCCGCTCAACATCACCCATCTGATCCAGCAGAACGGCTACATCCTCATCCTGGCCATCGGCATGATGATCGTCATCATCGCCGGGCACATCGACCTGTCGGTCGGTTCGCTCGCCGCCTTCGTCGGGGCGGCCGCGGCGGTGATGATGGTCAAACACCACGCGCCGTGGCCCGTGGCGCTGGTGGCCGCGCTGCTGATCGGGGCTCTCGCCGGAGCCTGGCAGGGGTTCCGGATCGCCTATCTCGGAATCCCCTCGTTCATCGTCACGCTGGCCGGCATGCTGCTCTTCCGCGGTGGGACCCAGATCCTCCTGCAGGGACAGTCGGTGGCCCCGTTCCCCAAGGGCTTCCAGAACATCAGCAGCGGCTTCCTCCCCGCGGTCGGCCCCCACACCAACTACCACAACCTCACCCTGCTGCTCGGCTTCGTGGTGTTGGCCGTCGCGATCCTGCAGGAGGTGCGCGGACGGCGGCGGGCCGCCTCGTACGGGCTGGAACCGCTCCCGGCCGGACTGTTCCTGCTGAAGCTCGGCGCGATCACCACGGCCGTGGTGGCCTTCACGCTGCTGCTGGCCAGCTACCACGGGGTGCCGATCGTCCTCCTGATCCTCGGCGTCCTGCTGGTCGGCTTCGGATACGTGATGCGCAACTCGATCCTCGGCCGGCACACCTACGCCATCGGCGGAAACGAGGCGGCGGCGAGGCTGTCCGGGGTGAAGAGCAAGCGGGTCGTCTTCCTGGCCTTCGTGAACATGGGTGTCCTCGCGGCCCTGGCCGGGATGGTCTTCGCCGCGCGGCTCAACGCGGGTACGCCGCAGGCCGGCATCAACTTCGAGCTCGAGGCGATCGCCGCCGCCTTCATCGGCGGCGCCTCCGCGAGCGGCGGTGTGGGAACCGTCATCGGCGCGCTCACGGGCGGTCTGGTGCTGGGCGTACTGAACAACGGCATGTCGCTGGTCGGCGTGGGTACCGACTACCAGCAGGTGATCAAGGGCCTGGTGCTGCTGGCGGCGGTCGGCTTCGACGTCTACAACAAGCGCAAGGCCGGAGCCTGATCCCTGCCCCTGCCTCTGCCCCTCCTCGATGCCGCCGCCCGCACGAGGAGGGGTGCCCCGCCTACCGGGAGCACGCCTCCCGCAGCTCCGCTCGCGCGTCGACGGTCCGCTCGAAGAAGGCTCGTGCTTGAGGAAGGAGACGTCGTACTCATGACCCGGGTACGGCGGGATCGGCTGAGCGGCCTGCCAGCTCCGGTCGTCATGCCCGCACCTCCGCGGGGCGGTTGGCGACCCTGGTCACCCAGTGGTCGGGTTCGGAGTCCTCGTCGCCGGTCAGGACCCGCCGCGCGCCTGCTTCCCACCGTCGGCAACCTTTTCGCGTCCTGCGGCGACTAGGCAGTGCACCTCGACTCGGATCTTCGAACGGACGGACATGCAGACTGCACGGCAGGCCGCGCGGCAGCGCAGGCACAGACACAGGCTGATGCTCGGTACAGCGGTGATACTGACCGCCGCGGGCGTCCTCTTCTGCCTGGTGACGGCCATGCTCCCCGGCCCCACGGCCGGGGCCGGCGCCGGGGCCGACGTGGCCGCCCCCGCCGCCACCCCTGCGGGAGCCGCGCCCTCGGCCCCGACGAGCCCAGCGCCCCTGGCGGCCGGGTCGCGTGCCCCGGCGACCCCGAGCGCGAGCGCCGCCGCAACCAGCGCGGCGGCGGCGCCCCCGCCAACGGCGAAGAAGACCCCACCGGCGGCGTCCACCCCGGCGCCCTCGGCAGGACGTATCCGGCCGGGTACCACCTACAAGGGCGTCGCCACCGCCTACGCCGCCGCCGACGGCAACGGCGCCTGCCTGTTCGGCCCGAGCGACGACCTCATGATCGCGGCGATGAACACCACCGACTACGAGTCGTCCAGGGCCTGCGGCGCGTACGTGCGCGTCCGCGCCGCGAACGGCGCCTCGATCACGGTCCGGATCACCAACGAATGCCCGCTCCCCTGCGCGCCCGGACAACTGGACCTCAGTGAACAGGCCTTCGCGAAACTGGCCGAGCTCAAGGTCGGCCGTATCCCGATCACCTGGAGCCTGGTGAGCCCCCGCACCTCCGACACCCTCTCCCTCCGGTACAAAACCGGGTCCAGCGCCCACTGGTGCGGCATCCAGGTGATCGACCACCGGAATCCGGTCGCACGGCTGGAGGTACGCACCGGCAAGGGCTGGCGGAAGCTGCCCCGTACCGACTACAACTACTTCCTCTCCGCCGACGGCGGTGGGTGCGGTGGCGCGATGAGGATCACCGACATCTACGGAGAGCGGCTGACGGTCGACGGGACCGCGCTGCTGCCCAACGTCGCACAACCGACCCGGGTCCAGTTCGCCGCGCACTGAAACCGCACCGCAGGGGGCGGAGCCGGGTACGCCGCATCGGCGCGCCCCGGTCAACCGGGCACTGGTACGCTGCCGCCCGGATGTTAGCGCACACATTTTCGGAGAGGACGACCAACGGACATGGTCCTCGATGACGCGTCCGCGGAGTTCCACGACTTCTTCGAACGCCACTACGCCGAACTCGCCCGGTTCGCCCATCTCCTGACGGGCGAGGCGGACGGCGCCGACGATCTGGCCGCGGACGCCCTGATCGCACTGTGGCAGCGCTGGGACCGGCTGCGCCGGGCCGAGTACCCACTCGCCTACGCCCGTGGCGTGGTCGCCAACCTGGCACGGTCGCGGATCCGCAGCACGGTGCGCGAGCGCCGCCGGATCGCCCTGTTCTGGTCCCGCGGTGCGGAGCCGTCGCACGGTCCGGACGTGGCCGCCGTGGTGGACGTGCGGACCGCTCTCGCCCGATTGCCGTTCCGGAAGCGGTCGTGCGTGGTCCTGCGGCACGCCTTCGACCTGTCGGAGAGGGACACCGCTCTGGCGCTCGGAATATCGGTCGGTACGGTGAAGAGCCAGACCTCGAAGGGGATGGCCGAGCTGGAACGGATGCTGGGCAGCACAGGAGCAGCCGGGGAACTGTTGGCGGGGAGGAGGAGCCGTTGAACGAGGAACTCACCGGGCGGCTGCGCGCGGCCGCCGAGGCCCACCAGCCCGACCGTGCCCGGATCCTGGCACGCGTGGAACGCGGCACGTCCGGCGCCCCCGTCCGCCACCGCGAGTCCTCGGGTGCGAGGCCCTGGCCCAGGATCGCGCTCGCTTCCCTGGCAGCGGCCGGCACTCTGGCGGTCGGCGGCTTCGCCGTCGCCGCCATCGTCCAGTCCCCGCCGGCCCGGCCGGGCGTCTCGGCCACCCCCGCCGCGCCGTCGGCGCCGTCCGGGACGCCCCGGTCGACACCCTCGGCGCCGGCTACACCGTCGGCGCCCGCCACCGGCCGCCCGACCACGCCGGACCGTTCGTCCCCGGCGGGACCCAGCCCTTCTGCGTCCGGCTCCTCAGGCGGCCCGGCCCGGCCCGGCGGAACGCGCGTCCAGGACGGGTCCCTGTCGTCGGCCGGCTCCTTGGGCACGAACGGCAACAGCTTCTGGGCGCAGAGCAACATCACCCTCAAGTCCACCCAGCCGCTTACCGCACTCACCGTGGAACTGCGCATCGCGCAGACCGGCGCAGTACGGAGCACCGGCCACTGGCGGACTCTGCCCCCCGAGGATTTCACCGTCACCGTGCAGAACGAGGGCGGAGCAGTGGTCTACCGCTGGATCCTCAAGCCGGGCCGCACGGTACCGGCCGGACAGCATGTCTTCGCCGGCCAGTACAACCACGCCGCCGGCGCACGCGAGGTCGAGCACGACGGCTACCGCGTCGACGCCGACGGCCCCCGCGGCGCCCTCTCGGTGTGGGGCGGTTTCACCCCGCCACGATGAGGCCATGCCCGCAGTCCTGGGCGAAGCCACCCAGGACTGCGGCGCGTTCGTCCAGATGTCCGGCGCTCGCGCCCCGGGACGTCTCGCCTGCGCTCGGCCGGGCCATCGCCCTGACCCGGCGAGAAGCCGGCCGCGGGCTTGCGGAGCACTGCACCCCGGATACCGCCTTCCGCAGCGCCTTCAGTACCCAGGCGCCCGCATGCCCCTGAGGTGGGCGGTCCTCGACGCCGCGTCGGAGCCGAGGAGGTCAAGGACTTCGCGGGCGAGGCTCCGCTGGCTGGAGGCGGTCAGTACACCCCCGCTGAACGTCGAGCTGATGGCGGTGTCACCCGGCAGCGGGCCGATGACGGCGACGCCCGGCAGGTCCATCAACTCGCTGTGCTGTTGAAAGGCCAGGTCGGCTCGTCCGGACGCCAGCAGGCTGCCCGCCGGCACCCCCGGTGGCGCTTGAACAAGCCGATCAGACAGCGTTTCGGCGAGATCCAGCCGGGTGATCAGATCGATGAGGGCCGTGCCGCTGGGGCCGGTGGAGTAGGCGATCCCCTCCGCGGACGTCAGCGCGGCTCGCAGGTCGGGTTCCGAGCCGAGGGCCGGAACGGGTGTTCCTTCCGCCACGGCGGCGACGACCTGCGAGATCCACAGCGGTCGTGTCGTGCCCTCGAGGATGTGCCCCTCCTTCTCCAGCTCGGCCAGTGCGCCGTCGGCGAGGACGAGCAGGTCGGCCTCGGCCCCTTCGCGCACCCGCCGCGCGATCTCGACCCCGCCGGCGGAATCGAAATGTACGGGGAGCCCGTGAGTGAGCCGGATGTGTTCGGACAGCTCGGCCAGTAGGGGCCGCGTCGCCATCGAAGACAGCCCGGAGATGTCTTGGTCCACTTCGCCTCCCTGGTGTCCGGCAGATGGTACGGTGCCCGGCCGCGTGCCTCAACGCCGGTCTGCGAGACTGATGATGTGAGCACAACCCGGAGCACGGCGGCTGGAAAGGTCCTGGAGGTCCTCTCGGCCTTCGACCGCGAGCACGCGGCGCAGACGTTGTCGGAGATCGCTCAGCGCACGGGGCTGGCCCTGAGCACCACGCACCGGGTGGTGGCCGAGCTGGCGGGCTGGGGCGTGCTGGAGCGGGCCGAGGACGGGTCGTGGCACGTGGGGCTGCGGCTCTGGGAGATCGCCTCGGGGTGCCCGCGCACCCAGATCCTGCGCGATGTGGCGCTGCCGTTCATGCAGGACCTGTACGAGGTCACGCACGAGAACGTCCAGCTCGCGGTGCGTGAGGGCACGGAGCTCGTGTTCGTCGAGCGGATCGCCGGGCACCGGTCGGTGGAGCTGCTGACGATGGTCGGGACGCGTTTCCCGATCGCCTCCACAGGGATGGGCCGGGTGCTCCTCGCGCACGCGCCGCAGGACATCCAGGAGGAGGTCCTCGACGCGCCGCTGCGAGCGTGGACCCCGCACACGGTCGTGGATCCGAAGGCGCTGCGGGGGGAGTTGGACCGGATCCGCCGCGAGCACGTCTTCGTCAGCGACCGTCAGCTGTCGGAGAGCACGGTCGCGGTGGCCGCGCCCGTGCGGATCGGGCGGGCCGGGCCGGTGAGCGCCGCTCTCGGGGTGGTGATCACCGCGCAGGGCGCCAGCCGTGCGCGCCGGCTGTGGGATCCGCTGCTGCGGGCCGCGCACGGGATCTCGCAGGAGCTGGGCCGGCGTACCCGTACGACCTCCTGAAGTCCCGGATCGGGACGGGACGGGCTTCCGCCTGACGGAAACAGCAGCGACCTGGCATCGGAACGGGTGTCAACGTTCGGGGTGTTCGGAACGTTCGCAGTCGCTCAGGAGATGCCACGGCCGATGCCCCTGTCGACACCGTCGCCTCGGTCCCCGTGGCCGTGGTCGGCGCCGGTCCCGCCGGCCTGATGCTGGCGCACCGGCTCGGGCGCGCGGGGGGTCGGGGGTCGGGGGTCGGGGGTCGGGACGATCGTGCTCGACACCCGTACCCGGCGCGAGATAGAGACGACGCAGCGCGCCGGGATCCTGGAGGCCGACGTGGCCCGGGATCTGGTCGAGACCGGTGTCTCCGACCGGATCCTGCGGGACGGCCACGAGCACGAGGGCACCGAGCTCCGGTTCGGCGGCCGGGCGCACCGTATCCACTTCAAGGCCCTGGTGGGTGAGTCCGTGTGGCTCTACCCGCAGACCGACGTGCTCATCGACCTGGCAGACGCGCGGGAGCGCGACGGCGGCACGGTCCACTTCGGCGTCAGGGACACCGAGGTCCTCGACATCACCACCGACGCCCCGCGCGTCCGGTACACGGCGGCCGACGGGTCCCGGCACGAGATCCGCGCGCGGTACGTGGTCGGCGCGGACGGGTCCCGCGGCATGTGCCGCGACATGGTGCCGGAGGAGCGGCGGACGCGGTACGGCAAGGAGTGCCCCTTCGCGTGGTTCGGCATCCTCGCCGAGGCGCCGATGAGCGCACCCGAGCTGATCTACGCCCACTCCGAGCACGGCTTCGCGCTGATCAGTCAGCGCACCGAGGCCGTGCAGCGCATGTACTTCCAGTGCTCCCCGGACGAGTCCGTCGACGCCTGGTCGGACGACCGCATCTGGGAGACCCTCCAGGCGCGGGTGGCCGGTGAGGCCGGCTTCCGGCTGAAGGAGGGGGCCGGTCCTCGGGAAGACGGTGCTGCGGTTCCGCTCGTTCGTGCAGGAGCCCATGCGCTGGGGCTCGATGGTGCTCGCCGGTGACGCCGCGCACACGGTGCCGCCGACCGGCGCCCGCGGACTCAACCTGGCGCTGCACGACGTGAAGGTCCTCGCCGACGTGCTGCCGCGGGCCCTCGGCCGCGAGGGCGGGGCCGCGCTGGACGAGTACCAGCCGCGGGCCCTCCAGCGGGTGTGGCGGGCGCAGAACTTCTCGTACTGGATGACCCGGCTGCTCCACACCGCGCCCGGCGCCTCGGCCTTCGACCTGCGGCGCCAGCTCGGCGAACTCGACAACGTGGTGGGCACGCGCGCCGGACGGACGTACCTCTCGGAGCAGTACACGGGCTGGCCCGCCGGCGCCCGGGACTGATCGCGTCCCCAGCCCGGCTCCCGCCCCGGCACCCCAGGAGACCTCCCATGATCATCGACTGTCACGGTCACTTCACCACCGCACCGGCGCAGCTGGCCGAGTGGCGCGACCGGCAGATCGCGGCCGTCGGCTCCCCCGCGGACGCGCCCGACCCCGACGGCCTCGTCATCACCGACGACGACCTGCGCCGGGCCGTCGAGGGCCACCACACCACCGGCGCGCACTACATGAACGCCGATACCACGGCGTTCATGCAGCTCGTCCAGGGCGACCCGTTCGCCGACTTCCCGACGCTGCGGTTCGTGATCCCGCACGGCGGCGGGGCCGTGCCGTACCACTGGGGCCGGTTCCGCGGCCTGGCGATGGCGCTGGGCAGGCCGGACCCGGAGACGCTGCTCGACCACGTCTTCTTCGACTGCGTCTACCACCAGCCCGGCATCGACCTGCTGACCCGCGTGATCCCCAGCCGGTCCGTCCTGTTCGCCAGCGAGATGATCGGCGCCGTCCGCGACATCGACCCGCGCACCGGCCACCACTTCGACGACACCAAGCGCTACGTTGACGCCACGTCGCACCTGTCGGACGGGGAACGCGCCGCCGTCTACGCCGGCAACGCCCTGCGCGTCTACCCCCGACTCGCCGCCCGCCTCGCCGCGGCCGGCCGCTGACCCCAGGAGAAGCACCCATGGAACACACCCGGATCGGCGTCGTCCACACCAAGATCGACCGGGCCGACCCCGATGCCGTCGCCGAGCTGTCGAAGTACGGCGTCGCGACGATCCACGAGGCGATGGGCCGGGTCGGGCTGATGCGCCCCTACCTTCGCCCCCCTGCGGATCGCCCTGGCCGGCGGCGGCGCCTTCGGCGCCAAGCACGCTGCCGCACTCGCCGCATCGAGGGCGTCGAAGTGGCCGCCGTCGTGAGCAGCAGCCCCGAACGGGCCCAGAAGTTCGCCGCCGAGCAGGGCGTGGGCCGCGCCGCCGCCTCCCTGGACCAAGTGCTGGCGATGGACGACATCGACGCCGTCATCCTCGCCACCCCCACCCAGATGCACGCAGCGCAGACCCTGGCCTGCCTCGACGCGGGCAAGCACGTGCAGACCGAGATCCCGCTCGCCGACTCCCTCGCCGATGCCGAGGCGTGCCGGGCGGCGCAGGAGCGCACCGGGCTCGTCGCGATGGTGGGCCACACCCGCCGCTTCAACCCCAGCCATCAGTGGGTGCACCGGCGGATCGAGGCCGGTCGGTTCAACATCCAGCAGATGGACGTGCAGACGTACTTCTTCCGCCGGGGGAACCTCAACGCGCTCGGGGAGCCGCGCTCCTGGACCGACCACCTGCTGTGGCATCACGCCGCGCACACGGTGGATCTGTTCGCGTACCAGACCGGTTCACCGATCGTGCAGGCCAACGCGGTGCAAGGTCCGATCCACCCCGAGCTGGGCATCGCGATGGACATGTCGATCCAGCTGCGCGCGGCCGGCGGCGCGATCTGCACGCTGTCGCTGTCCTTCAACAACGACGGGCCGCTGGGCACCTTCTTCCGCTACATCGGCGACACCGGCACTTACATCGCCCGGTACGACGACCTGTTCACGGGCAAGGACGAGCCGATCGACGTGAGCGGTGTCGACGTGTCGATGGACGGCATCGAGCTCCAGGACCGCGAGTTCGTCGCCGCGATCCGCGAGGGCCGCGAGCCGAACTCGTCCATCGCCCAGGTCCTTCCCTGTTACCGGACGCTGGCGGCGCTGGAACAGCAGCTCACCGCCGCCGCGGACGCGTGACCGCGCCGACGCGTGCCGGCGCGGGGTGGGTCACCCTCAGCGTCTGGGCTCCCGGAGGCGACCTCGCGGGTCACTGGCGGCGCCCGCACCACCCCGCAGGGCGGTAACCGGTCACCCTCGGAGGCCGTCTCCGTGCGGCGGGTGACCTCCCGTACGCGCCGCGGGCCCGGGGCGGCGAGCGCTCTTCCAGGTGCCGCAAGGCCCGCCACCTGCTCGTAGCCCCGGGCAACCGTGCTGTCCAGCAGGTGAGTTACCGGCCGGAAGGCATAGGACCGTGCGCACTCGTCCGGTACCTTTCCGTCACGTCGCCGCCACACCCGGGGCACAGGGCCCCATGGGACTTGCGGCGCGAAGGACCCGACACCTGTTGACGACATTGACCGAAGTCTTCACAGTCCGGCCGTACACCCCGCACTGCCAGGTGATTCACGCCGAAGGCGATCACGCCGTGATCGGCATCTCGCCCGGAAACAGCTACTTCTCCGCCCAGCGCGTTCTCGACCTCGCCCAGTGGGGCATGCGTCATTTCGCGCAGGTCGATCTCATCTACACCGACTTGCACGTGGCCGAGATGTACGAGGCCCTCGGCTACGACGCCGACGAAGCCCGGCGCAAGGCGGTCAAGAACCTGCGGGGCGTCCGCGCCAAGGTCAACAACGCCGCGGCGGAAGCCGACCCCACCGGTACGCGTCTGCGTGCGCGGCCCATGTCGGCCCTCACGGACATTCCCGCGTACCGCGCGCTCCACACCCACCTGTACAACCTGCTCGACACCGACCCGGAGTTCCGCAGCACCTGCAATTCCCTGGTCGACGCGTTCCTCTCCTCCAAGGTGCTGGGCGGCAAGACCGCCACCACGCGGCAGCGCGAAGTCTGCCTGGAGTACGTCTGCGCCGAGGCGCCGCTCTTCCTGGACACCCCCGCGATCCTCGGGGTGCCGTCCTCCCTCAACTGCTACCACCAGCTCCTGCCGATGGCGGAACTGCTCTACTCACGCGGCTCCGGCCTGCGCGCCTCGCGCAACCAGGGACACGCCGTCATCACCCCCGCCGAAGGAGCACCCGATGTCCACTGAGACCCTTCTCGACTTCCCGTTCTCCGCGCGCGGCGACCAGCTTCCCGCCGAGGTGGAGGAGCTGCGCGACGAGCCGGTCAAGCGGGTCCGCACGATCGCCGGTGACGAAGCCTGGCTCGTCTCCTCCTACGAGTTGTGCAAGCAGGTCCTGGAAGATCCCAGGTTCAGCCTGAAGGACACCTCGGCCCCCGGGGTGCCCCGCCAGTACGCGTTGACGATCCCGCCCGAGGTCGTCAACAACATGGGCAACATCACCGGGGCCGGTCTGCGCAAGGCCGTCCTCAAGGCGATCAACCCCAAGACCGACGGACTCACCGACTGGATGCGCGCCGAGGCCTCCGCCCTCGTCGACGGCCTCCTCACCCACGGGGCCCCGGTCGACCTGCGCGGCCAGTTCACCAACCCGTACGCCGAGAACCTGCACTGCCGCATCCTCGGCATACCGGTGGCCGACGCCCCGCGCCTGGCGTCCAGCCTCGACATCGCGTTCATGAACTCGGCCTGCCCCGTCACCGGTGCCAAGCTCAACTGGGACCGGGACATCGCCTATATGGTCGAACGCCTCGACGACCCCTCCACCACCGGTCTCGTCTCCGAGCTGGCGGCCCTGCGCCCGGACCCCCAATACGCGCACCTCACCGACGAGATGCTCGCCACGGTCGGCGTCACCCTGTTCGGCGCCGGGGTCATCTCCACCATGGGCTTCCTGACGATGGCGGTCTTCTCCCTCCTCCAGAACCCGGACGTGTGGGAGCAGTTGCGGAAGGCGCCGGAGAAGATCCCGGGCGCCGTGGACGAACTCCTGCGGGTCAACCTCTCGATCGGTGACGGGCTGCCCCGCCTGGCCCTCGAGGACGTCACCCTCGGGGACGTCGAGGTGAAGAAGGGGGAGCTCCTCCTCGTGCTGGTCGAGGCCGCCAACACGGACCCGGCCGTGTTCAGCGATCCCCACGTGGTCGACATCGACCGGCAGAACGCCGCCACCCACCTCTCCTTCGGCGGCGGGCCGCACTACTGCCCCGCCACCGCCCTCGGCAAGCGGCACACCGAGATCGCCATCGAGGTGCTCCTGGAGAAGATGCCCCGCCTCCAGCTGGCCGTGCCGGTCGACCAGCTCGTCTGGCGCACCCGGTTCATGAAGCGCCTCCCCGAGCGGCTCCCCGTCCTCTGGTAGCCGCTCGGCAGGCCGTACTTGGGCGGGCCCGGGTCACTACCCGGGCCCGCCCAAGTGGTGCCGGTCGGCCCGGGAACGGTGCGCTCCGGCGGGAGTTCGTACACTTGTTCCCCGCCCGGCGGGGCGGGCCGCTCTTCACCGCCCGACCGGGCGGGCCGCCGGACCCCGCCCTGGCTACAGCCGTCGGGCGCCCTCCGCCGGGGTGACGGTGAGGAGCCGCGGGAAGCGGTGGCCGGCCGCGCCGAAGGCCGCCGTGACGCGATCGCCCACCGCGTTCTCGCGCCCCGCCTCCACCAGCGCGATGACGGAGCCGCCGAAGCCGCCTCCCGTCGTCCGGGCGCCGAGCGCCCCGGCGCCCAGCGCGGCGGTCACCGCCAGGTCGGTCTCCGGGCAGGAGACCCGGAAGTCGTCGCGGAGCGACGCGTGACCGGCCGTCAGGATCGGGCCGAGAGCCGCCGCGTCGCCCTCCCGGAGCCGGGCCACGGCCTCGGTGACCCGACCGTTCTCGGTCACCACGTGACGGACCAGCGGTACGAGCTCCCCCGGGAGTTCCTCCAGGGCCCCCGCGAGGTCCCGGGCGGGCAGATCCCGCAGGGCGCGCAGGCCGAGCAGCCCGGCCGCCCGTTCACAGCCCGCGCGCAGGGCCGCGTACGCCCCGTCGCCCAGGTCGTGCGAGACCCGGGTGTCGATCACGAGCAGTCCGAGCCCCTGCCCCGGGAGGTCGAGGGGGGCCTGCCGGTGGCCCTCGGGGGTGCGGGCGTCGAGGTGGAGGGCGGCCCCGGTGGTGCAGCACATGGAGGCCATCTGGTCCATGATCCCGCAGGGGACGCCGGCGAAGGCGTTCTCCGCCCGCTGGGCGATCCGGGCCAGTTCGGGCCGGGCCAGGCCCAGTCCCTACACCTCGTCGTAGGCGACCGCGACCACGCACTCCAGCGCGGCGGAGGAGGAGAGCCCCGCGCCGGTGGGCACGGTGCTGTCGAAGTGGAGGTCCGCGCCGCCGACCGGGTGTCCGGCCCCGGCGAGGGCCCAGACCACTCCGGCCGGGTACGCGGCCCAGCCCGGCACGGTTCCGGGGGTCAGGCCGGCCACGGCCAGTTCGGTGATCCGGCCGTCGCCCTGCGCGCTGTGCAGCAGCAGCCGGCCGTCCGTACGGGCCCGGGCGGCGAGCAGGGTGGTCTGCGGGAGCGCGATGGGCAGCGCGAACCCGTCGTTGTAGTCGGTGTGTTCACCGATCAGGTTGACCCGGCCGGGCGCCGCCCAGACCCCGTCGGGGGAACCGCCGAAGAGTTTCGCGAAGGTCCTCGCGGCCTGTTCGGTCCGGTTCACGCCAGGGCCTCCCGCAGTCGTCGCGCGGCCGTCTCGGGGGCCACGTCGTTGATGAAGGCTTCCGTCCCGGACTCCGTCCCGGCGAGGAACTTGAGCTTGTCGGGTGTCCTCCGGATGGTGAACAGCTCCAAGTGCAGCGCGAGTTCCCCGCCGTGGGTGCGGGGCGCCTGGTGCCATGCGGAGATGTACGGGGTGGGCGCCGCCGCCTCTGCCTGCGGTACGGGAAACAGCCGGTCGAAGCGGCGGAGCAAGTCGAGGTAGATCCCGGGGAACTCGGCCCGCTCGGCTTCGGTGAGGCGGGTCAGGTCGGGGACCCGGCGGTGGGGGTAGAGGTGGACCTCGTACGGCCAGCGGGCGGCGTGGGGCACGAAGGCGGTCCAGTGCTCCCCGGCCGACACGACCCTGTCGGTGGCGGCGCGGGCGCCGGCGAGGAGGTCCTCGAAGAGGTTGCGGCCGGTGGCGGCGCGGTGCGCCCGCGCGGCGGCCGTCATCTTGGCGGTGCGCGGCGTGACGAAGGGGAAGGCGTAGATCTGGCCGTGCGGGTGGGCGAGGGTCACGCCGATCTCGGCTCCGCGGTTCTCGAAGCAGTACACCTGCTCGACGCCGGGGAGCGCGGAGAGCTCCGCGGTGCGGTCGGTCCATGCGTCCAGGACCAGCCGGGCGGCGGCCGGGGTGAGGTCGGCGAAGCCGGCGTCGTGGTCGGGGGTGAAGCAGACGACTTCGCAGCGTCCGGCCTCGCCCGCGAGGGAGGGGAAGCGGTTCTCGAAGACGGCGACCTCGTAGTCGGCGGCGGGGATCTCGCTGAGCCGGCCGTCCCGGGAGGGGCAGAGCGGGCATTCGCCGGCGGGCGGGTGGTAGGTCCGGTTCTGGCGGTGGGAGGCGATGGTGATCCAGTCACCGGTGGCCTCGTCCCGCCGCAGTTCCGGCCTGCTGTCCACGGGATCCAGTGGGCGCAGGTCGGGCGCGTCGCGCACGGCACCTTCGTCGGTGTCGAAGTAGATCAGTTCGCGGCCGTCCGCGAGTTTCGCGAGGGTCTTCTTCACCTACCGAGAATAAACACTCTCGAACATTTTCCACCAGCCCGCGCCGAGGTTTCCCCCAGACTTGAACAACATTGCCGTGTTATCTTGCTGCCTTCTGACCGGTTTTGCCGATTCCCGGGAGCGACCCGTGGCCGAGCAGGCTGCCCAACTGGCCCACCAGCGACGCGCGCTGATCCTGGACTCGGTCCGGCGCGAGGGCGCGGTACGGGTGGCGGAGCTGGTCGGGCAGCTGGGCGTCTCGGACATGACCGTACGCCGGGACCTGGACGCCCTCGCCCGGCAAGGGCTCGTGGAGAAGGTGCACGGCGGAGCCGTCGCCCCGGCCGGGGCGAGCACGCACGAGCCCGGGTTCGAGGCCAAGTCGGACCTGGAGGGCGACGCCAAGGCCGCCATCGCGGACACGGCCGCGACCCTGGTGGAACCGGGCAGCGTGGTAGCCGTCTCGGGCGGCACCACCGCGCACGCGGTCGCGGCCCGGCTCCTCGGCATCCCGCGGCTCACCATCGTCACCAACTCCCTCCCGGTGGCGGAACTGGTGTGGGCCGACGGCCGGGAGCGCGGCGCCGGCTCCCCCACCCTGCTGCTCACCGGCGGCTCGCCCACGCCCTCGGCCGCCCTCGTCGGGCCGCTCGCCGACCTGGCGATCGGATCCCTCCACGTGGACCTGCTCTTCCTCGGCGCGCACGGGGTGGCGCAGGGCGCCGGCCTGACCACCCCCAACCTCATGGAGGCCCAGACCAACCGCGCCCTGGTCGCCTCGGCGCGCCGGGTCGCCGTCGTGGCGGACCACAGCAAGTGGGGGGTGGTGGGGCTCAGCGGCTTCGCGGCGCTCCGCCAGGCGGACTGGTTCGTCACCGATGCCGGTCTGCCCGCGCCCGCCCGCGCCGCGCTCGCGGAGGAGGTGGGCGAGCTCCTCGTCGCGGGCGAGGAGCGGCCCTGAGCCCCCGGCCGGAGCCCCGGGCCGCCGTCCGTCGGCTCTGGCGCAGGGACCAACTCGACAGGAGCGTGCGCGCCTCGCCGTTCGGGGATCCTCAGGGCATCCTCCGGGGTTCGTCCGGGGTTCGTCCGGGGTTCGTCCGGGGTTCGTCCGGCCCGGAAACGCGAACGCGTTCGCCGAACGGTTGTGGCAACCGTTCGGCGAACGCCCTGCAGTGGCCGCGGGGTCAGACGGTCATCTCCGTCCCACGATGACGTCCGTCTCCCGTCAGGGGGCAGCAGCAGGTGGTACGTGCCACGTGCGCGTGACCGGTTGGGTGGCCGGTCGGGTGGACCGTGTCAGGCGCGGACTACCACCAGACGCCGGCGCGGAGCTTGCTCCAGGTGTTGGAGCCGACCTGGCCGTCGACCGAGATGCCGGCGTGGCTCTGCACGCTCTTCACGGCGTTGTAGGTGGCCGATCCGAACTGGCCGTCCTCCGCGAGCCAGGTCGGGTAGCTGGTGTTCTGGTTGATCAGGCACTGCACCTGCTTGATGCGCTTCACCGCCTCCGTGCCGGTCTGGCCCGTCTTGGTGAGCGCGGTGCCGCTGTAGTAGTTGCAGGTGTGGGCGGCGCTCCGCTCCGAGGGGACGGGGGCCGCGCTGGCGACGCCGCCGAGGGCGAGTCCGCCACCGAGGACGGCCGTGGCCACGGTCACCACGATCTGCTTGCGAAGGTTCATCTGCTGTGCCTCCGTTGTCGACGACCGGGCATCCGGCCCGGTGCTGGCAGCGACTCTCCTGCGCCAACATCGGCGGTGTCCAGCAAGCCCGGAGACGGGGGTCAGCGTGGGACGTCCCACGCTCTGAACTGCTGGGACGTGCCGCTCCGGGACACCTTGGTGGGACGCCGGGACGAGGGGGGATCGGGCCAAAGCCCCCGGGGCACTGGCCAATCCGCGGGTGGCGGCCCGATGCTGTGCCCTGGATCGAGGGGGGAAGCCACAGTGGCTCGTTGGAAGGAACTGCCTGCCGGCCTCGACGGCCGGGAACGTCGGCTCGTGGCAGAGTTGAGGCGCCTGAAGGACCACAGCGGCCTGAGCCTGGCCGCCCTCGCCGCGAAGACCGGCTACAGCCGCTCTTCGTGGGAGCGCTACCTCAACGGGAAGCAGTCCGTGCCCCGCGAGGCCGTCGAGGAACTGGCCCAGCTCTGCGGGGCGGACCCGACGCGGCTGGTGGTCCTGCACGACGTCGCCGTACGGGCCCGACAGCAAGCCCCGGCCGCGGCCGGGGCAACGGACGGTGCGGCGCCACGGCCCCGGCCCGCGGCCGGCCCGGGAGCGCGCACCGTCCCGTTCCGCACCTTCCTCGCGGGGATCGCGGCGGCCGTGGTCGTGGCCTTCGGTGCGGGGCTCCTGGCCGGCGGCGCCTGGGCCGATGACGGGGCGGGTGGCGGGGATGCCGGTACGTCCGGCTACCGGCGCGGAGTGGCGTACGACTGCGAGATCAGCCGGCAACAGGGTGCGTTGCGCGCCGGGCACAGCACCAGCCGCGAGATCCTGCTCGACACCAACAGCACGGGCTTCGACGTCGTCGAGGTCCAGTGCCTGCTGCGTGAGCACGGCTTCGACCCGAAGAGCACCGACGGACTGTACGGCCAGGACACCAAGAACGCCGCCACCCGGTTCCAGACGGCGCGCGGACTGATAGCGGACGGGATCGTCGGCCCGAAGACCTGGGCGGAGCTGCGCAAGTGACCCTGCCGGCGGAGTGCGGGCACCTGGCCGCCGAGCTCCGGCGGCTTCGCCTGCGGACCGGCCTGAGCCTCGCGGACCTCGGCCGGCGCACCCCGTTCAGCAAATCCTCCTGGGAGCGCTATCTCAACGCCAAGCAGCCGCCGCCCCGCCAGGCGGTCGAGGCGCTGTGCGCTCTCGCACGCGAGCAGCCCGGCGAGTTGCTCGCGCTGTGGGAACTCGCGGACACCGCCTGGAGCGGGCGAGCCGTTCCCACCTCCGCCACCGGACCCCGCCCCCTACCGGGTGGCCGGCGCCGGCGGACGGTGCCGGCGGTCGCCGCGGTCGGCGGCATCACCCTCATCGTGACCGCGAGCCTGCTCCTGCTCCGCGGGAGCGGACCGCAGCACGCCGACGGCGCCGGGTCGACGGAGAAGCCGATTCGCAACCCCGGCTGTTCCGCGGCGAGTTGCGCCGGCAAGGACCCGGTGCGCATGGGGTGCGGGGGTGCGGGCATGGTCACCGACCTGCGCACGGACGCGGGGCCCGGCACCCGTCAGCTCGAACTGCGGTACGGGGCCTTGTGCCAGGCCGTGTGGGTGCGGACCTCGGGCCTGCGACCCGGGGACCACGTGGAGCTGTTCGTCCCCGGTGTCCCGGAGCCGCAGGAACTGTGGGTGAGCGAGGCGGATCTCGGTCGGTACGCGGCGACTCCGATGGCCCCGGTACCCCGGGGGACCGCCGGCGTCCGCTCGTGCGTGACTCCGGGCGACCCGGCCGACGGAGACCGGGTCTGCTTCGGCTGAACCGCCCGGCACCGGGCCGGCCGCTCACCGGCGGCGGCCCGGTCGTGGGCTGCGCCGCGAAGCGGTGGCGGTGGGGTCCGCCGGCCCCCCGTCCGTACCCGCCGGCGGTGTGCCCGTCGGCGGTTTGCGCGGCGGGCCCGGGCGGGCGGCGCGCAGGGGGGTCAGGAGGCCCGTGGCGGCGATCAGGAGACAGAAGGCTCCCGCGGCCAGGCTGGTCGACGGGACCCCGTGCCGGGCCGCCAGGGTGGTGAGCACCGCGGCCCCCACCGGGCCCGAGGCGTTGTGGACCGTCCAGAACGCGGAGGTGACCCGCCCGAGCAGGTGGTCCGGGGTGACTTCCTGGCGCAGGGTCATGGAGCAGACGCCGCCCGTCGTCACCCCGAACATGAACAGGACGGCCATCACCGCGATCACCGGCACGCTGCGGCTGACCCCCATGCCCGCCACGGACAGGCCGATCAGCGCGGTCGAGCCGAGCCAGCACGGGCCGAAGCCGAGGGTCCGGCGCAGCGGCCCGGCGGCGAAGGAGGCGCAGACGACGCCGATGCCGCTCACGGCCATCACGTAGCCGATGGTCGCCGGGGTGCGGTCGAGGTCGTCCTGGAGGCGGAAGATCAGCAGGTCGGTGGCGCCGATGGTGACGAAGGTGAGGAGGGTGAGCAGGACCGTCAGCGGGCGCAGCAGGGCGTGCGACCACAGGAAGCGGAAGCCGACCACGAACACCTCGCGCAGTGAGGTGTCCGGCCGCGAAGGCCGGGCCGTGGCCGCGCCCCCCCGGGTGCGGAAGCGGACCCACCGCAGGCTGATCCCCGAGACGAGGAAGGTGGCTCCGTCCAGGGCGAGCGCCCAGGACCCGTCGACCCCCGCGACGAGCAGGCCGGCCACGACCGGGCCGAGGAGGGTGCCGAGGGCGAAGGTGCCCATCAGCCGGCCGTTGGCGGCGATCAGGTCGGCCGGTTCGACCAGGGAGGGCACGGCGCTCACGTAGGCCACGTCGAAGAGCGTCTTCAGTACGGTGACCAGCGCGGTCAGTACGTACAGCCACCAGATCCGCGGGCCGCCGAGGGACCACACCAGCGGTACGGAGCCCAGCAGCACCGCCCGCGCGAGGTCGCAGCCGATCATCAGGCGGCGGCGGTCCACCCGGTCCACCACGTGGCCGGCGAAGGTTCCCGTGGCGATGGCGCAGACCCCGGAGAGGGCGGTGATCAGGCCCATCCCGACCAGGGATCCGGTGACGTCGAGGACGACCAGCGGCAGGGCGAGCATCGATACCGAGCCGCCGAGCACCGAGAGGGCCTGGCCGAGCCAGAAGATGGTGAAGGGGCGGTTGTGCCGCAGTCCGCTCCGCGGACCGCTCACCCCAGCAGGGCGTAGACGGTGGAGGCCTTCGCGGCCGGTTCCCCGGCGCCCTCGGGCGTCATGGTGATGTCGGCGAAGGCCATCCGCTTGCCGAGTTTGGTGACCCGTACGTCGATCAGCACATCGGCGCCGACCACCGGCCGCTGGAAGCTGATGGACTGCTGGACGGTGGTCATCGGACCGTAGGCCCCGCGCGCGGCGGAGATCGCGATGACGCTCGCGGTGTCCGCGGCGGCCATCAGGGCCTGCCCGCTGAGGCCCCCGCCGTCGCGGGCGAGGGTGTCGGACCAGGGCAGCCGCAGTACGGCGTGCCGGTCACCCGTCTCCTGGACGGTGAGTCCGAGGGCGAGCACCCAGGGGGCGAAGTTGTCGTGGAGGATCTTGTCCGCGTCTGCCGGTGTCAGCGTCGTCACCGGGTGATTGTGGCGGTCCGGCCCGGACCGCCACAACTCCCTTTGCGTCAGGCGCGCCTCAGAGCGCGGCGGCCAGTTCCGTGCCCTGGCGGATGGCCCGCTTGGCGTCCAGTTCGGCGGCCACGTCGGCGCCGCCGATCAGGTGCGCCTCGATGCCGGCCGCGCGCAGGGCCTCGTACAGGTCGCGTCGCGGTTCCTGGCCGGTGCACAGGACCACCGTGTCGGCGGGTACGAGGCGCTGCTCGCCCTCCACCGTGATGTGCAGGCCCTCGCCGTCGATCCGGTCGTACGCGGCCCCCGCGACGGAGACGACACCGCGGTGCTTGAGCTCCGCCCGGTGGATCCACCCGGTGGTGGTGCCGAGCCCGGCGCCGACCTTGGTGGCCTTGCGCTGGAGCAGATGGACCTGGCGCGGCGGTGCGGGGCGTTCGGGGGCGGTGAGGCCGCCGGGGCCGGTGTAGGCGGTGTCGACGCCCCAGTGCCGGAAGTAGACCTCCGGGTCCTGGGAGGCGCCCTCACCGCTGTCGGTGAGGAACTCGGCGACGTCGAAGCCGATTCCGCCGGCGCCGAGGACGGCGACGCGCTGCCCGACGGGGGCGCCGTCGCGCAGGACGTCGAGGTAGCTGACGACGTTCGGGCCGTCGACGCCCTCGATGTCGGGGATGCGGGGGACGACGCCCGTGGCGACGACGACCTCGTCGTAGCCGCGCAGGGTCTCGACGTCGGCGCGGGTGTTCAGCTTGACCTCGACCGCGTGCTCGGCGAGTTGGGTGCCGTAGTAGCGGATGGTCTCCTCGAACTCCTCCTTGCCGGGGATCCGGCGGGCGATGTCGAGCTGGCCGCCGATGTGGCCGGAGGCCTCGTAGAGGGTGACGGCGTGGCCGCGGCCGGCCGCGGAGACGGCGCAGGCCAGACCGGCCGGGCCGGCTCCGACGACGGCGACGCGCTTCTTCAACTGGGTCGCAGACAGGATGAGTTCGGTCTCGTTGCAGGCGCGCGGGTTCACCAGGCAGGTGGTGAGCTTGCCGCTGAAGGTGTGGTCCAGGCAGGCCTGGTTGCAGCCGATGCAGGTGTTGATGGTCTCGGAGCGCCCGGCGGCGGCCTTGGCGACGAAATCGGCGTCGGCGAGGAAGGGGCGGGCGAGCGAGACCAGGTCGGCGCGGCCGTCCGCGAGCAACTCCTCCGCGATCTCCGGGGTGTTGATGCGGTTGCTGGTGACGAGGGGGACGGAGACCGCGCCCATCAGCCGCTTGGTCACCCAGGTGTAGGCGCCGCGCGGAACGGAGGTGGCGATGGTGGGGATGCGGGCCTCGTGCCAGCCGATGCCGGTGTTGATGATGGTGGCGCCGGCCGCCTCGATCTCCTTGGCGAGGTGGACGACCTCGTCGAGGGTGGAGCCGCCGGGGATCAGGTCGAGCATCGAGAGGCGGTAGATGAGGATGAAGTCCTCGCCGACGGCCGCGCGGGTGCGCCGGACGATCTCCAGCGGGAAGCGCACGCGGTTCTCGTAGGCGCCGCCCCAGCGGTCGGTGCGCTTGTTGGTGGCGGCGGCGATGAACTCGTTGATCAGGTAGCCCTCGGAGCCCATGATCTCGACGCCGTCGTACCCGGCCAGCTTGGCGAGCCGGGCGGCGCGGACGAAGTCCTCGACGGTGCGCTCGACCTCGGCGTCGGTCAGCGCGTTCGGGACGAAGGGGCTGATGGGGGCCTGGAGGGCGCTGGGGGCGACCAGGTCCTTGTGGTAGGCGTAGCGGCCGAAGTGGAGGATCTGCATCGCGATCTTCCCGCCCTCGGCGTGCACCGCGTCGGTGACCACGCGGTGCTCGGCGGCCTCCTCCTCGGTGGTGAGGCGGGCGCCCCCCTCGAAGGGCCGGCCGGCGTCGTTCGGGGCTATGCCACCGGTGACGATCAGACCCGCGCCGCCGCGGGCCCGCTCGGCGTAGAAGGCGGCGAGGCGCTCGAAGCCCCGCTCGTGCTCTTCGAGGCCGGTGTGCATGGAGCCCATGATCACGCGGTTCGGCAGGGTGGTGAAACCGAGGTCCAGGGGGCTCAGCAGGTGCGGGTACCGGCTCTGGGGACTCATGAGGGGCGCCTCCTCGCGCGGGGGTGATGAACCTGTTCTAGCTGAGCGGGCGCTTATTATGCAACTAGGTGCACAAGGGAGTGTGGAACCCCACGGCCCCCGGATCCGGGGATTCCCCGGCCCCAGGGCCCGCGCCTGCGGGACCTGTGGCGCAGTTCACGGCCCGGGTGACCGCGAAGGACGGGGGGATGCCCGCATTCCCCGCCCCCGAGGGCCGTGACGCCCGCGTGCGCCACGGCGCCCCCACTCTGCGCGCGGCCCCGGCCGCCGCCGCGGGCTACGGCACTGCTCGTCGGCCGCGCCATCGCCGAGTCCGCCACCGACCGGCTCGGCCGCGGCGTCCGCGGCGGACGCGGTGGACACGGCGAAGGCCGTGGACGCAGTGGACGCGGCCGCCTCCCCACCACACCGCCGACCGCGCCCGGGCCCGCCCCCGGGCCCGCCCCCGGGCCCGCGCCCGCCCGGTACCCTCTGCCGGATGACGCGGAAGCCCAGCAGCACCCGGCCGGCCGAGCAGCACACCGTGACGGTGAACGGCGGGGTGCGCCTCGCCTACGAGGTCGCCGGCCCGCCGGCCGGACCGCCGGTGATCCTGCTCCCGGCGCTGGGCAAGACCGCCGCGGACTGGGCGTCCGTACGGGACGAACTCGCGCGGGAGCGGCGGGTGTTCGCGCTGGACCTGCGCGGCCACGGAGCCAGCTCGTGGCCGTCGGCGTACTCGCTGCCGCTCATGCGGGACGACGTACTGGGCTTCCTGGACGCCCTCGGGCTCGGCCGGGTGGACCTGGTGGGGCATTCCCTGGGCGGCGTGGTCGCGTATCTGGCCGCCGCCGCGCAGCCGCACCGCATCGGCCGCCTCGTCCTGGAGGACGCACCCGCGCCGCTCCCCCGCGAGCCCGTGATCCCGGAACGCCCCGGCGGCGAACTCGCCTTCGACTGGGCGATGGTGCTCGCGGTCCGCCCCCAGCTCGACCGCCCCGACCCGGCCTGGCTCGCGGACCTGGCGCGGATCACGGCCCCGACCCTGGTCGTGTACGGCGGCCCCACCAGCCATCTGCCGCCCGCGTCCTTCGACGAGGTGGTCCGCCGCATCCCGGACGCCCGCCTGATCACCCTCCCGTACGGCCACTTGATCCACGCGGCGGCGCCCGGGGAGTTCACGGCGGCCGTGGCGGCGTTCCTCGCGGCCTGATCCCGGGTCGCAATCCGGCCCGGACTCCGGTCAGCCGGCCGACTGCAGGGCCGACAGGCGGCGTACGAAGAAGACGGCCGACACCGCCGCCACCGCGTAGACCAGGTCCGATCCCGCGGCGAGCAGGATCGCGTCGCCCACGGCGTCATCGCTCGCGGCCCTGCCGGCGAACCAGTTCGCGCCACCGGACGCCAGCAGCGCCGCTCCGAACGTTCCGGCCCAGGTGAAGACGGGGGCGGGTGAGGTCAGCGCGGCCTTGCCCGGCAGCCTCGACGCACTGACCGACCACACCTTCATCGCGATCAGGCAGGGCAGAACGGTCCAGCCCACGACCGGGATGAACCAGACTCCGATCGCCCAGCCGGCGCCGCCGCGGATGGCTCCCCGCGCGTACACCCCGGCGTTCACCCGGACCCGGTGGAACCAGACGATGAAGACCACCGCCGTGGGGACCATCGCCATCATGACCAGGCTCGCGGAGATCGTGACCAGCGTCCCGGGATGCCCCAGCCCCGTGGCCAACCCGTAGCTGTCCAGCGTCCGGTACCGGTTGACCCCGGCGGCCGCCGAGAGCAGCCGGGTCGCGCCGCACAGGCCCAGCAGCACCGTCAGCGCCGTCGCCAGTCCCTTCGGCGAGCGGAGCAGCGAGCGCGCCGGCGGCGCGCCGAGCGGTGACAGTCTTGCGGAACCGGCGGACATGACGAGGGACCCCCCACGGGTGCGTGACATGCGGAAACCCGCCCACGGGGGGGCGGGAAGGCAGAACATACGGCACGGGTGGGACAGCGCCGCTGGGCGCCCCGGTCCAGGGGGCGCGCCGCGGCGGTGGTCAGGCCCGGTGGAGGCGGACCGTGACGATGGGCGACCGCGTGGCGGTCCTCGCGGACGGCCTCCTCCAGCAGTGCGACCCCCCGACTGATCCGTCCGCTCCCCGCGGACGCGGACGGGGGCCCCGGACCGGTCGACGACCGGTCCGGGGCTCCTCCATGGACAGTTCTGAAATGTTTATTGCGCAAATTCTGCTTCAGATCTACCGTGCACGCATGCGGCCGAAGCACGCGCCCGAGCGGATCACCGACCTGTCCCGCCTGAAGGCGTTCACACACCCCCTGCGCATGCAGCTCTACCGACGGCTGTACGCCGCCGGCTCGGCCACCGCGTCCCAGCTGGCCGAGCAGGTCGACCAGGCTCCGTCGCTGGTCAGTTACCACCTGCGCAAGCTGGCCGAGCACGGCTTCGTGGCCGAGGCCGGCGGCCGGGGCACCGACGGCCGCGAGCGGTGGTGGCAGGTGGCGTCCGACGAGGGCTGGGGCTACCGCGACTCGGACTTCGCGCAGACGCCCGAAGGGGCCGCCGCCGTCGACGCGGTGACCCGCGGCATCCTCGACAACCGCACCGCGCAGTACCGCGGGTACCTGGACCAGACCGGCACGTGGAGCCCGGAATGGACCGACGCCGCGTTCACCTCCGAATGGATGCTCGAGCTGACCCCCGTCGAACTCGCCGAGATGAGCGCCGAGTTCGAGGCCCTCACCCGGCGCTGGCGGGAGCGCGGCAAGGCCGCCCGGGCGGAGGGTGACACCCAGGACCGCGAGCACGTGTCCGTGCACCTCTACGGGTTCCCGTTCCGGCTCTGACGGGCCGTGTCCCACGCCGCATTCCGCTCCGCACTCCGCGCCGCATCCCGAACCGCGTCCCCGCACCCGCGTCCCCCAGCCGTGTCGCGCGCGCCCCCGAGCCGGATCCCGCCCGCGCCCCCGAGCCACTGGAGCCCGCCTTGGCCACCGCAGAGAGAGCCCTGCCCGGACACGCCACCGTGCCCGCCCACCGCGACGGCAACGTGCTGCGCTGGCTCGCCGCGTACACCGCTTCCCTCGTCGGCGACAACGTGTACTTCGTCGCCCTGGCCTGGTCCGCGCAGAAGTCCGCCGGTCCCGCCGAGGTCGGCCTCATCATGGCCGCCGGGGCGCTGCCCCGGGCCCTGCTGATGCTGGGCGGAGGCGTGGTGGCCGACCGGTTCGATGTCCGCCGGGTCCTGCTCGGCAGCGACGCGCTGCGCTGCGTCCTGCTCCTCTCGGTGGCCGCCGCCGTCGCCCTGACCGCACCGGCCTTGTGGCTCCTGGTGGCCGTGGCGCTCGTCTTCGGCGCGGTCGACGCCCTGTTCGTCCCCGCGATCGGTGCGCTCCCGCCGCGGATCACCAGCGCCGATCAGCTCACCCGCGTCACCGGCATGCGCTCCCTGTCCATGCGCCTCGGTCAGATCGTGAGCCCTCCCCTCGGGGGCCTGGCCATGGGACTCGGAGGCCCCGCGGCCGCCTTCACCGTCGCGGGCCTCCTCTTCGCGCTGTCCCTGCCGCTCCTGCTGTCGGTACGCATACGGCCCGTCGAGGCACCCCCGGAGACCCCGCCGGAGCCGGGCACCGCGTGGAAGGACCTGCTCGACGGCCTGCGCTACATCCGCCGCCACCGCCTCATCGGCCCGCTCGTCGCCGCCGGCGCCGTCTGCGAGCTCGGCCTCACGGGCACGCTCAACGTCGGCATGGTGCTGCTCAACGCGGAGCGGGGCTGGGGAGCTTCCGGCTACGGCTGGATCGTCGGCGGCTTCGGCGCGGGAGCGGCCGCCAGTGCGGCGCTGCTCGCCCTCCTCGGCCGGCTGCCCCGCGCCGGCCTGGTGCTCTGCGGGACCCTCCTCATGGGCTGCGCGGGCGCGGCCGCCATCGCGCTGGTGCCGGTCCTGTGGATCGCCGTGGTGCTGGCGGCGGTCGTCGGACTGGGCGCGGGCGTCTTCGGCGGCCTGAACAGCGCCCTGATACAGACCGCGGCGAACCCCGCGTATCTCGGCCGGGTCACCTCCGTCCTCATGCTCACCATGGTCGGGCTCGCCCCTCTCAGCTACCCGCTCGTCGGCGCCGCCATCGGAGTCTGGGGCTCCGCCCCGGTCTTCGTCGGCTGCGGCGCCTTCGGCAGCCTGGGCGTGGCCATCGCCCTGGCCTCCGGCGCGGTGCGGCACGCCGAACTGCCCCGACCGGCGCCGGGCAAGGCCGCGTAGGGCCTGCCGGCCGGGGGCCCGCCAGGCCTCGCAGGGCCCGCCGGACAGGGGCCGGCCCGCCTTCGTGCGCGCCCTAACCCTGTGCGGGAACCACCGCCACCGGGCACAGGGCGTGCAGGAGCACCGCGTTGGAGACCGAGCCCATCAGCAGGGAGTCGGCCCGCAGGCGGCGGCGGTGGCGGCCCACCACGATGAGTTCGGCGCGCTGGGAGACGGTGACCAGGCGGCCGGCCGGGTCACCGGGGGCGACGACCGCTGCGACGGTGACGTCGGGGTAACGCCTCGTCAGGTACGGCTGGAGTCACGTGCGTTGGTTCTCGGCGAGTTCCCGGGCCGCTTCGGTAGCCTCGCCGCCGGCGGTGCCCGGCGGGTGGCCGCCGCCGCGCTCCGCGACGAGGGAGCCGACCAGGGTGAGCGAGGAGAGCGGGACCAGGTGCGTGGAGACGACCTGGAGCACCGCGCCCCGGCGGCGGGCCTCCGCGAAGGCGGCGCACACCCGGCTGTTGGAGCCGAGCAGCAGGCTGGCGAAGCCTCCGAGCCCGCGCGAACCCATGACCAGGAGCTGCGCTCCCGCCGCGAGTTCGATCAGGGTGGCGGAGGGGGTTCCGTCGCGGGAGACACAGGTGACCGGCGGCAGGTCGTCCCGCCCGGCCAGCCGCTCCCGTACCGCGTCCAGTACCGGATCGCCCTCCCCGCCGGGCGGCGGTACGAAAGCCTCACCGTGGGCGTGGATCCGCGGGGCGTCGGGCCGTACGTGGGCCACGTAGAGCTCCGCCCCGCGCGTACGGGCGGTGTCGAGGGCCCAGTCCAGGGTCCTCAGGCTGTGTTCCGAGCCGTCCACGGCGGCCAGGACGGGGCGGGCGGGGCGGACGGGGGCGGCAGCGGCCGAGTTGGTCTGCATGTCTCCACCCTCCGGCGGGGCGGGACCGGCGGGCAGGGGCCGAAGGGCCTATTCCACGCGGTAGTCGGCCTTCTCCGCGAGCTTGCCGTCCTTGTAGCAGAAGCGCAGCACCGTATCGCCGTTCCCCGAGTCGGACAGGTACCAGGAGCACTGGCTGCCGGCGGGCACGGCGGGGCCGCCGCCCTTGAGGGCCGAGGTGACGAAGCTTTCGCCGGAGGGCAGCTTGGCGCGGACCTCGGCCTCGGAATCGCCCACGCTCACGGACTCGTACACCTTCTGGTCGACGAGGGTCTTCTCGGCCACGTCCATCACCTTGCCGACCCCGAAGAGCAGCGCCACGAGCAGCCCGATCCCCAGCACCCCGGCCACCGCACAGCCGATCAGACATCCTTTGCGTCGCGCCACGTCGAACTCCTCGTTCCTCTGGGTTCCTCTGTCTGCTTGTCCTCCCGACTCTCGCAAGCGGGATCGGCCGCTTCTGTTCTCCAAAGTCTCGGGACCGCGCAACGATCGTCGTTCGAGGTCGGACCGGGTGCGGCGTGTATACAGGGACGAGGACGATCATTCGGACGAAACGTGAGGAACCATCGTGAGCCAGAACACCGAGCCTCTGATCGTCGTCGGCGTGGACGGTTCGAACCACTCGAAGCAGGCCCTGCGCTGGGGCGTGGCCCAGGCGAAGGCCATCGGCGGCCGCGTGCACGCCGTGATGAGCTGGGAGTGGAACACCAATCCCTTCGGCGTCAGCCCGGCCGAGCAGACCGAGCTCGTCCACGCCGAGGACGCGGCCCGGCAGAAGCTCGCCGACACCGTGGCGGAGGCGGTCGGCACCTCGCCGGGCGTTCCGGTCTTCCGCCGGGTGGAGCAGGGCTCGCCCGCGCGGGTGCTGGTGGAGGCCTCGAAGGAGGCGGCGCTGACGGTCGTCGGCACCCGCGGCTACGGCGGGATCAAGGGCGCGCTGCTGGGCTCGGTGAGCCAGCAGGTGGTGCAGTACGCGGCCAGCACGGTCGTCGTGGTCCGCGAGGACGGCTCCGCCTGAGGACCCCGGCCCCGGTCGGGGCCACCGCCTGGGCCGGCGCCTAGGCCGGCGCCGCGCTCAGGTCCGCCGGGTCGGTGTTGGCCCCGCAGAGCACCACGGCGACCCGCTCGCCGAGCGGCCCGGGCGCGGTGCGTACGGCCGCCAGGGCGGTCGCCGCGCCCGCTTCGACGACGATGCGGTGCTCGTCCCAGAGCGCGCGCCGGGCGGCGGTGATCGCCGCGTCCGGGACCAGGACGGACACGGCGTTCGGCTGCCGCACAGCGGCGAGCGCGTCCGCGGAGACCCGGGTGGCTCCGAGCGAGTCGGAGGCCACCGAGTCCACCGGGACGTCCACGGGCCGGCCGGCTTCGAGGGCCGCGTTCAGGGCCCGGCAGTTCTCCGGCTCGGCCGCGACGACCCGTACGCCGTGTTCCCGCGCGGCGGTCGCGATGCCGGCGAACAGCCCGCCTCCGCCGACCGCGACGACGACCGCGTCCAGGCCGGGCAGGGCGGCGCGGATCTCGTCGAGCAGGGTCCCGGCGCCCGCGGCGATCAGCGGGTGGTCGTACGCGTGGCTGCTCAGCGCCCCGCTCCCGGCCGCGAACTCCCGGCAGGCGGCGAGCGCTTCGGCGTACCGGTCGCCGACGAGCCGGACGTCGGCCCCGTAGCCGCGCAGCCGCTCCACCTTCACGCGCGGGGCCGTGGCCGGCAGGAACACGGTGGCGGGCACGCCCTCGGCGCGGGCCGCCCAGGCGCAGGCGAGCCCCGCGTTGCCTCCGGAGGCGATGGTGACCCCGGCGCCGGTGAGGCTGCCGGCGGCGCGGTGGGCGGCGAGGAAGTTGCGGGCTCCGCGCGCCTTGAAGGAGCCGGTGTGCTGGAGGTGCTCCAGGGCGTACGAGATCCCGCCGCCCGCCGGTATCACCGCGACAGGCCGCACGGCCCCGGCGATCCGGGCGGCGGCGGCGCGCACGGCGCCGTAGTCGAGGGGCACCGCGTCGAGGGGCACCCCGTCGAGCTGCACCGTGTCCGGCTGCTGATCCATGAACCCGCACTCCTGTCGTTCGAAACTCTCGGAAACGCTCGGAAACTCTCGGAATCGTTCGGAACCGTCAGAGCGGTTCGGCCCCGCCCTCAGGCTCCGGCGGGCCGGTTGGCCTCGATCAGCTGCCGCAAGGCGCCGTAGTACACCTCGTGGTCGGTCAGCGCGGGCAGTACGTCGGCCAGCCCGCCCGAGAGCACGGGGAACTCGGCCGGGTCCAGGGCGGCCAGCGCCCCCCGCGAGGCGGCGGTGGCGGCGGCCGGGTCCCGGTGGTCGACGAAGGCCGCGCTGCCCAGGGTCAGCAGGTACATCCGCCGGTAAGCGGTCATCGCCTCGGCGGCGGTCATCCCGGCGGCCACATTGTCGGCGAGCGCCGGCTCCACGAGCCGGGCGAGCAGCTGCCGGCCCAGCCAGGGGCGGCCGCCGCGCAGGATCATCAGCCCGGGGTGGTCCGCGAGAAGCCGGTAGAGGGCGCCGAACCGCTGCTCGGTGGCTTCGGCCCAGCCCACCGCGGCCGGGATCCGGGGCAGCTGCGCGGCGAGGTGCTCGGTGCAGAGGTCGAGCAGGCCGGCGAGGTCGGTGCACCGGCGCTGGACGGTGGCGTGCGAGACGTCGAGCCGCTCGGCGAGCGCGCGGAAGCTGAGCGCGGCGGGTCCCTGCTCGTCGAGGATCCGCAGGGCGGCGGCGGCGATCGCCTCGGGGGTGGCACGGTCCAGGGCGGCTGATCTTCTCGGCATGGGATACACCGTATCAGCCGCTGTCACATCCGTCGTAACAACCGCCGTACCGAACACCGTACCGTACGACGTATCAGCCGCCGCCTGCGCGCTCGACTACACCCATATTGCTGGTCATTGATCAATAAACCGCGACTTATGTTGACAGCGGGTAGTCACACCGCTCCACTGAGCCCTCGACAGCCCCCACGTCAAGGAGACTCCGTGCCGCCTCGCCTGCGTGCGTCGCTCCCCTGCCTGACCGCGGCCGCCCTGCTCGCCCTCGCGCTCTGTCCCGCTCCGGCGACGGCCGAGCCCCACGCGACGTCGGACACGCCGCTCGCGCTCACCCCGCCCATGGGCTGGAACAACTGGGCGCACTACATGTGCGACATCGACGAGGCCAAGGTCGTGGCGAACGCGGACGCGCTCGTGGCCACCGGCCTGGCAGCCAAGGGCTACGACACCGTCACCATCGACGACTGCTGGATGACCAAGAGCCGTGACGCGGACGGCAATCTGGTCGTCGACACGCAGAAGTTCCCGCACGGGATGGCCTGGCTCGGCGCGTACCTGCACGCCAGGAAGCTGAAGTTCGGCATCTACCAGGACGCCGGCTCCCTCACCTGCGAGCGCTACCCCGGCAGCGGCTCCCCCGAAGGCGGCGGCCCCGACCACTACGCCCGCGACGCGCGGCAGTTCGCCTCCTGGAAGGTGGACTACGTCAAGATGGACGGCTGCAACCTCTGGGTGCCCGAGGGCAAGACCAAGGAGCAGGCCTACCGGGACGCCTACAACTCCGTGGCCAGGGCCCTGCGCGGCAGCGGCCGGGACATGGCGCTGTCCGCCTCGGCGCCCGCCTACTTCCAGCAGGGCGAGTGGGGCGGATCCGACTGGCACAAGGTGATCGACTGGGTCGGCGAGACCGGCCAGCTGTGGCGCGAGGGCCGGGACATCAAGGTCTACAAGCCGACCGCCCCGGACACCTCGCGCTGGAGCTCGGTCATGGGCAACTACGGCTACAACCGCTGGCTCGGCCGGTACGCCGGCCCCGGCAACTGGAACGACCCCGACTTCCTGATCGCGGGCGCCCCCGGGCTCACCGCGGCGGAGAGCCGCAGCCAGGTCGGCCTGTGGGCCATGATGGCCGCGCCGTTCATCCTGTCCTCGCAGGTCTCCGAACTCTCCGCGGACGGGCTCGCCGCCCTCGGCAACACCGATCTGATCGCGCTGGACCAGGACCCGATGGGCCGCCAGGGCGCGGTGGTCTCCTCGAACGCCACCTTCGACATCCTGGTGCGGCCGCTGGCGAACGGGGACCGCGCGGTCGCCGTGCTCAACCGGTCCGGCGCCGCCCGCGACATCCGCGTACCGCTCGACGAGCTCGGGCTGGACTCCTGCACCGTCGAAGCGAAGAACCTGTGGAACGGTGAGACCCGCGAACTGTCCGACACCCTGACCGGAACGCTGGCCCCGCACGACACGGGCGTCTGGCGGCTCACCCCGCGCACCGGCTGCGCCGAGGCCGTACCGACCGGGCAGATCGCCGGCCGGGGCCCCGGCACGAGCGCCGCCTGCGCCGACGGGGCGAACACCACCGGCGTCGGCGCCGTCGTGATGGCCGCCTGTACGGGCGCACCCGACCAGCGCTGGACCCTGGGCCGGGACGGCAGCCTGCGCCAGGCCGGAGCGTGCCTGTCGGCGGGCGAGGAGGGCCTCGTGGAGCTGGCCGACTGCTCGGGCGACCGGCGCCACCGCGAGCCCGGTCAGAGCTGGACCCCCCGCCGCGACGGCGCCCTGGTCGAGGACGCGAGCGGACTCTGCCTGACGGCGCCCGCCCCCGCGACGGCCCCGGTCGAACCGGGCACCCCCGCCGAGCGGCTGCGGCTGACGCCCTGCGGCGACCACCAGGTCGACCAGGCCTGGGCCCTGCCGGTCTGACGGCCCGCCCCATGGGGAAGCCGACGAGGCACCAGACGAGGAAGCACCCACCCACCGAGCCGAGCGAGCCGGCCGCAGCGCCGCGGCCGGCCGAGACGAGGACGACGCGCATGCCGGTCCCCCTCCCACGACGCGGCCGGGCCGCCGCCCGGCGGGCGCGCCGCCGGATCACCCTGGCCGCGCTGCCCGCGGCCCTGCTCACCCTGACCCTCGCCGGGGCGGCCCCCGGAGCGACGGCCCCCGCGGCGGGAGCCCCCGCCCGCTCCCCCGCGCCGGCCGGCGCGGGACACGCCGCGACCCCGCCCGCTCCCCGGCCGCGGGTCTTCGACACCGCCCCCGCCCGGGCCTCCCTGAAGCGGCTGCTGCCGCGCCACGCGGGGCAGTTCACGCTGGTGTCCGACCCGGGATCCGGGCCCGACGCCTTCACCGTGTCCGGTACCGCCGGCGCGATCACCGTCCGGGGTTCCACCGGCGCCACGCTGCTCACCGGGGTCGGCTGGTACCTCCAGCACGTCGCCGGAGCCGACATCGGCTGGCCCGGAGACAGCATCGGCCTGCTGCCCGCCGAGCTGCCGGCGGTGCCCTCCCCGGTCACCCGCACCGCGCAGGTGGCGCACCGGTACGCGCTGAACGACACCGACGACGGGTACAGCGGCCCGTACCGCACCTTCGAGGAACACCAGCGGCAGATCGACCTGCTCGCCCTGCACGGCATGAACGAGGTGTTCGTCCAGGTCGGCGCCGAGTACCCGTACTACAAGGCGCTCCAGCGGTTCGGCTACACCGCCGAGGAGCTGCGGGAGTGGATCCCGGGCCCCGGTCACCAGAGCTGGTGGCTGCTGCAGAACCTGAGCGGCTTCGGCGGCCCGGTGTCCGAGGAACTGATGCGCGGCCGGGCCGAGTTGGGCGGCAGAATCGCCGAGCAGCTGCGCGGTCTCGGCATGACCCCGGTCCTGCCGGGCTACTTCGGGACGGTTCCGCCGGCCTTCGCCGGGCGCAACCCGGGTGCGATCACGGTCCCGCAGGGCGACTGGGCGGGCTTCGACCGGCCCGACTGGCTGGACCCGATGTCGCCGCCCTTCGCCAAACTGGCGGCCGCGTACTACGCCGAGCAGCGCGCGGTGTTCGGGGACAGCACGATGTACCGGATGAGCCCGCTGCACGAGGGCGGCCAGACCGGTTCGGTGGACGTGAAGGCGGCCGCCGGGGCGGTGCAGCAGGCCCTTTGGGCGGCGCATCCGGGCGCCCTGTGGGCGGTGCTGGGCTGGCAGGACGATCCGACCAAGGAGCTGCTGGCCGGGGTGGACACCTCGAAGCTGCTGATCCTGGACGGGCTCTCCGACCGGTACAACCGGCTGGACCGCGAGACCCGTTGGGGCGGGACCTCGTACGCCATCGGCTCGATCTACAACTTCGGCGGGCACACGACGATCGGCGCGAACACCTCGGTGTGGATCGACCGGTTCCAGTCCTGGCGGGCGAAGCCCGACAGCGCGCTGAAGGGCATCGCCTACCTGCCCGAGGCCACCGGCACCAATCCGGCGGCCTTCGACCTCTTCACCGACCTCGCGTGGGAGCCCGGCCCCGTCGACCAGCGGAAGTGGTTCGCGGACTTCGCGGCCCGCCGGTACGGGGCCCCGGACGCCCGGGCCGCCGCGGCCTGGGAGGAGCTGCGCAAGGGCCCGTACAGCACCTCCTCGGGGCTGTGGTCGGAGTCCCAGGACAGCCTGTTCTCCGCCCGGCCGAGTCTGACGGCCGTGGGGTCGGCCTACTGGAGCCCCAAGGCGATGCGGTATCCGGCGGGTTCGGTGCGCCGGGCCCTGGACCACCTGCTCGAGGTGGACCCCCGGCTTCGCGGCTCCAGCGCCTACCGCTTCGACCTGGTGGACACCGCCCGGCAGGCCCTCGCCAACCACTCGCGGGTGCTGCTGCCCCGGATCAAGGCGGCCTACGAGGCCCGGGACCTGGCCCTGTTCCGCGAGCTGACCGCCGACTGGGCTTACTGGGAGCGGCAGTTGGACGCGCTCGTCGGATCCGATCCGAACTTCCTGCTCGGCTCCTGGCTGTCGGCGGCCCGCGCGCACGGCGGGGACAAGGCCGAGCAGGACCGGTACGAGTACGACGCCCGCTCGCTCCTGAGCGTGTGGGGGCGACAGAGCACCAGCGAGGGCGGCTTCCTGCACGACTACGCGAACCGCGAATGGAGCGGCCTGGTCGGCGAGTTGTACGCCCGGCGCTGGGCCTCCTACTTCGCCTCGCTGGAGGAGGCCCTGGTGCGGCGCGCCGCACCGAGGGCGATCGACTGGCACGCCTTCGAGGAAGACTGGGCCAGGCTCACCACCCGCCACCCGGTGCGGCCGACCGGTGACCCGTACGTCCTGGCGGCCGGCATCGCCGCCACCCTTCCCGCTGTCAACTGACGTACACCCTGGGGGAGGTGGAGATCGCCCGATGAAGCGGCGCTCACCCTCCGGGGGGAGGCCCCCCACCCGCCCGGGGGACAACCGGGCCGACCGGCCGACGCTCTAGCGCGGCACCGGGTTCACTGAAGGACACTGCCGGAAACGGAGCAGGGGCGGTCACCGGAGCCATCGTCCGGCGACCGCCCTTTCCGACGCCCGCCATCGCCGGAAGGACGCCCGCCATGTCCGAGACCGACCCGCACCGCACGTCCGCGTCGCTGGAGCTGCTGGAGCTCCTCACCGGCGGGACCACCATGCCCGGCCCCGTACCCGCCGCCGCTCCCACCGGCCGGTTACGCCCGCCCGCGGACCGGGAGCAGCAGCTCCGGTACCGCTCCGCCCTGCGCGCACGGCTCACCGACGGGATCGTGGAACTGCGCAAGCGCCGGCCGCTCGGCTAGGACGGCGCGGCCGCTCGGATAGCACGGCCCGGCCGCTCGCCCCGGGCGCGCACCCCCGGTTCGGAGGCACCCTGGTACCTGGGGGTTCCATCCCACCGAGCGGGGCGGGCGGTGACTCAGCGTGATCCGTACGAGAGCGGGTCGGGCCCACGCCTCGGGCAGGGGCCGGTACGCGCTCGGCGCCGCCGGCGGACTGCTCGCCGCCTTCGCCGGACTGGCCCTGGCCCAGCTGGTCGCGGCGGCCGTCCGGCCCGAGGCGGCCCCGCTCACCGCCGTCGGCGGGGCCGTGGTCGACGGCACCCCGGCCGCCGTCAAGGAGTGGGCGATCCGCAGCTTCGGTACGGACGACAAGCTGGTGCTGACCCTGGGCATCGGCGCCGTGCCGGCCGTCGTGGCGATCGCGGCCGGGCTGCTCGCCGTACGCCGCCCGGCCGCGGGCACGGCGCTCGCGGCCGCCTTCGGTGTGCTCGGCGCGGCGGCCGCGCTCGGCCGACCCGGGGCCGCTTGGCAGGACGCACTGCCCTCGCTGGTGGGCGGGTGCGCGGCCGCCGGAGTGCTGTACCTGCTGGTCAGAGCCATCGCGCGGCCCCGTCTGCGGCCCTCGGGGGCCGACCCGCCCGGCGCCCTGGACCGACGGGGCTTCGGCCGCCTCGCCGTCGCCGTGCTGGCCCTGTCGGCCGGAGCCGGGTACGCGGGGCGGCGGCTCGGCGCCTTCCGGGACGCGGGAGCCACGGCCTCGCGGGCCGGTCTCGTCCTGCCGCCGCCCGCCGCGGCGGCCCCGCCGGTCCCGGCCGGAGCGGACCTGCGGATCCCCGGAGCCACCCGGTTCATCACACCCGTCCGGGAGTTCTACCGCGTGGACACCGCCTTGGTCGTCCCGCGCGTGAACGCGGGCACCTGGCGGCTGACCGTGCGCGGGGAGGGGGTCGCCACGCCCCTCACCCTCGGCCTGCGGGAGCTGCTGGCCCGGCCCCTGGTCGAGCACGACGCCACCCTGACCTGCGTGTCGAACGAGGTCGGCGGCCCGTACGCGGGCACGGCCCGCTGGCTGGGCGTGCGCCTCGCCGATCTGCTCCGCGAGGCGGGGGTGCGACCGCCGTCGCAGGGCGGCCGCGCCGACCAGCTCGTGGCCCGCTCGGTGGACGGGATGACCCTCGGCACCCCCGTCGAGACCGTGATGGACGGCCGGGAGGCGCTGCTGGCGGTGGGCATGAACGGCGAACCGCTCCCCTTCCGGCACGGTTTCCCCGTACGCATGATCGTGCCGGGCCTGTACGGGTACGTCTCCGCGTGCAAGTGGCTGCGCGAGCTCCGGCTCACCACCTTCGCCGCGTACGACGCGTACTGGGTGCGCCGGTCCTGGGCGCAGCGGGCCCCGGTCAAGACCCAGTCGCGCATCGACACCCCGCGCCCCTCCGCCGAGGTCGCGGCGGGCCGGGTGGCCGTCGCCGGGGTGGCGTGGGCGCCGCACCGGGGCATCGCGCGGGTCGAGGTACGGGTGGACGGGGGCCCGTGGCACGAGGCCCGACTCGGAACGCCCGACGGGAACGACACCTGGCGCCAGTGGGTGTGGCCCTGGGCGGCGGCTCCGGGCGGGCACACCCTGGAGGTCCGCGCCACGGACGGCGGCGGCGCCGTACAGACGGGGGACCGCGCCGGAACCCTCCCCGACGGCGCCACCGGATGGCACGCGGTGACGGTCCGGGTCCGGGGGTAGGGCCGGTCGGCCGTCCTCCCGGAGCGACCGCCGGTCGTGGTCCCGGGGTCAGGGTCCCGGGGTCCGGGTCCGGGGTCCGGGTCCGGGTCCGGGGTCCGGGTCCGGGTCCGGGGTCCGGGTCCGGGTCCGGGGTCCGGAGTCCGGGTCCGGGTCCGGGGTCCGGAGTCCGGGTCCGGGTCCGGGGTCCGGAGTCCGGGTCCGGGTCCGGGTCCGGGGTCCGGGAGTCAGGAGTCCCGGGGGTCAGGGCCAGCCCGTGCGGTGGCGGAGCCAGGTGAGCGTGGCGTCGGCCGTCCTTGCCTGGTGGCCGCGCAGGGCCGGGGCCGTGGCGGGCGGTGGCTGGCGCGAGGCCGCGGTCCAGAGTCCCGCCAGGCCCGCGGCGAACCCGGTCAGTGCCCCGGGAGCGGCGGGTCGGGGCAGCCGGGCGGTCGCCCGCTCGGCCTGGGCCGGGGTGTGCCCGCCGAGGATCAGCTGGGGCACCAGTACGGCGGCGTCGATCCAGGCCGCGCCGTGCAGCCGGTAGGACCAGTCGATGAGCACGACCTCATCGGCGGCGCTCCCGGCCGCGGGCCGGTGGAGCATGTTGGCGGTGTGCAGGTCCCAGTGGAGCAGGGTGTCGCCGCGGGAGGCCCGCCACCAGTCCCGCTCGATGGCCGCGAGCCGGTACAGGTGCCGGCCGGCCCAGGGGTCCAGGCCGGCGGGCGGGGCCGTGCGCAGGGCGGACCAGCCGGTGAGCCACGGTCCCACGACGTCCGCGACCGGCCGGGTCCCCCGGGCGGGTGACGGGGTGTGCCGCCGCAGGGCCCGGTCGACGGCGGCCACCGCCCGCGCTGTGCCGGTGGCTCCCGGAGCGAGGACCGGGTGGGTGCCCGGTACGTCCTCCAGGCACAGCCACCACCAGCCCCCGGACTCCTCGGGCGCCGCCGACCAGCACACCCCGGGGCCGGTGCCGGCGGGCAGGGCCGTGGTGACCGCGATCTCGTCCGCGTACCGGGGGGCCCAGGGGTGCCGGGCGTGGATTCCCTTGAGGAACACCCTGCGGCCGTCCTCCAGCAGGAGCCTGGACGCCAGTCCGGGGCTGAACCCGTCTCCGCAGGACCGGGCCCGGGCGACGCCCGACCCCAGTTCCCGTTCGACACGGGCCCGGACCTCGGGGTTCAGGGAGCCCCAGACGGGTCGGACGGTGGGCGCGGACATGCGCGGCTCCCCGGCGGGTCGGTCGGTTCCCCCGCTACTTCAGGGCCTTGGCGATCTCGGGAACGACCTGGTCCAGGGCGTAGGAGACGGAGAGGACGGAGTCGGTCGCGAAGGCCGAGCTGAGGGTCGACTCGGGCTCGAAGACGAGGTCGTGGCCGGCCTTGACGACGGGGATCTCCTTGAAGAGGGCGTCGTCCTCGGCCTTGGCGGCGGGCACGCCGATCGGCACCATGATCATGAGGTCGGCATCGAGCGTGTCCAGGTCCTCGCGGGAGATCTCCGTGAAGAAGGAGCCACCCGCCTTGGCGTCGACCTTCGGGTTGTTCTGGAGTAGGGCCGCCAGGGCGACGAGGCCCAGGGACCGCATGACCGTCGCGCGGTGCATGGGGCGGGCCGCGCCGGGAGTCGGGGCCGTGCCCGTGGTGCCGGCCGTACTCGCGGTGCCGGCCGTACTCGCGGTGCCGGCCGTACTCGCGGTGCCGGCCGTACTCGCGGTGCCGGCCGTACTCGCGGTGCCGGCGGGCCCGCTCGCCGAGGGATTGCCGGCGGTCGCCTCTTGGGCGTGGCGGTGTCCACGCATGCCTCACCTGTCCCTTTGCTCGGGCAGGCAGCGGCCGACCACTTTGCGTTCGAATGGAGTAAGGCGACCCTAACAACGCATGGTGGAGGCCCTTGCGGGCTTTGGTCCCCTTTTTCCGGCCCTTGTGCCCTAGACGAGTCATTCCGATGTGATCAGTGGTCGTAGGCGATCAAGGATCGTGTGACGGGTTGGCCGGTCTTGTGGTTGTGCCAGATCGCGGCGGC
>NZ_JBIWAE010000030.1:0-89989 GCF_044759865.1 Streptomyces sp. NPDC099050 | reverse complement strand
AATGTGCGTTGAACGTTTCCGTCGGCAGCGTTGCGGTAGAAACTCTCCCCGCGGGATCCGTTAAATCCTTAGGTCGCGGTGACAGATATTGATTCACCCCGACCGTAGCGTTTTTTGCTTGTCCGCCACCGGCTGTAGGAGGCGGCAGCGAAGTCGGCCGGTTGGAGGCGTGTAGGGGACGGATTCCGACGCGCGCTCGCTGCTTCCCCGGGCGGCTCGGACCGTGCGATGGCTTGCACGACACACCGTCTTGCCCGACGTGCGGGGTTGAACATGTTGGCCTGAGTGACACGTGGGCTCGTAGGATCCGCACACACCCCAGGCTCCGCCCGGGGCGCGGTGGAGAATAGAATCGACTTCCATGTCGAAGCCTGACGAGCTGCTCGTGAACGTCGCCGCCCTGGTGGAGTCCGGGCAGAGCAACCAGATGTCCCTGACCGTGGTCACCGGCGGTGCTGTCATCACCGGCCGGCTCGCCCCCGAAGCCGTGTGGAGAGAACGGGTGTCGGAGGTGCTGACGGATTCCGCCCGCCTGGGCGAGTTCTCCGCCATCTTCACTGCCACGACACCCAAGGAGGGACCGCCCACACATCTGCACTTCCATGTGGCACGGATCCTGCAGGGAACCGTGGGTATCCCGGAGACGGGCGGGATGTACCGCATCTCGATCGAGGAAGTCAGCGCCTGGACCGTGGGTGACTTCAGCTACTCCGACCACTGACCCGCAACCACGGCGAGATCCCGCCGCACGGCTGAGGGCCCGACCTGTGCATGGGGTCGGGCCCTCACCGCTGTCCCGGTGCGCCGGATCAGGCTGCGTGCTGGGGCCGGCGCAGTTCCGCCTGACCGATGACGAGGTCGTGGCCGCGGGGGAGCTGGAGGAGGATGCCGGCGAGGAGGTCGGGCTCCCTCCGGTCCGCCTCCACGACCTGCGCCACGGCGCAGCGCCGTGGGCCCACGCGGCGGGGGCAGACCTGAAGGGCATTCAGGAGATGCTCGGCCACTCCTCGATCACCATCACGACGGACACCTGTACGAGCCTGCTCCCCGAGGCCGACCTCGCGATCGCCGAGGCCGCCGCCCGCCTCGTACCGCGTGCCCGTGCAGCTGCCCAGATGACCCACGCCAGGGCCGTCGGAATCCCGGACGGAGAAGCGGAGTCCATGCCGGATCGGCGGGAATCCGGGAGCCCGCCGGCACGTCCGCTCACGCACCGCTCACGCAAACGGCCCCGGACGAGGAGTCCGGGGCCGAATAGGGCGCCTCCCTGGGGGGAACCCCCAGGTCAGCGGCTTGCAGGTTGTGCCCTCGGCAGGATTCGAACCTGCGACACCCGCTTTAGGAGAGCGGTGCTCTATCCCCTGAGCTACGAAGGCGCGTCTGACCGCTGACAGCCTAGCGGATCGTGCTGGGAGTGGTCGCATGGATTGCGGCGGGAGCGGGGCTGAGGCGAAGACGTGGGCGTGACCTGGGGTTCTGATCGTCTGGGGTGGTCGGTGGGAGGCCTGGCGCGGTGGGGCGGTGACCTGCTCGTCTACCCTCGTCGGGTGAACATGCATGTGATCCGCCTGGGCAGCAGTGCACCGCAGATCACCGCACTGTCGGCGGACTCAAGCGTCGCGGTGTGGGCTCTGGACACCACCTCAGGTGCGGTCGGCGGGTACCAAGTCGCCGAGGGCATGCCGATGATGGACGCCGCCGAGCGGGACCGGGCCGGGCGGCTGGTGCGGGAAGGCGACCGGCGCCGCTACCTGGCCTCGCACGTGGGACTTCGCGTGCTGCTCGGCGGCTACCTCGGGCTGGATCCGGCGGAGGTCGTGCTGGTCCGCGAGGCGTGCCCGGGATGTGGAGGCCCGCACGGCCGGCCTGCCGTGGACGGCGGTGCACTGCACTTCTCCCTCTCGCACAGCGGCGACGTGGCGTACCTCGCCTTCGCCAGGGTGCCGGTCGGGGTGGACGTGGAGGAGATTCCGAGCGCGGCGGCGGTGGCCGACGTGCTGACCGCCCTGCATCCGGTGGAGATCGCGGAGCTGACCGCGCTCCCCGAGCCGGAGCGGCGGGCGGCGCTGGGCCGGGTGTGGAGCCGCAAGGAGGCCTGCCTCAAGGCCGCCGGTACGGGGCTGGCGCTCGGCCTGGTGGAGCCGTACGTGAGCTCCGCGCCCACCCCGGCCGCGGTCCCCGGCTGGACCCTGACGGACCTGCCGGCCCCGCACGATTACGCGGCCGCCCTCGCCCTCCGAGCCCCGGACTCCGGACCCGGAGTTGGCGTCGGACCCGGCCTCGGATCTCGCCTGACGTAGGCGCCGTCGACGGCTCAATGGACGAACGGCCTGGCGACCGAGTCTTCGGACTCCGTGCCGTCCCCGGAGTCCGGGATGTCCCTCGGGCCCGCAGCCTCGGGCGATCACGTGGTGCTCAGGTTCCGGGCCTTGCTGTCCAGTGCCCGCAGGAACTGCAGCAGCCGGTCCGGGCGTACGCCGGTGGACGCGGCCGGCTCCTCGGCCGTTCGGCGGCCGTACGCCAGAGGGTCGGGCAGGTTGAGCCGGGCGGCCGTGCGCACCCACGCGGTGGTCCGGTATCCGCCGATCATGTCCTGGAGGGAGGCGCGAGCCTGGCCGTCGTTCCTCGTCCGTCCCCTTCAGAGCGCCGCGGCGTACGGGGGCCGCGGTTCGGCCGCCGCCTCGCGCACGGACTTGGGCGTCATGTCGGTCCACACCTCTTCGTTCGAGCCAGGAGCGGCGCTCGTGCGGGAACGCACGGCCCGTTCGGCGCAGAGGGGGTGGAACTGGCCGATCATCAGGCCGCTCGACACCGCGGCGTTCTTGAGGGCCTCGTACATCTCGCCGAGGCGGCACCGCTCCGGGCTGCGATCAGGTCGGTCAGTTCGAGATGGGTGGGGGCGGCGTAGACGTCGGCCGACCACGCGCACCACTCGGTCAGCAAGTCCGGGGGTGGTGGGGGTCGAGGAAGGAACGGCCCCCGGGCAGGGTTCGCAAGGCGGTCCCGGCCGTGCTGAAGTCGCGCCAGGCGGCGGCTTCCGGGCTGCCGACCACGGGGTCGTCCGCGCCCAGCAGTACGGTGAGCGGCACGTCGAGCCGCAGTCCCCCGCACCGGTAGCGCTCGAGCATCCGCAGGTCGGCGCGGAGCGTCGGGGCCGCGATCGCCGGCAGTTCGGGCCAGTCGAAGACCTCTTGGGGCACTCCCCGCAGCCTCCGCATGAGGCTGACCGGATCAGCCGAGCCGAGTGCCTCGCGGGAGGCGTGGGACGGGGCGGCGGTCCCCGCGACGACGATCCGCTGGGGCTGCGGGGCTGCGGGGCTGCGGGGCTGCGGGGCTGCGGGGCTGCGGGGCTCCTGCCCCGACCAGGCGGAAACCCAGCCGACCGGGTGTTTCCCCGCGCACGGCCCGCCGTATCGCGACCGAGCTCATGGTGCACCTGGACGCTCGGAGCCGCTTCCAGGCCGGCGTCATCGCCGGTCAGCGCGGCTACCTCTCGCCGTGGCCGAGCCCGTCCCCCGCCGTGGTCCGCCGTGTCGTGCGCACGTGCGGGGAGCGCAGCATGGCGGCGGACAGGTCGACGAGGTCTTCGGAGTCCTCGGTGGAGGTGATCGTCCAGCGTTGCTCCGGAGTGACCGGCGGCCGGGCGAGGCCCTTTCGGATGACCGCGTGGGCCAGCACGGAAGCGTCGGCTTCGCTGCGGGCCCGGCGGGACTCGGAGTGGTCGGCCAGGGCGAGGGCGTAGGTCTTCGTCCCGGTCGTGTGGTCGAACCACGGGGTCAGTCGCAGTACCGCGTCGAAGATGTCCGTCTCCCGTTGCATGAGCCGGCGTTCCACGGGTTTCCACCACGGCATCGGCGGTGGACTCGTGGGCGGTATGTCGCGACGGATCTCCGACCAGAGGGGCCGTAGGCGGCGGAAGCGGTGAAGGGCCCGCCAGCGGGATTCGGCGCCTTGACCGATGGCCGGCAGCAGGATTCCGACGGCCGTCATACAGGCCCCCACCCCCGCGAGGGGAGGGGCGACGTCGGTGCTGAGCCAGTCCCATCTGTCCGTACCCGCCCATCGGGCTCCGACGGCCAGGAATTTGAACAGGGCGAACGACAAGCCGAAACCGAACGCCGCTACGAGGATCAGCAGGCCCGCGTGGGTCCACGCGGCGTGGAGCTCCCGAAGCCCACGGGCCCACCGCCAGCACCTCGTCGCGACCAGGAGGGTCGTGGCGAAGTGCGCGGTCAGGCTGAGCACGATCAACTCGCGGACGAAGGGGGTGTTCGCGTAGAAGGTGTCGAAGTCCCGGCGCCGCTCGACGGGCATGCTGCCGAGGTGGAAGAGGACGCAGAACGTCACGATCAGTGCGGCGGTCGCGGCGACCCAGATCCTGGTGCGTCTGCGGAGGACGTCTTCGGCATCCCCGCGCCAGTGGATGAGGAGAACGTTGGAGGCGCATGACAGGCACGACAGAATGCAGAAGACGATGAGCGCGGAGATGTTCGGGACACCGATGAATCGGTTGACCCGCTCGATCGTCGGCGGAGCGCCGAAGAGGAAACCCGCCGCCGGTGAGGCGAGGATCACCAAGATGGACTTGGCCATGGGCGAGTGCCAATTGCGCCAGAACCAGGGAGACTTCACCAGCAGAGCGATCAGCAGGGCGCCGGCCGGAATGTAGTAGTCCGATCCGGACATGCTCAGTAGCCTCTGCCTCTTCCCATGCTCGACTGGATCCGGCCCGCCAGGCCGGTCGTCGGCACGGAGCCACCGTTCTTCAGGCAATCCCGCACTCGGGCTCCCATGCGCAGCCCGAACTCCTCGGCGTCGCTTTCCTCTTGGGTGTCGACGTGGCTCCTGGCTGCCAGGGCCACGAGGTCGTCGCCCGCGAGTTCCCCACCGAGCGACCGGGCGACGGCGGCGGCCACGTCGCTGGAGGCGCCGTGAGACAGGCACTCTCCCATCAGGACGTGCCACATCTCATGCGCGAAAATCACGAATTGGTGAAGCGTGGTCGTCTGGCTTTCGACGATGATGACGATCCGGTCGTCGAACTTCGCCGTGAGGCCACTGGCCGTATCCACGGGAAACCTGCGGAAGTACAGGAGGACCGGCCGGAAAGGGAGTTCCCCGGGGTCCTCGTTGAATCGTCGCTCCACATCGGCCCTCAGTACCTCGAACAGGCTGTCCGGGTCCGCGGGAACGGGCCTGTCGAGTTCCGTGAGAACCGTCTCGCAGAACTTCGCGATCTTCCGTGCGTTGGCCCGTCGCGCCCACTGGGCCCTCGGTGCGTTGAGCACGCCCTCGTGGAGCGGCAGCCTGCCGAGAGTCGTGAGCACCCTCCGGCGCAAGTCGGCCGTCTGCCCGTCGTTCATCCGTGTGCCCCCACTGTGCTTTCCCCTCCGATGAGCGGTGGAGTCGCCCCCGCCCCCGCCGCCGCCGTTTCCGCTGACTGACGTCAGACCAGTCCCTGTGTTCGATCCGACTCTAGGGTCCGGAGTCTTCTTCCGTGATCGTGCTCGTGTCCGCGAACGGCTGAAATCAACTCCACGCCTAGGGTGCTGTGCTGTCGCCGGACAGGGGCCCCGTGTCGAACATGTCTGCGACCCAGCGCATCAGTTCGGCGTTCTGTGAGTCGCCCTCGACTCCGCGCGCCGCCATGGCGGTCAGGCCGATGCGCGCCGTACGCAGACTCGTGACGACGGCCGCGACTTCCGCGTCGCCGGTTTCGAAGAACATGGCGGGTACGTCGAGTGCGGCCGCCAGGGCCTCCAGGACCTCGGGGCCGGCGTGCGTCGACCGGCCGAGGCGCAGGCTCGTCACGAGGGGCCCGTTCAGCACCGTCCGGCCCGTCCGGGCGTTGCCGAGCTCGGCGATCTCGGAGTCGGTGGGGCGGTGCTGCTCGGCGGCGCCTTCGAGGAGGACGGCGATCTTCTTGGCGATGCTGTACGGCCCCACGGGCTGCCGGAGCTCGGCCTGCGGGGGGTGGGCCTGTGGGGCGTGGCCCTGCGGAGCCTGGGCCTGCGGGGTCTGGGCCCGCCGGGGTGCTGCCGCGGCCTCCTCGCCGAAGGAACGCTTCTCCGCCGCGAGGAGCTCTTCGACGCTGACGCCGTAGGCCCGGGCGAGCGGAGCGAGGTAGTGGGGGGCCAGTTTGCGCCGTCCGCCTTCGGCCGCGCGTACCGGGGACGCCGAGCCGGTCTGAGTGACGGCCGCGGTGTCCTTCTGTGTCATGCCCGCGTCGCACCGCAGGTCCGCGAGGGTCGGGAGGCCGGGCCGCGGGAACAGGTCGTCGACGCGCTCACCCACCAGCGCCGCGAGCCGGGGCAGCTTCTCCGGTGGCGGGGTCGCGTCTCCGCTCTCGTAACGCGAGACGACGGAGGGGTCCTTGACGCCGAGCGCCGCGGCCACCTGTGCCTGGGTCATGCCCTTCGCGACGCGCGCGCTGCGCAACCCGGAGGCGTCAAAGCGGCGTTCGGGCATCGGGACTCCACGGTGCGGGGGTGGTGGCTGGTTTCGGCTGCTTGATTTGGGTCACCGGATGCATATAACTTGCTTCTGGTGACCCGCGGGGGAGGTCATCCGAGGCGGGTCGACTCACATGGCCCTCCACGCTACCAAGCACGCCTGTCAGATCAGCCCGTCAACCGTCCGAAGGGACGTCATGAATCTCATCCCGGGAGGAGTCCGTGGCAGCCATGCTGCCCACGGCGACCGGAACGTCAAGTCCAGGGGCAGTTGGGGCGCCACGGCATGGGAGGTCCTGGAGGCGCGTGCGTGCGTGCGGGCTCCCCCGGGAAGGCCCTCCTCTCGCTCCGGGAGGAAGGGCGAGTGCTCCGTTGGCCGGTCCAAGGGGACGGAGGAGGGGGAGGAGTAGGGGGAGGAGTAGGGGGAGGGGGAGGAGCCGGAGTGGGAATCGCGCGTAGCGGCCTCCCACGGCCGTCACGACGACGGCGCGACGCCACGCGGCGCGACGCCACGCGGCGCGGTTCGTCTTCCCGCGCCGTGCCGCGCCGCCGGTGGTCAGGTGCCGGCTTTCCATCAGCGTCGGCACGGCGCCGATCCCGGGCTCCGCGCCGGATCCGCCGCCGTCTCGCACGTGCGGGTCGTTTCGGCGGGTGTGCCTGCGGTACCGCCGGATGTCCCCCCGCTGGTGACGGCGAAGGTGGCGACGGCAACCGCGACGGCCGGCTCGAAGCAGTCGCCCGCCGCCGGCGGGACGCCTGAAGGCACCGCGAATCCGGGTTCCCGCGTCCCCGCGAATCCGCGTCACCGCGTCAGGAAGCGGTCCCGCAGTCGTGCCGTCGTGACCGGCGTGATGCCGACCTCGTCCGCGAGGTAGGAGCCGACCGAGCCGTAGCGGGTGGCGAGATCCGCCAGGGTCAGCCGCAGGATCTCGGCGGGCGCACGGCCGTACGCGGGCCAGCGCATCGTGCGGCCCGGGTTGGCGGTGTGCCAGTCGGCCGTCAGCCGGGCGGTGGCCAGCTCGGTCAGGGCGAAGTCCGCGAGGATCTGCTCCTCGTCCACGCCGAGGAGCGTCAGGACGAGCGCGGCGATCAGGCCGGTGCGGTCCTTGCCCGAGGTGCAGTGGAAGACCGCCGGGCCCGGGCCCTCGGCGAGCAGCTCGATCGTGGCGCGGATCTCCGCCACCCCGTCCTCGGCGACCTCGGCGAACCGGTCCGCGAGGAACCGCCACGGGTCGGTGTCCGGGTCGATCTCCGCCTGGTCGTACGGCCGGTGCTCGATGCTGAGGTTGGCGTACGTGAACCGCTCGGGCTCCGGTATCCGCCCCTTCGCCTCGATCTCCCACGGGTAGCGCAGGTCGATGACCGTACGCACGCCGAGGTCCAGGAACCGGTCCCAGTCGGCGCCCGCGAGCTTGCCGAGCGAGTCCGCCCGGTAGAGGGCTCCCCACGCGACGGTGGAGCCGTCCTCCGTGCGGTAGCCCCCCAGGTCGCGGAAGTTGTGCAGTCGCTCGAACTCGATGTGACGGGTCATGCGGCGCGGATCCCCCTCGATGGCGTACCGATGATCTTCCTGCGGAACGAGAGGCTACTCCGGGCGGGGTTCAGCCCATCCGCAGGGCCGCGGCGAAGTCCATCTTGTCCTCCAGCCGGCTCAGGTTGCGTCCCGTCAGCGCCTCGATGCGGCTGATCCGGTAGCGCAGCGAGTTCACGTGCAGGTGCAGTGCCTCTCCGCAGCGCGCCCAGGAACCGTCGTGTTCCAGGAAGGACCGCAGGGTGGGCACCAGGTCGGAGCCGTAGCGCCGGTCGTAGTCCGTCAGCGGTGCCAGCAGCCGGCGGCTGAACTCCCGCCGGACCTCGGCCGGGATCAGCGGCAGCAGTGCCATGACGTGCGCGGCGAGAGCGTCCGGCCCGCAGGCGGCGACCGGCTGTGAAGGGGCCGCGACCTGACGGGCGTTACGGGCCTGCGAGAGCGCGTGCCGCAGTTCCGCGGCCCCGCCCACCGGGTCGCTGACGCCGAAGGCCAGCCGCTCCCCGGCCCACAGCCCGCGCGGCAGCGAGCCGCTGGCGACCCGCTCGACCGCGTCGGGGGTCAGGCGCGCGTCCTCCCCGACGAGGACGAAGGCCACGGCCTCCGCCCCGTCCCCGGCCGCCGTGACGGCCATCCGCGGTCCGGCGTCCGGCCCCAGGCAGCGCGGATGCAGCAGGACCTCCTCCAGCAGGCCACGCAGGGACGCCGCTACGGGGAGCCCGTGCGCTCCCTTCGTCTCCAGCCGGGCCGATACGGCCTGCCAGCGCAGCGGGCCCTCGGGACCGGCGGCCTCCGCGGCCCCGGCGGCCCCCGCCGTGAGCCGGGCCGCCGCCTCCTCTTCCTCGAAGAGCGACGGCCCGCCCTCCCGGGCGGCGGCCGAGCCGACCAGCGCCAGCAGCCGGTCGCCGGCGCGCCGCCGCATCGTGCGGTCGGTGTCGCGGCCGTCGCGCTCCACCGCGACCAGCCGCGCGAGCTGGTTCAGCAGGTCGACGCGTTCGTCGTTCCAGTCGGCGCTGTCGGCCTCGACGGCGATCAGCCAGTCGGTGAGCGCCGCACGGGGAGCGGAGTCCCCTTCCCCGGCCCCGGAGCGGACCGGGAACAGGGAGAAGGCCGTCCCGCGCGCGACCGTACGGTGCGGGGCTCGCTCGCCCGCCCGTTCGGCGGCCAGGAACCGCCCGGCCAGCGCCGAGGCGGTCTTCTCCGGCAGCGCGGGGTGTGCGCCCGCGATCTGCCGCCCGGTCGGGGAGAGGATGTGGGCGCGCAGGTCCAGCTCGGCCAGCAGCAGTTCGAGGAGGGCTTCGGACCCCGCCCCGGCCTGCCGCTGGGTGCTGAAGCGCCGGTGCCGGTCCACGAGCGCGGCGAGACCGCCGATCCGCTCCTCGGTCCGGCCGCGCGCCACGTACTCGGTGACCGAGGTGAACGGCACCTCCACGCCCACCGCGAGCAGCGGCAGCCCGTGCCGGGCGCAGGCCTCCACCAGATCGTCCGGGACGTGCCCGAGGCGCGCCTCGCCCGCGCCCAGCGCCACGGCCCCCGCCTCCACGAGCACCCGGACGAACGCGTCGGACCGGCCGGCCACCGCGTCCTGTCCGGCATCGGCATCGGCATCCGCGGCCTGCCCGGCCTCCGCATCCGCGGCCCGCCCGGCGTCCGCGTCCGGTCCGGCCGCCGCGTCCGCGTCCTGCTCGGCCCCCGGGTCCTGCTGGGCCCCCGCGTCCAGGCCGTGCCAGGCCAGTCCGGACAGCACCAGGTCTCCGGGGGACACGAAGCGCCCGGGGTCGGGCAGGTCGATGGTCACCGTTCCGAGGACGGGCCGGTCGAGGTCCCGCTCGCCGCCGGGCAGGCGCAGCAGGCGCAGCGGACACAGGTCCGCAGGTGCCTGGGTCTCATCGGACGACAGCAGATCACGCAGCCTCATGGCCCCACTTTGCCATGTGCCGCCGGGTTCCCGATCGCGACGTATCCCCGCTGAACCGCAGGTCAGGGCCTTTACGTTGGGGTAATTCCACGGAAATCGGGGTGAGTCCGAGCGCACCGGTTCGTGGGATCGGTGACCGCCGGACATCCCGCCCCGGGAGCGCACTCGCCCACCCGCACGGCGAACCGGAGCCCCCGCGGGTCCCCCTCGCCCGGCGGAGGCCGACCCGAGGCCGACCCGAGGCCGGCCCTAGAAGCCCATCGGAGCGTGCAGTTCGACGAGGATCTCCACCTCGACGGGGGAGTCCAGTGGCAGCACGCTCACGCCGACCGCGCTGCGGGCGTGGATGCCCGCGTCGCCGAAGGCGGTGCCCAGCAGCTCGCTCGCGCCGTTGAGCACGCCGGGCTGTCCCGTGAAGTGCGGATCGCTGGCGACGAACCCGACCACCTTGACCACGCGCTTCACGGCGGACAGGTCCCCGGCGACGGAGGTGATGGCGGCCAGCGCGTTCAGCGCGCACTGCTGCGCCAGTTCCTTCGCCTGCTCCGGGGTGACCTCGGCGCCGACCTTCCCGGTGAGGGGGAGGGCGCCGTCGACCATCGGGAGCTGGCCGGAGGAGTACACGTAGTGCCCGCTCTGTACGGCGGGCACGTAGACGGCGACCGGCGAGGGCGTCGGCGGGAGCTTCAGGCCGGCGGCGGCGAGGCGCTCTTCGGGGGTGCTGGTCACGTGCGTCACGTGCGGATCTCCTTGTGGTCGCCGACGGGGGAGACGGGGCCCGGCCGGGGGAAGAGGATGACCGGCTTGATCATGCCCGGCTCCTTGGCGGCGAGCCGCCCGAAGGCCTCCCCGACACGGTCGAACGGGAACTCGTGCGTGGTGATCACCGTCGGGTCCACCAGCCCGTCCCCGATCAGGTGCAGCGCCCGCGCGAGACGCGCCCCGCTGCTCCGCGGCGGCCGGCAGCGGGCGTACGTGATCTTTCCGCTCCCGGAGAGCCCCCCGCGGGCGGCCCGCGCGGCGGCGGGCGCGGCCGTCGCCATGATCGCGCGGTCGGCGCCGGAGCCGCCGGTCAGCTCCAGGATCCGCTCGGTGGTGTCCTCGTAGGCCGGGTCGATCACCACGTCGGCCCCGAACCGCAGGGCGAGGCGCTGGCGCTTCATCTCCGGCTCCACGGCGATGACGCGGGCCCCGCGCAGCCGGCCGGCCGCGATGGTCGCGCTGAGCCCGACCGCGCCCTGACCGAAGACGACGACGCTCCCGCCCGGGGGCGGCCCGGACTCCTCGGCGGCGGCGAAGCCGGTGGGCAGCGCGCCCGCCGCGTAGAGGGCCTGGTGGTCGGAGATGGTGTCGGGGAGCGCGACCAGCCCGGCCCCGGCCGCGGGGGCGCGGAAGAACTCGGCGAGCCGCCCGTGGCCCTCGACGCCGACGCGCCGGCCGACGTAGGACGGGCAGACCCCGGGGCCGACGGCCTCGACGACTCCGACGGCCTCGTGCCCGAGCCCGGTGGGCGCCCCGGCGGCGGTGTGCCCGTCCCAGGCGCAGATCAGCGCCGCCGTGGTGCGTACGAGGACCTTGCCCGCCCGCGGGTGGGGGACGGGCCGTTCCAGCACGGAGGGCGGCTCGCCGGGACGGCGCAGCGCGAAGGCCTTCACGAGTGTCCTTACTACGTCGTTACACGGTAGTTCCCAACCATGCGGGTACGGATCCGGCCCGGCGGGGGGCCGTAGGTCGGAACCTGGCGGGCCGACCGTCAGCATTTGCTCAAGGTCGGGTGACCCGGACCTGGTAGCTGCCGTTGCGCAGCTCTCCCACGACCGAGACGCTGATGCCCGACTTCTCGTCGGTGAAGGTCTCGCCCGGCCGGAACGGTGCGTCCGAGAGCTCCGCGTGCACGTTGGAGCGCCGGGTGCAGCCGCCGCTCGCGCCGGTGCTGTCGGAGACGGTGACGGGCCCGCGGCCGGTGTCGACGTCGGAGTCCACCTTGTAGACGAGCACGCCGGGCTTGCAGACGGCCTCGTCGTTCCCGGCGCGGGTGCGCACCTCCACGGCGTACCCGGCGCTCTCGGAGACGGGGACGAAGGCCAGCTTGGTGCCGCCCTCCACGGCCAGCGGGCTCAGTACGTGGTCGCTGACCCCGGACTTCCCGGCGCAGCTGATCTGGTTGCTGTCGAGCCAGCCCAGCTTCCACTTGTGCCAGCCGAGCAGGTCGTTGTTGGCGCCCCAGTCCTCGCTCATGATGTCCCAGTGGCCCACCGTGCCGCCGCCGTCGGCGGTGTAGAGGTCGGGCAGGCCGAAGACGTGGCCGTTCTCGTGGGGGAGCACGCGGTAGCCGGTCTCCCGGTAGGAGCCGGAGCCGTCGTCCTGGCGGCTGTAGACGAAGGACGTGTTGGCGAGCGGGACGCCGTCGGCCATCGGGGCCTCGCCGTTGCCGGAGAAGGTGACGGAGAGGACGGTGTCGAGGGCGGAGGGGCCGGCATTCGGGGTGACGAGGATGTTTATCAGGTCGTACCGGGAGAAATCGACCTCGGCGTCAGAGGCCTTGATGATGTGCTCGACGAGCTGGCGGTAGCCGGGCTCGTACGCGGAACCCCGCTCGATCCCGTACGCCGCGAACGGCATCGGCATCCGCAGCCAGTTCTTCATCGGCGCCTCGGCCCGGTAGGTGAGCCGCCCGTAGGAGCTGATGCGAAACCAGTCGGACGTCTGCGGGAAGAACTCCGCCATCCGGTCGGCCGCCGTGCCCTCGCCCTTGGCGTCGGGGAAGTCGATCATCAGGTTCAGCGCCCGCACCTCGCCGGTCGAGCGCGAGTACCCCGGCGCCGTCGGCAGCCCCTCGGACATCTGCACGCCCATCGCGCCGGCGATCCGGCAGGGCGCGAGCATCGATTCGGCGCTGGTCGCGCCCACCGGCCCGGCCGCCGAATGGCTGCGGCTGGATATGCCCGCGCTCGCCGTAGCCGTGATGCCGAGGGCCAGCGCGGTGATGCCGATGTAGACGCTGGTGCGGCTCGGCTTGCGTATCCGGTGGCGCGTCTGCGGCATGGAGATCGGCCTTCGGGTCCGCGGCAGCCGGCCGGGTCCGGACTGCGCTCTGTGGGCTCACCCTCCGACGGCTGGAGCGGGCTCGCGCGCCGGAGGAGGCCAAACGGGAACGGACACCCGGGATGGTGTGATCCAGGTCACACGGAAGGGTGAAATAAGCGGGGACCCTCTCCCCGTTTGAACCAGAGTCCCCGTGAACCGGGGAGCTGCTCCCCGTTTCGGGGGGCGGGCGCACCACCCGCAAGTCCCGTCACCGGATGTACCCGTCACCCCGCCAGGGAGCCGTCCATGAAGAGCCCCGCCACCACCGATCCGGCGGCCCTGCCCGTACCGGGCCCGGAGGCCGACCTCGACCTCACGGCTCCGGCCGCGGGTGCCCCGGGCGCGCCGGGCGCGAGTGCGGGCACGGGCGCGGGCACGGGTGCGTGTGCGGTCGTGGGCGCGGCCGCGGGCAAGGTCAAGGCGGCGGTCAAGGCGGCGGGCAAGGCGGCGGGCAAGCGTGCACGCACCTCCGCGGACGGGGTCCCGCGTCCGCGCGCCGACGCCGTCCGCAACCGCGAGCGCATCCTGACCGCCGCCCGGGACGTGCTCGTGGAGTTCGGCCCCGCCGCGCCCCTCGACGAGATCGCCCGCCGGGCCGGCGTGGGCAACGCCACGCTCTACCGGCACTTCCCCGACCGCCCGGCCCTGATCCATCACGTCGTGCTCTTCGGCCTGGACCGGGTGACCGCCCTGGCCGTCGACTCGCTCGCCCAGGAGCCCGACGCCTTCGCCGCGCTGCGCCGGTTCACGCACGCGGCGGCGGACGAGCGGATCGGCGCCCTGTGCCCCGTGCTCTCCAGCGAGTTCGACCACGACCACCCCGAACTGCTCGCCTCCCGCGAGACCTTGGAGGAGTCGATCGAGGCCCTGCTGGCCGCCGGCCGCGCCTCCGGGCTGCTGCGCACGGACGTCGGCGTCGGCGACCTGATGATCGCGCTGTCGCAGCTCAGCCGTCCCCTCCCGGGCACCGCCTGCTTCGACGCGGACGTCTTCGTCCACCGTCATCTGCAGCTGTTCCTCGACGGGTTGATGGCCCCGGCCCGGTCCCACCTGCCGGGCTCGGCGATCACCCTGGCGGACCTGAGGCGGAAAACCATGTGACGACCCCGGGTCGCGCCCTCTAGCGTCGTAAAACCGCCCTGATCATCTTATTTCAGTCATCTCGCACCATGAAGTGGGTACCCCCATGTCAAAAACAGCCGCGAACCCGCAGCTGACCGGCGCAGACCCCAGTCGCTGGAAGGCCCTGGTCTTCATCGCGCTGGCGCAGCTGATGGTCGTCCTCGACGCCACCATCGTGAACATCGCCCTGCCGTCCGCCCAGACCGACCTCGGCATCTCGGACGGCAACCGCCAGTGGGTCATCACCGCGTACGCGCTGGCCTTCGGCGGACTGCTCCTCTTCGGCGGCCGCATAGCCGACAAGTGGGGACGCAAGAACGCCTTCATCGTCGGCCTGATCGGCTTCGCCCTGGCCTCCGCGCTGGGCGGCGCCGCACAGGGTGAGGCCATGATGCTGGGCGCCCGCGCCCTCCAGGGTGCCTTCGGCGCACTGCTCGCGCCCGCCGCGCTCTCGCTGCTGGCCGTCATGTTCACCGACGCCAAGGAGCGCGCCAAGGCCTTCGGCATCTACGGTGCGATCGCCGGTGGCGGTGGCGCCGTGGGCCTGATCCTCGGCGGCGTCCTCACCGAGTACCTGAACTGGCGCTGGACCTTCTTCGTCAACATCCCGTTCGCGATCGTCGCCGCCGTCGGCGCCTGGATGATCATCCGCGAGCCGGCCGGCGGCCGTAACCGCGCCCCGCTCGACATCCCCGGCGTCCTGCTGTCCACGACCGGTCTGGTCGCCCTCGTCTACGGATTCACCCGCGCCGAGTCGGCCGGCTGGTCGGACGGCCTCACCGTGGGCATGTTCATCGCCTCCGCCGTCCTGCTCGCCGCGTTCGTCTTCGTCGAGTCCCGTACGAAGAACCCGCTGCTCCCGCTGCGCGTCCTGCTGGAGCGCAACCGCGGCGGCGTCTACCTCTCGCTGGGCCTCGCCGTCATCGCGATGTTCGGCCTGTTCCTCTTCCTCACCTACTACCTGCAGGTCGTCAAGGGCTTCTCGCCCGTCACGACCGGCTTCGCCTTCCTCCCGATGATCGTGGGCATGATCGCCGGTTCCACGCAGATCGGCGCCCGCCTGATGACGCGGGTCCCGCCGCGCCTGCTGATGGGCCCCGGCTTCATGGTCGCCGCCAGCGGCATGCTGCTGCTGACGCAGCTGGAGGTCGGCTCCTCCTACCCGGCGCTGATCCTGCCCGCGCAGCTGCTGCTGGGCCTCGGCATGGGTACGGCCTTCATGCCCGCCATGTCCCTGGCCACGTACGGGGTGAACCCGGCCGACGCCGGTGTCGCCTCGGCGATGGTCAACACCTCCCAGCAGGTGGGCGGCGCGATCGGCACCGCCCTGCTGAACACGATCGCCGCCTCCGCGACGACCGCGTACCTGACCGACCACGCGGCCGCGGCCGCGGCGGGCGGCCCGGCGGCGCAGCTGATCCAGGCCCAGGCCATGGTGGAGGGCTACTCCTCCGCGATCTGGTGGGCGGTCGGCATCCTCGTCGCCAGCTCCCTCATCGCCCTGACCCTCATCACCACGGGCAAGCCGGGCGCGGGCGACCCGGTCGCCGAGGGCGCGGACGCCGACATGAAGATCCCGGTGATCGCCCACTGACCCGCCCGGGCCCCGCTCCGGGGTGGGTACGGGAATGACTGATGACCCCGCATCGTTCAAATTTGAACGATGCGGGGTTAGTCTGTTCCTGGCGCCCCGCCGCGACGATTCCTGGAGCTCCCGATGCCGATGTCGATGCCGACGCCCGAAGCCCTCACCCCCACCCGGATGCCGGCGCTGTACCTGAGCCACGGAGCCCCGCCGCTCGCGGACGACCCGGTCTGGCCCGGCGAACTGGCCGCCTGGTCGGCGGACCTGCCCCGCCCCCGGGCGATCCTCATGGTCTCCGCCCACTGGGAAGAGGCCCCGCTCGCCCTCGGCGCCACCGAGCCGGTCCCGCTCGTCTACGACTTCTGGGGCTTCCCCGAGCACTACTACCAGGTCCGCTACGAGGCTCCGGGCGCCCCCGAGCTGGCCGCCTCGGTCCGCACACTCCTCAAGGCGCCGGGCACGCCCGTCCAGGACATCCCCGACCGCGGCCTCGACCACGGCGCGTACGTCCCGCTGGTGGAGATGTTCCCCGGGGCCGACATCCCGGTGCTCCAGATATCGATGCCGACCCTCGATCCGCGTCGCCTGATGGAGATCGGCCGCAAACTGGCCCCCCTGCGCGACGAAGGTGTCCTCATCGTGGGCAGCGGCTTCTTCACCCACAACCTGGCCGCCCTGCGCCACACCGGCCCCGGCGTTCCGTCGTGGTCCGCCGAATTCGACGCCTGGGGCCACGAGGCCCTGGCCGCCTCCGACATCGACGCCCTGCTGGACTTCGAGGCCAAGTCCCCGGCCGGCCGCCTGGCCCACCCCCGTACGGAACACTTCGCCCCGCTCTTCGTCACCCTGGGCGCCGCGGAATCCGACCTCGCGGCGGCGTCGACCCCCGTCTCGGGCTTCTGGATGGGCCTCTCGAAGCGCTCCCTGCAATTTGGCTGACCCCGAGCAGCTCTGGTGCCCCAGCGGCTCCGCGTACGCGCCGGAGTCGCTGGTCCTCGCAGTCCGCGAAGGCCTCGACGGCCCCCCGTCCTACCTCCCCGCACCCCGCCCGGCCGCCGAGGCCCTGGCCGGACTCCCGCCCGGGGTGGAACCGCGCCGCCTGCTGCGCCTGGCCTCCCACTGCGTCCCGCACTGCCTCAACCGCGCGGGGGACACCTGCACCCTGGCCACGCGCCTGACGGCGACCCCCCGGGCCGGATCCCCGCTCCCGCCCTGCCCCCTCCGCCCGGTCTGCAAGTGGTGGACCCAGTCGGGGCCACCCGCCTGCCGCGCCTGCCCTCAGGTCTCCACCCGCCCCGGTCAGTGAACGCGGGGCTGCCCGGTGATGTCCTCGTCGATGACGAACCCCTTGGCGGGCCCGCTCGGGATGGTGGCCGTGGCGCCGTAGCCCGCCCGGACCTCGTCGTCGTAGATGGCCTGATCCGGATCGGGGGAGGTCAGCACGGTCACGATGCCGTGCTCGTCGTGGTCGTCGATGAGGACGTAGACGGGAATGCCGGCCCGCGCGTATTCGCGCCGCTTGCGGGTGCGGTCGCGCGTGACGCTGTCGCTGCCGGGGGAGACGACTTCCACGATCAATTGGACGGCGGAGGCCTTGATGCCGATCCCGTCCTCGCTGCCGTGCTCTTCGGTGTCCTCGGGCGCCACCAGGACGTCGGGGATCCAGGCCTTCCGTCCCTCGATGACATTGGTGTCCTGGAACGCCGCGAACTCGCTCCGGTCCAGGAACCTGTCCAAGGCACGGCGAAGACGGTTGGCGATCTGGCTGTGCGACAAGCGACCCGTGGGTGACACCTCGATGAACCCCTCGACGATCTCGGCGTGGTAGCCCTCGGGGAGTTCCATGGCTTTCCATGCCTGCCACAGGACGTCGTCAAGGTCCGACGGGGGAGTCGCGACCTTCGGCATTACGGCCTCCAGCGTCTCGTGGGCGAGAGCGGTCATGTGCAGCACCTCCTCTGAGTGTGGGCGTCGCGGACCGGACGGCACAAGCGACTCTCCGATCCTCGAGGAGGTGGCGCTCATGCCGCAGGAATATGCCGCTCCCTCACTCGGACGAGTAGGCCCCCGTCGGCCGAGGCAACCAGAAACCGGTGAGGGCCGTCTCTCGGGGTAGAAGCGCAGCCGGAGGCGGTACTTCGGCTGGGGCGAAAGCGGCCGTGTCAAGTGTGACGGTGGTCTCATCGCCACCTCGCTCGGGCCGGTCGGCCGGCCTCCGGGGTCAGCCGTATTTCCCGCCCTGACCTGCGGATCTTCGAGTCCGGAGGCATCGCCCATCCCCTCGAACCGGAGGGTGGCGGGGCAGGATACTGCAAGATCTCGGAAAACAGGGAGCGACGTGGGAATTCTGTCCCGATTCCAGTCGTTGTTTCCTTCGGAAGCGGGCACTCGGGAGAGTGTCACCGCACCACCGCGACCGAACTCATCGCAAGGGAGCACGCATGGCAACCCGCGCCGTCGCCCGTCGTCAGTCCACGAGCAGCGCTCGTGCTGTGGGCGGGGAGATCGCAGACCGCGACCTGGTCGGCATGTACCTGGACGAGATCGCGCGCACCCCGCTGCTCGACGCGGCCAAGGAAGTGGAGCTCTCGCAGATCATCGAGGCGGGCGTGTACGCCCAGCAGATCCTCGACGGCGCGATAGAGCGCAAGGGCAAGAAGCCCTCCCAGGAGGAGCTCGAATTCCTGGCCGCCGAGGGCGAGCGTGCCAAGGAAGTCTTCATCCGCTCGAACCTCCGCTTGGTCGTCGCCGTGGCCCGCCGCTACCCGCGCAGCGGACTCCCCCTCCTCGACCTCATCCAGGAGGGCAACGCCGGCCTGGTCCGCGCCGTGGAGAAGTTCGACTACGCCAAGGGATTCAAGTTCTCCACGTACGCCACGTGGTGGATCCGCCAGGCGATCACCCGCTCCATCGCCGACCAGTCCCGCACCATCCGGCTCCCCGTTCACCTGGTGGAGGAGCTCGGCCGGATCCGCCGGGTCCAGCGCGAGTTCAACCGCGAGAACGGCCGTGACCCGGAGCACGCGGAGATCGCCGCCGAGCTGGACACCACGGAGAAGCGCGTCGGCGACGTCCTGGACTGGGCGCGCGACCCGGTCAGCCTGAACATGGGCGTGGACGAGGACGGCGACACGCAGTTCGGCGACCTGCTGGAAGACACCTCGGCCATCTCCCCGGAGCAATCCGTCCTCTCCCTGCTGCGCAGCGAGGAGCTGGAGGACCTGCTGGGCAAGCTGGACCAGCGAACCGCGTCGATTATCAAGATGCGTTACGGCATTGATGACGGTCGGGAGCGTACGCTGACAGAAGTGGGCAAGCAGCACGGCCTGACCCGCGAGCGGATTCGCCAGATCGAGAAGCACGCGCTGCTCGAACTGAAGAAGATGGCCCGCGACACCGGCTTCGACGCGGTGGCCTGACCGGCCCCAGACGAAGCCCCCCATACGAGCCCCCGGCGCCTATCCCCCCCAGGCGCCGGGGGCTCCCCTTTCCCCCGACCCGTCCCAGCCCGGCCCGTCCGGCCAAATCCAGCCCCTCCGGCGTTTGAGGAGCGGGGTCTGGGGCGGAGCCCCAGGGAACGGTGGAAGGGTGGGTAGGGGACAGCCCCCGCAGGGCCCCCGCTACGGCCCCGCCGCCTCCGCCAGCCGTGCCCCCAGCACCCGAGCCGCCTCGACCAGCACCCCGGGCCCGTGCACGACAAACGGCACCCCGGCCAAGGCCAGCCGCGCCACCAGCCACTCCGGCGAATCCGCCGACTCGAACCGCACCCGCACCCCGGTGTGATCCCCCGCCGGCGCAACCACATGCTCCCGCACCCACTCGGGCAACCCCACGGCCACCGCGAAGGTGACATCGACCAGGTAGGTCGACTCCCCACCCCGCAACCCCCGCCGCACGAACTCCACCGCATCCATCGGCAGCTCCCGCGGAGCGAACCGCACCCCGGTCGCGCCGGGCTCGCTCACCCGGTCCACGCGGAAGGTCCGCCAGTCCTCGCGCTCCATGTCGTAGGCCACGAGGTACCACCGGCTCCCGGTGCTGACCAGCCGGTACGGCTCCACCAGCCGCCGCGAGGCCACCCCGTCCCGGTCCAGGTAGGCGAACCGCAGCCGCTCCGGCCCCGCCACCGCCGAGGCGATCGCCGTCAGCGTCCGCGGGTCCACGCTCGCCCCGTCGCCCCGCACCACCGCGACCGTCGCCGACTGCAGCGCGCCCACCCGCCGCCGGAGCCGTCCCGGCAGGACCTGTTCCAGCTTCGCGAGGGCCCGTACGGAGGCCTCCTCCACGCCCTCGATCGCGTGCCCGGCCCCCGCCCGCAGCCCCACCGCGATGGCGACGGCCTCCTCGTCGTCCAGGGCGAGCGGCGGCATCGCGGCGCCCGCCACCAGCCGGTACCCGCCCTCCGCGCCGAGCGTGGCCTCCACGGGGTATCCGAGCTCCCGCAACCGGTCGATGTCGCGCCGGATCGTACGGGCGCTGACCCGCAGCCGCTCGGCCAGCTCGCTGCCGGGCCACTCGCGCGGGGTCTGGAGCAGGGAGAGCAGGGAGAGGAGGCGGGCCGGGGTATCGGTCATGGTTCAAAGGTGCCAGCCAAATAGGACACCAACTGACCTACATGCCGTCTAGGTTTCTCCTCATGAGCACCGAGACGACCCAGTCATCGCCCGAAGGAAAGAACGGGCCCGTACAAGAAGAGCGGACCGACCCTCCCGTAGAGACCACCTCGATCAGCAAGGCCGGCGACTCCGGCGACTCCGGCAACGCCGGTGACCCGAGCACGGCCGGCGACGAGCCCGCGGCCCCCGCCGACCGCCGCCGCTGGATCGCGCTCGCCATCGTGATGACCGCCGCCTTCATGGACCTGGTCGACGTCACGATCGTCAACATCGCGATACCCCGGATGCGCGAGGACCTCGGCGCCTCCACCAGCGCCATCCAGTGGATCACAGCGGGCTACGCACTCGCCTTCGCCGCCGGTCTGATCACCGGCGGCCGTCTCGGTGACATCTACGGCCGCAAGCGCCTCTTCCTCCTCGGCATATCCGGCTTCACCGCGGCCTCGCTGCTCTGCGGTCTCGCCCCCAGCCCCGACGTGCTCGTCGCCGCCCGCATCCTCCAGGGCGCCATGGCGGCCATGATGGTCCCGCAGGTGCTCGCGATCATCCACGTCACCTTCCCGCCGCACGAGCGCGGCAAGGTCTTCGGCCTGTTCGGCGCGATCATCGGCCTCGGCGCCGTCTCGGGCCCGATGCTCGGCGCCCTGCTCACCGAGTGGAACATCGCCGGTCTCGAGTGGCGCCCGATCTTCCTGATCAACCTGCCCGTCGGCATCGCCGGCGTGATCCTGGGCCGCAAGTTCATCTCCGAGTCCAAGGCCCCCAAGGCGCTGCGCCTGGACCTGGTGGGCGTCGTGCTCGCCACCCTCGCCCTGGTCATGCTGATCTTCCCGCTCACCCACGGCCGCGAGAACGATTGGCCCGCGTGGGGCTTCGTCTGCATGATCGCCTCGCCGGTGGTCTTCGGCGCCTTCATCGCCTACGAGAAGTACAAGATCCGCAAGGACGGCTCCCCGCTCGTCGAGCTCTCCCTCTTCAAGGTCAAGAGCTTCGCCGGCGGTATCGCCGTCCAGCTGACCTTCGGCCTCGCGACCGGCATCTTCTTCCTGGTGTGGACGCTCTACATGCAGATGGGCCTCGGCTGGAGCGCCCTGAAGGCGGGCTCCACCGGCATCCCGTTCTCGATCGCCGTCTCGGCCGCCGCGGGCGTGTCCGTGCAGAAGCTCGTACCGCGCTTCGGCCGCAAGGTGCTCCAGGCCGGTGCGCTGGTCATGGCAGCGGGCGTCCTCCTCTACATCTGGGAGTCGGACCGCTACGGCATGACCATCACCTCCTGGCAGATGGCCGCTCCGCTGATCGTCATGGGCGCCGGCATGGGCCTGATCATCGCCCCGCTGACCGACACCGTGCTCTCCGAGGTGCCGCGCGAGCACGCCGGCTCGGCGTCCGGGCTGATCAACACCACCGGCCAGATGGGCAACGCGCTGGGCCTCGGCCTGACTTCCGTCGTCTACTTCGGGTTCATCGAGGACGACCGCGTCTTCGGACCGCCCTACGTGGACGCGTTCCACAACGCCATGTGGTGGGTCGTGGCCGTCCTGGTCGTGATCTTCTCGGTGATGTTCATGCTGCCGCGCAAGGCCGTCCCCATGGCCGAGCGCGAGGGCGGCACGGAGCACGCGGGCTAGTCCGCGCACCTCCGCGCACTCACGGGTGCGGGTCACTCACGGGCATGTCCGCTTCCATGGGCGGACATGCCCGTTTGTTTTGTTTTCAGGCGCAAACGGGCGTACGATCCAAGGGAACCCACAGAGTCGGGCATCGAACGGATCTGAAACCACATGTACGCACCGGAGCGCCAGCAGGAGATCCTCCGCCTCGCCCGCGAGGCGGGCCGGGTGGACGTCCTGTCCCTGGCCGAGCAGTTCCAGGTCACGGCCGAGACCGTGCGCCGCGACCTCAAGGCCCTGGACCGGTCCGGGCTCGTGCGCCGGGTGCACGGCGGTGCCATACCGGCCGGCCGCCTCGACTTCGAGCCGGACCTCACCGAGCGCGAGGCCACCGCGGCCGACGAGAAGGACCGCATCGCGGCCGCCGCGCTCGCCGAACTCCCCGACGGCGGCAGCATCGTCCTCGACGCGGGCAGTACGGTGGCACGCCTCGCGGCCGCGATCCCGGTCGACTCCGCGCTCACCGTGGTCACCCACGCGCTGCCCGTCGCCGCCCGGCTCGCCGACCACACCGGCATCGACCTCCACCTCGTCGGAGGGCGCGTCCGCCACCGCACCCGCGCCGCCGTCGACGCCTGGGCCCTGCGCGCCTACGCCGAGATCCGCGCCGACGTCCTCTTCCTCGCGACCAACGGTTTCACCGCCGAGGGCGGGCTGACCACCCCCGACCTCGCCGAGGCCGCCGTCAAGCGGGCCGCGATGGCGGCGGCCCGCCGCGTCGTCCTCCTCGCCGACTCCGCGAAGGCGGGCCAAGAGCACTTCGCGCGCTTCGGCTCCTTCGCGGGGGTCGACCTCCTCATCACGGACCCGGGGCTCGACCCCGCTCAGAAGGCGGCGATCGAGGCCGCCGGTACGGAAGTTGTGCTCGTATGATCCTCACCGTCACCCCGAACCCCTCCCTCGACCGGACCTACGAAGTCCCCTCGCTGGACCGAGGTGAGGTACTGCGCGCCACCACCGACCGGGTCGACCCCGGGGGCAAGGGAGTCAACGTCTCCCGCGCGGTGGCCGCCGCGGGCTTCCGTACGACGGCGGTCCTGCCGCTCGGCGGCACCCCGGGCACGATGATCGCCGAACTCCTCGGCGCTCAGGGCGTGGACGTCACGGCGGTCTCCATCGCCGGCCAGACCCGCTCCAACATCTCCCTCGCCGAACCGGACGGCACCCTCACCAAGATCAACGCCCCCGGCCCGGCGCTGACCTCCGAGGAGTCGGCGCTCCTCCTGGAAACGGTCCGCACCTGCTCGGGCGGAGCCGCCTGGATCGCCTGCTGCGGCAGCCTCCCGCGCGGCCTCGGCCCCGAGTGGTACGCCGACATCGTGACCCGGGCCCACGCGGCGGGCGCCCGCATCGCCCTGGACACCTCCGGCCCGGCGCTGCTCGCGGCGCTGCCGGCCCGCCCGGACGTGATCAAACCGAACGCCTCGGAGCTCGCGGCGGCGGTCGGGCGGCCCCTGTCCACCCTCGGCGACGTGCTCAAGGCCGCGGAGGAACTGCGCTCGCTGGGCGCGGGCGCGGTCCTGGCCTCCCTCGGCGCGGACGGCCAGCTCCTGGTCTCCGAGGAGGGCACCTACTACGGCACGGCGGCCGTCTCCTCGGTCCGCAGCAACGTCGGCGCGGGCGACGCCTCCCTCGCCGGCTTCCTGATCGCGGGGGGTACGGGGCCTGCGGCCCTGGCCTCCGCCCTGGCCCACGGCGCGGCCGCGGTCCAGCTTCCCGGCAGCGCCATGCCGGCCCCTTCCGACCTGCGCCCCGACGCGGTCCACATCACCCAGGACCTGCCCCTGGACCTCCCTCTGTCCGAAATGAGTGACGAGCGATGAGCGAGATGATCACCCCTCAACTGGTCGACCTCGACCTGTCAGCGGAGTCCAAGGAGGGGGCGGCACGTGCCCTCGCCGAACGGATGGTGACGCTGGGCCGGGTCACCGACCTGGACGGTTTCCTGGCCGACGTGGCCGCGCGCGAGGCCCAGATGCCGACCGGCCTGGAGGGCGGCATAGGTATCCCCCACTGCCGCTCCACCCACGTCACGGCCCCCACCCTGGCCTTCGGCCGCTCCCCGTCGGGCATCGACTTCGGCGCCCCGGACGGCCCGGCGGACCTGATCTTCCTGATAGCCGCCCCGGCCGGCGCGGACGACGCCCACCTCTCCATCCTCTCCACCCTGGCCCGTCGCCTGATGCGCCCGGACTTCGTGGCAGCCCTCCGCGCGGCGGCCACTCCGGAGGAGGCGGCAGCCCTGGTAGCGGGCAACCCAGCCCCTCCGGCGCCAAACCCAGCCCCTCCGGCGTTTGAGGAGCGGGGGTCCGGGGGCGGAGCCCCCGAAGGGTCCGGGCAGAGCCCGGTTTCGGGAAGGGGCGGGGTGGGGGAGAGCCCCGCAGTGCAGCCGTTCCGCATCGTGGCCGTCACCTCCTGCCCCACGGGCATCGCGCACACCTACATGGCCGCCGAGGCACTCACCCAGGCCGCGCAAGCGGCGGGCATCGAGCTCACGGTAGAAACCCAGGGCTCGGCCGGCTTCACCAAGCTCACCCCGGAAACCATCGCCGCCGCCGACGCGGCCGTCTTCGCCCACGACGTCCCGGTCAGGGACAGGGCCCGCTTCGCCGGCAAGCCCACCGTCGACGTAGGCGTCAAGGCCGGCATCAACCGCCCGGCGGAACTCCTCCAAGAGGCCCGCGACAAGGCCGCCCGGGGCGAGATCTCCACCACCTCCCCGACTCCGGTCGAAGAGGCCGGAGAGGACCAGGACGGCTACGGCGCGAAGCTCCGTACCTGGCTGATGTCCGGCGTCAGCTACATGGTTCCCTTCGTCGCCGCCGGCGGCCTCCTCATCGCCCTGGCCTTCGCCATCGGCGGCTACGAGATCAACAACGCCCCCTCGGTCGCCGAGCACTTCGTCTGGACCGAGGCCGCCAGCTGGGCGGCCCTGCTCTTCCAGACCGGCGGCCTCGCCTTCGGCTTCCTGGTCCCCGTACTCGCCGGCTACATCGCCTACGGCATGGCCGACCGGCCCGGGCTCGTCCCCGGCTTCGTCGGCGGCGCCGTGGCCCTCACCATCGACGCCGGTTTCCTCGGCGGCCTGATCGCCGGTCTCATCGCGGGCGGCACCGTCCTCGCCGTCCAGAAGGTGAAGATCCCCGTCGCCCTGCGCGGGATCATGCCGGTGGTCGTCCTGCCGCTCATCGGCTCCGCCGTCACCGCGTTCCTGATGTTCCTGGTCGTCGGCAAGCCCGTGGCCTCGCTCCAGCGGGCCCTCACCGACTGGCTGTCGGGTCTCTCCGGCGCCAACGCGATCATCCTCGGCGTCATCCTCGGCCTGATGATGTGCTTCGACCTCGGCGGCCCGCTCAACAAGGTGGCCTACGCCTTCGCCATCGGCGGTCTCGCCACCCCCAACGAGGGCAGCCTCAAGGTCATGGCGGCCGTGATGGCCGCCGGCATGGTGCCGCCGCTGGCGATGGCACTGGCCACCACGGTCCGCGGCCGGCTCTTCTCCAAGACGGAGCGCGAGAACGGCAAGGCCGCCTGGTTCCTGGGCGCCTCCTTCATCAGCGAGGGCGCCATCCCGTTCGCCGCGGCCGACCCGCTGCGCGTGATCCCGGCCGCCATGGCCGGCGGCGCGGTCACCGGAGCCCTCTCGATGGCCTTCGAGTGCACCCTGCGGGCCCCGCACGGCGGCATCTTCGTGATCCCGCTGATCGGCAACCCGCTGCTCTACCTGATCGCCATCGCGGCCGGTACGGCCACCAGCGCCGGCCTGGTCATCCTCCTCAAGGGGATGCGCAAGCAGGACACGACCGCCGAAGCGGAGCCCCTGGCGGACCCGGCGAAGGTCACCATCGCCGCCTGACCGGCGTCCCCGTCCCCGACCCCGTCCCCGACCCCGTCACCTCACCCGCGCGCGGAGCTCCATGGCTCCGCGCGCGGCCGTTTCGGTCTCGTAGACCTCGCACATGTGCCGCCCGTCCGGCGTCACCGTGTGCTCGACCTCCCACAGGCTGAACTCGCTCCCGTCCAGCAGGACGAAGGAGTGCTCGTACAGGCTGAAGCCGGCGTCCCGCCCGTCCGCGAGGCACTGCCGGGTGCCGAACACCTGCGTGATCTCGTGCGCGTAGGCCGACCGCAGCAGCAGGGCCACCTGCTCGCCCGGCCGGTCGGGGTTCTCCGCGCGGCGCAGCACCCGGCGGGCGTGGTCCGCGGACTCCTCCACCGCGTACTCACGGTGTCGCTGGGCCGGGGTCGGATTGGTGAACAGCGCGCTCAGCACGGCGATGTCGCTCTCCGGGTCCTCCTCGACCGTCACCTCCACGAGGTCCCGCGCCACCTGCGAGGGGACCTCGCCGAAGAGCCGGGCCGCCGCGAGACAGGTCTCCGCCTTGCTGGCGAAGACCTCGTACCGTATGGACCGGCCGTCGTCCTGACGGTGCGCCAGCTCCCACAGGACCACGGAGTCGCCGTCGGACAGCAGGTAGGCGTGCCGGTGTATCTCCCGCCACGGTCCGGCCGCGGGGCTGCGCCGGTTCGTGTGGAGCGAGGACCTGTGGGCGAGCGCGGTGCTCAGCCGCTCGACCAATTCGTCCGGCAGGTCGAAGGAGTTGAGGGCGCGGCCCAGGAGTCGGCCGAGGTGCGCCTCGGTGGTCTCGTGCGGATCGCTCAAGGTGGGTCTCCAGGCCGTCGCAGCTTGTCACTTCGCGGAAGCTCAACGTAGCCCCTGGGTCTGACATCACGTCCGGGGTTCGGTAAAACGTCCGGGAAGCGCCGGGGGTTCCAGCCACCCCTTCAGGTCAACCTCCATGTCGATGAGCATGGTTGGGCCGGATAGCGGGCACAAGGGCGGGAGCATGACCGTATGGCAACAAATACCGTGGGCGTCCCCCGCCAGCAGGGCCGGCCCCACAACCACAAGGACGCGGAACCGATCGCGGCCCCCCGTGCGCTGGGCTGGCTGCTGCTGCTCACCGGCGCCGCCGGGGTGCTGGCCGCCTGGGTCATCACCCTGGACAAGTTCCTGCTGCTGGAGAACCCGGACTTCAAGCCCGCGTGCAGCCTCAACCCGGTGGTCTCCTGCGGCAGCGTGATGAAGAGCGAGCAGGCGGCGGCCTTCGGCTTCCCGAACCCGATGCTGGGGCTGGTCGCCTACGGGGCGGTCGTGTGCGTCGGCGCCGGCCTGCTGGCCGGGGCCCGCCACCGGGGCTGGTTCTGGCTCGGTCTGAACGCCGGAATGCTCTTCGGCGTCGGATTCTGCTCCTGGCTCATGGTCCAGTCGCTCTACGAGATCAACGCGCTCTGCCTGTGGTGCTGCCTGACCTGGGTGGCCACCCTGGTGATGTTCTGGGCGGTCACCGCGCACACCGTGCGCACGGGGATCCTTCCCGCGCCCGCTCCGGTGGCGACCTTCTTCGCCGACTTCGGCTGGGCCCCGCCCGTCCTGCACACCGGCGTGATCGGGATGCTGATCCTGACCCGGTGGTGGGACTTCTGGACCGGCTGATCCCACCGGACCGGCCGACGGCACACGAGGGCCCCGGCAGCTGGACGCTGCCGGGGCCCTCGTCGCTTCACGACTTCACACCGCTTCTTCGAACGCATCGCTCCACGGGCGCCAGGTGCCCGGACCGTGTGTCGGGAGCGGAGATCAGCTGCCCTGGGAGACGTTGCCCGAGAGGACCGGGATGTTGCTGAGGATGTGCGAGAGCGGCTCGTCGCCCTTGGCCTGGGTGGAGTTCTCGGTGCACTGCTGGTTCTGCGGGTTGGACAGGACGTTGATGTCCTGGACACCGATGTTGAGCAGCGCCACCAGGGACTGGGCGTTGACCTTGGCCGGCAGGCCGATGCAGGGCTTGTTCAGGGTGCCCTGGACGACTCCGAGCTGCGGGCTCATGTCACCGTGGGTCTTCTGGTTGCCGTACGCCTGCACGGCGCCGTTCCCGTTGACGGTGTTGATCCCGTTGTCGTTGCCGATCGCCATGGCGGGGGCGGCAGCAGCAGCGCCCGCGCCGACGGCGGCGGCGGTGACCGCGGCAGCAGTCATGATCTTCTTGAGCATCTTGATCCTTTTGTCGCACGAGTGCCCGCTAGTGGAGCGCCCTGATCAACTGCTCTTACGGGGGTTGGTTCCGCTGCTTCACTCAAACGGCCTGTCCACGGGCGGGTTTTCCCCGAGTGGGGTGAGCCGCCCCCGGACGCGTGCGCGAAGCCCGTACGCACCCCGCAGCGGGGCGGGCGGCCCCGCGCTCGTGTTGCGCTCCGTAGAACTCGTTCGCACGGTGGGTAAGGAGGCGGATCGCTCGGGTCCGCTTCTGAGCGACCACCAGAAGGAACACCCATGCACCGCACCAAGGCCTCCCGCATCCGCGTCCTCGTCCCGTCGGCCCTGGCGGTCGTCATACTCACCGGCGCGGCAGCTCCCGCGGGCGCCGCGGAAGGCGCCGGTGCCGCCGCGAACCGGGTGGCGGCCGCCCAGGAGGAGATCAACGAGAGGGTGGCGAAGGCGGGTCCCGTCGAGGACGCCCTCGCCGCCGTCTCCGAGATCCTGGCGAACCTGACGAAGAGCCTGGGCACCCTGCTCCCGGGGATCAAGATCCCCGAGATCAAACTGCCCACGCTCCCGTCCCTGCCGGAGATCCCCGCGATCCCCGGTCTCCCGGACCTGCAGCTCCCGGCGATCCCGGCGGTACCCGCAGTGCCGGCGGTTCCCGCGGTGCCGGCGGTTCCCGCGGTGCCGGCGGTTCCCGCGGTGCCGGCGGTTCCCGCGGTACCGGAGATCCCCGACGTCCCGGTCCCCGAGATCCCCGGCGTCCCGGCGCTCCCGGTCTCCGATCCCGCGGCCCCGCCCGCGGCCGCGGTGCCCGCCGTGCCGGCGGTGCCCGGAACACCGGCGGGCCTCGTCCCGAAGATCCCCTCGTTCGCGGAGTTCCTTCCGTAGGCACCGGGATCCGTACGCGGACCCGCACGCGGTGACGACCATTGGGCTGAACAGGTCTGATCGCGTGCGGAACCGTGTCGTCTGGGATGGTGGACCGTTTCGCTCGATGTGAGCCCCGGAATCGGGGCAGAACATCGAAGAGAAGGTGCACTTCCCATGAACACTGCCAAGAAGGCCGCCCTGGTCCTGGCCACCGCTGGTCTCGCTGCGGCCGGTGCCGCCGGCTCCGCTATGGCCGACTCGTCGGCCGAGGGCGCGGCCGTGGGTTCCCCCGGTGTCCTCTCGGGCAACCTGGGTCAGGTCCCGGTCCACGTTCCGGTCAACGTCTGCGGCAACTCCGTCAACGTGATCGGTGCGCTGAACCCGGCGTTCGGCAACGTCTGCGTCAACGACTGACGTTCGATTCACCACATGACTGTGGGCGCCACCGGCGAGGCCGGGGGCGCCCACAGTCATGTGGTGGGTCGAACGGGACGGGCCCGTCAGTGCTTGCCGCCGCCGTTGAGCTTCACTCCGCCGAGCAGCGGGGAGGCCTGGGTGGCCCCGTTGGCGAGGTGCATCACCTCGGCCGGAGCGTCGTTGCGGACCTCGTTGACCTTCTGGACCGTGGTCACGACCTTCTGGACGCTCTCGCCCTGCTCGGCCAGTCCGTTGCCCACGGTCTGGGGCAGCGCCGCCGACACCGGGTTCACCGAGTCGGTCACCGCCGTCAGTCCGCTCGTCAGGCTCATGGGGACGGCCGGCGCCTCGGTGGCGGCGAAGGCGGGGGAGGTGGCGCCGAGGGCGGCGACGGAGCCGACGACGACTGCGGCGACCTTCGAGAGCTTCATTTGAAAATCCTCTTCCAGGGGTGACCAATGGCGGCCAGTGGCGACCGTCGCGCCACTTTCGACCTGGTTAACGATTACCCGGCGCCACGGAAACGCGGAACCGAACACGGCGACGGCCGGAGAATCCGACAAGGGATTCTCCGGCCGATATTTCTTCTGATTACCGGTATTGCCGTCAGGCGGCCTTGCGGGACCTGCGGTACAGAATGGCGCCGCCCAGGATCAGGGCCGAGGCCAGGGCCGCCGCGGCGCCGGGCTGTCCGGCACCGGTCGCGGCCAGCTCCTGCCGCGCGGGGGCCGCGGGGACCGCCGCGACGGGGACGGCCTCGGGGGCGGGTGCCGGCGCGGGCGCGGGAACCGGGGCGGGCGCCGGGGCGGGCAGCGGTGCCGGAGGGAGCGGGACCGGCAGGTCACCGGCGGGGGCCGCCGGCGGCTGGTCGGCCGGGGGCACTACCGGCGCCGGGTGCTCCACGACCTGGCTGCCGTGCGGGGGCATCGGCGCGGGAGCCTCCTCCACGGGTGCCGGAGCGGGGAGCGTGTGCGGAGCCTCCTCCACTACGGGCGCGGGGGCGGGGGCCGGAGCCGGAAGCGGCCGCGGGGCCTCCTCGACCGGTGCGGGTGCCGGCGCGGGGACGGGCGCCGGTACCGGCTCGGGCTGCGGCGCGGGTGCCTGCTCTACGGGAGCGGGAGCGGGCGCGGGCGCCGGAGCGGGCGCCGGGTGCTCCGCCTCGGGCGCGGGCAGCGGCTGCGGCGCGGGGGGCGCGTGCTGCGGGGCCGGCGCCGGGGGGTGCTCGGGCTCGTGCTGGGGCCGGGGTTCGGGCCGCTCCGGGGCGGGGTGGTCGTCGCACTCCTCCTCGCCGGAGTCCCCGGAGTCCCCGTAGCCGCCCTGCGGCCCGGGTCCGTGGTCCTCGTGGCCGCCCTGCGGCCCGGGTCCGTCCTCGCCGTAGCCGCCGTGCTGCTCGGGTCCGCGGTCCCCGTAACCGCCCTGCTCGTGCCGGTCTTCCCGCTCCTGCCGGTCGTGCTGGTCGACGTAGCGGCGGACCTGCTCCGCCTGCTGCGGGCTGAGGTAGCGCTCGTAGTCGTGTCCGGCGTCCGATCCGGTCGTGGTGGCGCAGGTGTTGCCCATGGCGGGGTTGAGGCCCGCTCCGGCGTCCACGGTGTTGCCGCACACGTTCGGCGCGAAGGTGATCGGTACCGAGACGCTGTTGCCGGCCAGCACGCCCGGTGAATGGGAGGCCTCGGCCATCGCCCCGGGTTGCGCGTAGGCCGCGCCGGTCGCGATCGACAGCAGACTGGACGCGGCGGCCGCGGTGAGCACCCCCTTGCCCAGTACCTGTCGGCTCAGTACCTGTCGCATGGGTCCTTCCCTGTCTACCGGCCCTGCGGCCGGTGCTGAATCGAAGGTGGCCTCGGAGTGCACCGCCGTGCACTCCGAGGCCACCCCGAGGAGGTCTGCCCTTGCGGGCACAGGCGCTTCGTCAGGCGTTGACGCAGGTGTTGCCGAACGCGGGGTTCAGCAGGGCGATCACGTTGACGGTGTTGCCGCAGACGTTGACCGGGACGTGGACCGGGACCTGGAGCACGTTGCCGGACAGGACGCCCGGGGAACCGACGGCCTTGCCGTCGGCCGCCGCGTCGGCCATGGCGGGGGAGGCGGCACCGGCGGCCATCAGAACGCCGGCGGCCAGCACCACTGCCTTCTTGTACGTCATTTGTTTTCGTTTCCTTCCCGCAGAGGTCTATCCGCTGCAGAAATAACAACGAGTGGGTCCGGGAAAAGAAACCGGGGATTTTTGCGCGCCTCCGGCCAATTCACTCAGATGCCTGTGCTCCCTGAATTGTGGCCGTATTGTTCCGCGCCCCTATTCGAGTTCCGACATGCGGCGGGGCCGCCGCGACCCGAAGGTGCGACGGCCCCACTGGCGCGGTGCTGTGTCAGCCGGCGCGGCGCTGTCAGCTGCCTGCGGAGGCGTTGCCGGACAGGATCGGGATGTTGCTGAGGATGTGCGAGAGAGCCTCGTCGCCCTTGGCCTGGGTGGAGTTCTCGGTGCACTGCTGGTTCTGCGGGCTGGACAGGACCGGGATGTCCTGGACGCCGACGTTGACCAGAGCCAGGACGGACTGGACGTTGGCCTTGGCGGGCAGGGCGATGCAGGGCTTGTTGAACGAGCCCTGGATGAGCGCCATCTGCGGGCTCATGTTGCCGTAGGTGGCCTGGTTGCCGTAGATCTGCGAGGCCCCGTTGCCGTTCACGGTGTTGATGCCGTGGTCGTTGCCGATGGCCATGGCCTGCGGGGCCATGGCGGCACCCAGACCGACGAACGAGGCGGCAACCGCTGCGCCGGCCGCAAACTTCTTGATCATGATGGTCCCTTTTTTGCAGGATTGCCCGGTACTCAAGCACCCGGACCAACGGCGCAACCGCGGTTCGGGTTGCGTGTCTTCACTCGGATGCCGAAGTTTCGGGCGGCACGGTTGACGTCAGGCGTTGACGCAGGTGTTGCCGAACGAGGGGTTCAGCAGGGCGATCACGTTCACGGTGTTGCCGCAGACGTTCACCGGGACGTGGACCGGGACCTGGAGCAGGTTGCCGCTCAGGACGCCGGGGGACTCACCGGTGAAGCCGTTCGCCGTCGCGCCGCCGTCGCCGTGCGCGGAGGCGAGGCCCGCGCCGCCCATCAGCAGCGCGGTGCTCGCGACCGCCAGGGTGGCGCCGCGCACCAGCCTCTTCTTCATCTCGCTTTTTCCTTTCTGTTCGAACAATGGTGCAAGCCATAACGACCCGCCCGTCTTCTGGGTGCGAGTTATCGCCCAAAAGGCCGTATGGGCGAGTCCGGCGTGATTTCCCTCCTGACTTCTGACAAAGTTCACTCCTGTTTTGTCCCCCTGATCGAAAATGGAGACAGGGTCATGGGTTCCTCCCGCAGAATCCTCGGCACGCTCGGTCTGCTGTCCTGCCTCGCACTTTCGGTGAACCTCCCCGCAGCCGGGGCCGCCGCCGCCCCGCCGGGCGTGCGGGGGCCGCTGGTCAAGGAGGCGCCCCGGGTGCCGTTCACCCAGCGTTACCAGGCCGTGCAGCACGGCGGCCTGGTCCGGGCCTCGAACTCCTCCATCGGCTGCCGCAAGGTGGAGTCCGCGCAGGCCGAACCGTGCGCCGCGGTCAACAAGGGTGCGGCGGGGACCAACGGCGACTACGAGATGTTCTACGACGAGGTCGACAAGGACCCGGACACCTACAACTCCACCCGGGCCGAGCTCAAGGTCCCGGCCGGCTCGAAGGTCTCGTACGCCCGGCTGTACTGGGGCGGCAACCTGCGGGTCGGCGAACAGAAGCCGCCGGAGGACAACGGCCGGGTGCTCGTCGCCGAGCCGGGCGGCGCGTACAAGGAAGTGCTGGCCGACACGGCCATCGGGCACCGCAGCGATGCGGCCGGCGATGCCTACCAGGCCTCCGCCGACGTGACCCCGCTGGTCCGCAAGGGCGGCGCCGGGATGTGGACGGTGGCCCAGCTGAACATCGCCATGGGGCACTCGGACGCGGGTGCCTGGGGCGGCTGGACGCTGGTGGTGGCCTACGAGCACCCGCAGGAGCCGGTGCGCAGGGTCTCGATCTGGGACGGCTTCGAAGGGCTGGCCGCCGGGGCCGGCGAGGCGGCGGGCGAGACGGTGGAGCTCACCGGTCTGGACGCGGCGCCCGGAGCGCGGGGGCGGGCCGGGGTGGTCGCGTACGACGGGGACCGCGGAACGCTCGGGGACTCACTCACGGTGACCGCCGACAGCGGGCGCCGGATCAGCCTCAGTGACGGAGAAAATCCTTTTAATGATGTTATGAATTCCACGATCACGGAATTCGGCGATCACTCGTTCGTGCGACAGCCCGAACATATGAATAACCTCGGATATGACGCGGACGTGTTCGATCTGAGCCCCGCCCTGTCCGGTGGCGCCCGCAGCCTGACCTTCGGGTTCACGGGCGAAAACCAGGGTCATTTTCTCGGTGTGCTCTTCGTTCAGACAGACGCGCGCCGCTGAACGCAGGAGACCACTCCACGTGCCCACGCAGCCTTCCTCTCCTTCCCCTTCCCCTTCCGCTTCCCCCTCCCCCTCCCCCTCTCCTTCCTCCGATCCTTCGCCCTCGGCGTCCCGGCCTCCGGTCGTCCTCCACCTCGTCCAGCCGGTCGAGGGCGGGGTCGCCCGCGTCGTCGTGGACCTCGTACGCGCCCAGTCCGCGGCCGGCCTGCGGACCTTCGTCGGCTGCCCGCGCGGCGGACAGCTCGCCGACGCCGCCCGCGAGGCCGGGGCCGAGGTGCTCACCTGGCGTGCCGGTCGGGCTCCCGGACCGGGCCTGGCCGCCGAAGTGCTCGGCGCGCGCCGCCTGATCGGGCGGGTCCGGCCCGACGTCCTGCACGCCCACAGCGCCAAGGCCGGACTCGCCGGGCGGCTCGCCGTGCGCGGGGCCGTCCCGACCGTCTTCCAGCCGCACGCCTGGTCCTTCGACGCCGTGGGCGGGGCCACCGCCGCGCTCGCGCTGCGCTGGGAGCGCTTCGGGGCCCGTTGGGCCGACCGGGTGCTCTGCGTCAGCGAGGCCGAACGCCGCACCGGCGAGTCCGAGGGGATCGCCGCCCGCTGGTCGGTGATCCGCAACGGCGTCGACCTCGGTCACTTCCGCCCCGGCGGCCCGGACCCCGTCCAGGACAAGGCCCGGGCGCGCGCCGAACTGCCGCTGCCCGCCGCCTTCCTGGGCGACGGGCCGCTCGCCGTCTGCGTCGGCCGGCTCTGTCAGCAGAAGGGGCAGGACGTCCTGCTGCGTGCCTGGCCGGAGCTGCTCGGAGCCGTTCCCGGGGCCCGGCTCGTGCTCGTCGGGGACGGCCCCGACATGGAACGGCTGCGCCGCGGCGCCCCGCCCTCGGTCCACTTCGCGGGGTCCGCCTTCGACATCCGGCCGTGGCTTCGGGCCGCCGATCTCGTTGTACTGCCGTCGCGGTGGGAAGGCATGGCGCTCGCCCCGCTCGAAGCCATGGCCTGTGGCCGACCGGTCCTGGTCTCCGACGTCAGCGGTGCCCGCGAGAGCCTTCCGCCCGGCCAGGGGCGCTTGTGCCTGGTGGAACCGGAGGACCCGACGGCGCTGGCCAAGGCCCTGGGCGGGCTGCTCGCCGAGCCGCGGCTGCTCGCCGCACTCGGGGAGCAGGCGGAGCGGCACGCGCGGATGGAATTCGACGTGCGGCGCACCACGGACGCGGTCACCGGTCTGTATCACGAACTGCTGGGCAGGCCCCGGCCCTTGAACCAGGAGCGCATCAGCCGATGACGATGGACAGCGCACCCGCCCGGCACACCGGGCAGGGCGGTACGGGGCCCGCCGGCGGCATCACCGGCATCACCGGTACCGCCAGCGGCGCCGGGGCGACCAGCACGGCCACCAGTACAGCCACCAGTACAGCCACCGGCACCGGGACCGGCGCCGCCGCCGTGCGCCGTTCCGTGACCGCGATCCACCCCCCGCGCGGACCCAAGGCCGACCGCGCCCGGGCCACCGTACGGCCGAGCCGGGTGCGCCGCCGGGACGGGATCGCCCCGCTGCTGGCCGCCGACGCGTTCGCCGCCACGGCGACGGTGGCGGCGCTGCCCGGAACGGGGCTGTCCCTCGGGGCCGCCGCCCCCCTCGGCCTGGCCCTGGTCGCGCTGCACGCGCAGGCCGGGCTGTACCGGCCGCGGCTCGCCCCCTCGGCGCTCCTCGAACTGCCCGCGCTCGCCGGGCGGTCCGCCGCGCTGTGGTGCGCGGCCGCCGCCGTGCTGGCCGCCACCGCCCCGGGCGACGCCCTGGGCTGGAGCGCGCTGCTCGGCGCCGTCTGCGTCCAGGTCGTCCTGGCCTGCGCGGGACGCGGCCTTGTCAACCAGCTCCGCCGGCGCACCCGCGTCCGGCGCCCCGCCTCCGCCCTGGTCGTCGGACCCGGCGCCGGGGCGAGCGCGGTGGCCGCCGCCCTGCACGGGCGCCCCGAGTACGGACTGCGCCCCGTCGGGCTCGCGGACACCGGGCCCGGCGGGGAGGGGGATGCGGGAGTTCCCGTACTCGCCACCCACGAGGACATCCGGCGGGCCGTCATCCAGAACTCCGTCCGGCACGCCGTCTTCACCCGCCCGCCCGAGGCCGACGAACGCACCGCCTCCCTGGTGCGGCTCTTCCACGACCACGGGTGCCGGCTCTGGCTCGCCGACCCGGCGGGCACCGCCAAGGTCACCGGGATGCGCGTCGCGCAGCCCGCCGACCAGCTGTGGGGGTACGCCGTCCAGCCGCTGCTGCCGCGTCCGGCCCGGCCGGTCGAGCGGTACGCGAAGCGGGCCATCGACTCCACGCTCGCCGCGATCGCGCTGCTCGCCGCCGCCCCCGTGATGGGGGCCTGCGCGCTGGCCGTACGGGTCTCCGACGGGCCCGGGGTGATCTTCCGGCAGGAGCGGGTCGGCCTGTACGGACGGCCCTTCACCCTGCTGAAGTTCCGCACCCTGCGCGCCGACGCGCACGAGTCCGCCACCCGCTGGACGGTGGCCGGCGACTGCCGGATGAGCCCGATCGGCTCCTTCCTGCGCAAGTCCTCGCTGGACGAGCTGCCGCAGCTGTGGAACGTGGTCCGGGGTGACATGAGCCTGGTCGGTCCGCGTCCCGAACGGCCTTTCTTCGTGGCGAAGTTCAGCAGCCTGCACCCCGGGTACGAAGCCCGGCACCGGATGCCGGTCGGCATCACGGGGCTCGCCCAGATCAACGGGCTGCGCGGTGACACCTCCATCGAGGACCGGGCCCGCTTCGACAACCACTACATCGACACCTGGTCGCTGTGGCAGGACCTGTGGATCCTGGCCCGCACCGCGGCCTCCTTCTTCCGCTTCCGGCTGGGGGGCAGCTAAAGCATGAGCCTTGCCGCACCGACGTCCCCGACGTCATGGTCCTGCCCGGACCCCGCCGATCTGCTGCGCCGGCACTGGCCGCTGCTGCCGCTCGCCGCGACCGTACTGGCCCTCCTGATCCCCGTTCCGGCGGGCGACGCGAGCGCCTCGGGGAAGGTCGGTCCGGCCGACGCCGCCTCACTGCTGCTCGTGTTCGTCTGCGGGGTCCAGGCCCTGCGGGGCCGGGTCCGGCCGCTGAGCCCGCTGGGGGTGCTCGTCCTCGGCCTGCCGGCCGTCGGGCTCGCCGTCGCGACGGTGACCGCGGGGGACCCGTACGCGGCCCTGCCCGGGTTCGTGCGATACCTCCAGGTGTTCGTGCTGGTCCCGGCGGCGATCGTGCTGCTGGTGCGGGACGCCTTCGAGTTCCGGCTGGCCGCGGGGTGCTTCGTGGTGCTGGCACTGGTCCAGGGAGCGGTGGGCGTGGTGCAGTTCGCCACCCACACCGGGGCCTCCTACCAGGGCGAGGACATCCGCGCCGTGGGCACCTTCGGCCCCGGGGACGTCATGGGCATGGCCACGGTCGTGGCCTACGGCCTGGTCGTCGCGACGGCCGGCGCGCTCGCGCCGGGGCTGCCGGCGCGGGTCCGGCGGGCCTCGGGCACGGCGGCGCTGGTCCTGGTGCTCCCGCTGGTGCTGTCCTTCAGCCGGGGCGCGTGGATCGCGACCTTCGCCGCGGCCGGACTGGTGATGGCCCTGGCCGGGATCCGGCGGGCCCTGAAGGTGCTGCTCGCGCTGGTGGCCGCCGGGGTGGTCCTCGTGGGCGGGTTCGGCGTCGGCTCCGCGATGGTCGCCGAGCGGCTGACCTCGATCACACAGGTCTCCGACGCCCCCGACCAGTCGGTGACCGACCGCTACACGATGTGGGACGCGGCCGGGTCGATGTGGCGCGAGCGGCCCGCGGTGGGGGTCGGGCTGAAGGGCTTCCCGGCCAACCGGGACTCGCACTCCGGGCTGGCGCTGTCCTCCGGCAGTGACACCGCGGGCGCGGGCCAGGGGTACGTCCGCCAGCCGCTGCTCTCCCCGCACAACATGTACCTGCTGGTGCTGAGCGAGCAGGGGCTGATCGGGCTGGTCGCACTGGCGGGCGGCTGGCTGGCCGTCCTGGTGGCGGGCCTGCGGCGGTGCCTGGCGGGCTCCGGTGCGGTGCGGGACTGCGGACTGGTCGCGATGGGCCTGCTCGTGTGGCAGCTCACCGACTTCCTCTACGCGGACATCGGCGGCCCGTCGACCGTCCTCACCGGAGTGATCATCGGCCTGGCGGCCTGGTGGGCGCTCCCCTCCGGGGGCGGGACCGGTGAGCTCGCCTCCGGCGGTCGGACGGGTGAGCGGAGCCGGGTCGTTCCGGCTCCCGCCCCCGGCCGCGGGCCGGGCGCGGCCGCCCGGGCCGCGGTCCCTGAGGGTGCGGCCGGCCGGTGACGGATACGACGCCCTGGCGGCGGCCCGCAGCCGCGGCGACCGAGGTCGCCGCGGCTGCGGGCCGTCCGCCGCACCCGCCGGTGGCCCCGGCCGCGCCGACCACGGGGCCGGCGGACAGCGCGAGCCGGGTGGCCGTCTCGGGCGGGCCGCTGTCCGCCGGACGCGGCGCCGCGCACGTGGGCGTTCCGGTCCCCGCCGGCGACGCCGGAGCGGGCCGCGTGGTGGCCACCGGCGGGCCGGGCCCGGGACCCGACCGGGGCGCTGCCGCTCCGGCCCCGGGGCCTGTCGGATCCGGGGCCGCCGGGACCGCGGCGCCGGGCGACGCGGAGGCCGTGCGCCGGTCCGTACGGGGCGCTGCGGTGGCCCGGTCCGTACGGGCCGGGAAGGGCCGGGATCGGGGTGCCGCGGCCGGGCGGAACGGCGCCCCGCGCCGGACGGCGGGGGACGGGAGCCGGGGTGGCGGCCCCGAGGCGGCGGCCGACGGGAACCGGTCGGGCGGCGGCGGGGCGCTCGCCAAGGCGGCCGCCGTGACCGCCGGGCTGACCGCCGCCGGGGCGGTGTTCGGGCTGGTCCGCGACCAGACCATCGCGCACCTCTTCGGAGCCGGGCACGACAGCGACGCCTTCCTCATCGCCTGGACCGTCCCCGAGATGGCCTCGACGCTGCTCATCGAGGACGCCATGGCCCTGCTGATGGTCCCCGCCTTCAGCCACGCCCTGGCCCGCCGGGCCGCCAGCAGGGCCGGGCTCACCCGCCAGGAGGCCCGCGCGCAGGATCCCGTACGGCTCCTCGTGGGGGCCACGCTGCCGCGGCTGCTGGTGCTCCTGGCCGCCGTGGCCTCCGTACTCGTCGTCGCCGCGCCGCTCGTCGTGGGCGTGCTCGCGCCCGGGCTGCCCGACCCCGGGCTCGCCGTCGAATGCACCCGGCTGACCGCCCTGACCGTGTTGTCCTTCGGCGTCGCCGGCTACTTCAGCGCCGCGCTCAGAGCGCACCGCTCCTTCGTGCCGCCCGCCGCCATCTACGTGTCGTACAACGTCGGCATCATCGGGACCATGGTCGCCCTGCACGCCCTGTGGGGGGTGCGCGCCGCCGCCGCCGGGGTCGCCGTCGGCGGCGTGCTGATGGTCCTGGTCCAACTGCCGGCCTTCATCCGCAACGTGGGCTTCGGACCGCCCCGTGCCAAGGGCGCCCCGCGCAGCCAGCGCGACCGCGACCGGCCGACGCTGATCGCCTTCGGGGTGATCGCCCCGGTCATCTTCTTCGCCGTCTTCCGGCAGTCTCAGGTCCTCGTCGAGCGGTTCCTCGCCGCCGGACTGCCGCCCGGCGCCATCTCGCACCTCAACTACGCCCAAAAAGTCGCGCAGATGCCGATGGTGCTCTCCCTCATGATCTGCACCGTCACCTTCCCCGTCGTCGCCCAGGCCATGGCCGGCGGGGAGCGGGACAAGGCCCGCAGGCGGGTCGAGCGGGACCTCGCGCTCGCCTCGCTCGCCGTCCTCATGGGCACCGCGCTCGTCATCGGGTACGCCCCCCAGATCATCCAAGTGCTCTTCGAACGCGGGGCGTTCACCCACGCCGACACCGAGGTCACCGCCTCCGTCATGCGGGTCTACGGCCTCGGCCTGCTCGGCCACTGCCTCGTCGGGGCGCTCTCACGGCCCTTCTTCTCCACCGCCCGGCCTATCTGGTTCCCCGCCCTCGCCATGGGCTCCGGACTCCTCGTCAACATCGTCGCCGGAGCCTTCGCCGTCGGCTGGTGGGGCATCTACGGGATCGCCGCCGCCAACGCCGCCGGCATCTCCACCACCGCCGTACTGCTGCTCACCGGACTCGGCTCGCGGATCATCGCCATCCAGGTCCGCCGGGTCGCCATCAGCATCGGCCGACTCTCCGTCGCGGCCCTCGCCGCCTGCGCCACCGGCTGGATCGCCGGACCGATGATCCCCGACCCGCTGGTCAGCGCCGCCCTCGGCTGCCTGCTGGTCCCGGCCATGTTCGGCGCCACCGGCATGGCCATACGGGCCCTGGAGGTCATCGCCCTGCCGGGCCAGCTCGCCCAGCTCACCGCTCACCTCACCTCCCAGATCACCCAGAGGTTCCGCAATGTCCGCTGACACCGAAACGGCGCCCCCCGCCGCGGCGGTCACCGCCCGCCGCGGCGCATCGCCGTGGGTCCTGATGTACCACTCCGTCGCCGAGTTCACCGATCCCGCCGAGGACCCGTACGGCATCACCGTCACCCCGCACGCGCTGGAGGCGCAGCTGCTGTGGCTGCGCTCCCGCGGGCTGCGCGGGGTGTCCGTCGGCGAGCTGCTGCGGGCCCGCGCCGCCGGGCGGGCCGCCGGACTGGTCGGGCTGACCTTCGACGACGGCTACACCGACTTCCTGACCCGCGCGCTGCCGCTGCTGCGCCGCTACGACTGCACCGCCACCCTCTTCGTGCTGCCCGGGCGGCTCGGCGTGGACAACGTCTGGGACCCGCTGGGCCCCCGCAAGCCCCTCCTCACCGCCGAGGGCATCCGCGAAGCCGCCGCCGCCGGGCAGGAGATCGGCTCGCACGGGCTGCTCCACCAGGACCTCACCGCGGCCCCCGACGACGTACTGGCCCAGGAGCTGCGCGGCAGCCGCGAGCTGATCCGGGAGCTGACCGGGAAGCTGCCCGCCGGATTCTGCTACCCGTACGGGCACCTCGACGCCCGGGTCGTCGCCGCGACCCGGGCCGCCGGGTACGGCTACGCCTGCGCGATCGACCCGGGCCGCCTCGCCGGACCCCACGCGATGCCCCGCACCCACATCAGCCAGGCCGACGGCGGCCCCCGCCTGCGGATCAAGCAGGTGCGCCACCAGGTGCGCGAGCTGCGCCGGGCGGTGCACCTGTGAGCCCCGGGAAGGTGCTGCACGTCATCACCGGCCTCGGCGTCGGCGGCGCCGAGCAACAACTGCGGCTGCTGCTGCGGCACATGCCGATGCGCTGCGACGTCCTGACGCTGACCAACCCCGGGCCGGTCGCGGAGGGGCTGCGCGCGGACGGGGTCCGCGTCGTCCACCTCGGGATGCGCGGAAACCGCGACCTGGGGGCGGTGCCGAAGCTGGTGAAGTTCATCCGGCGGGGCCGCTACGACCTGGTCCACACGCACCTGTACCGGGCCTGCGTGTACGGGCGCCTCGCGGCGCGGCTCGCGGGCGTGCGGGTGAGCGTGGCGACCGAACACTCCCTGGGGGCGGGCGAGATCGAGGGCCGGCCGCTCACGGGCGGCGTACGGGCCCTGTACCTGGCGAGCGAGCGGCTGGGAGCCGCGACCGTGGCGGTGTCGGACACCGTGGCGGCCCGCCTGGAGGCCTGGGGCGTGCCGGCCGGACGGGTGCACGTGGTCCCGAACGGGATCGAAGCCGTGCGGTTCCGCTTCGACGAGGGCGTACGACGGGCCACCCGGACCCGGACCGGACTGCCCGAGCGGGCCTTCGTGGTCGGCGGCGTCGGCCGGCTGGTGCCGGGGAAACGCTTCGACGTCCTGGTCCGGGCGGTGGCGGCGCTGCCCGGCGCGCACCTGCTGCTGGCCGGGGACGGGCCGGAGCGGGCCGCGCTGCGCCGGCTCGCCGCCGAGCTGGGGGCGCAGAGCCGGATCCACCTGCTGGGGGAGCGGGATCCGCTGGGCGACAGCACCGACGGGCGGACCCCGGGGATCCCGGCGCTGCTCGCCGCGATGGACGTGTTCGTGTCCCCCTCGCGGGAGGAGGCCTTCGGACTGGCGGTGATCGAGGCGCTGGCGGCGGGGCTGCCGGTGCTGCACGTCACCTGCCCGGCGATCGACGACCTGCCCGCGGCGCAGGCGCCGGGGGCGCGGCGGATCGGCACCGGCACGGAGGAACTCGTCGCGGCGCTGCGGGGGCACATGGAGGCCGGCGCGATGCGGCTGCCGCCGCCGGGGGTGGTGCGGCGCTACGACATCGGGCGGAGCGCGGAGCAGTTGCTCCGCGTGTACGACCTAGCGATGGCCGCTTCGCCGGCCGGGTCCCGGGGGGCGGCGCGGTTGCCGGGGACCAGTCCCCGGACCCCTGCTCCTCAAACGCCGGAGGGGCTGGATCCGGGCTCGGCCGGTTCGGACCGTGCGGCGCCGTTGCCGGGGGCCGGCCCCCGGACCCCCGCTCCGCAAACGCCGCAGGGGCTGGATCTGACGCCGGAGGGGCTGGATCCGGGCTCGGCCCGTCCCGAAGGTGCGGCGTCACTGCCGCGGGCCGCCCTGGGTGGAGAGGCCGGCTGATCCGTCACCCGTAGGGGTCCGCGGAGAAGGACCCGAACCACACCACCCGTCACCAGGAAAGAGGTACGCACATGGCGGACACCGCCGACCAGAAGAAGTCCACCCACCGGCGCCGGGTACGGCTGCTGTCGCCGCCCGTGTGGTGGCCACTGCCCGCCGCCGCGCTGCTGGGGCTCGCCGCGGGCGGGGCGTACGGGGTGCTCAAGGCGCCCGAGTACGCCGCCACCAGCTACGTCGTCGCGGTCCCCGACGACACCACCGAGCCGGCCACCGCGCTCGGCTTCGCCCAGGCCTACGCCCGGATCGCCACCAGCAGTTCGACCCTCGCGTACGCGCAGCCCCGCGCGGGCATCAGCGTGCAGAAGCTGCGCACCCAGGTCCGCGCCGAGACCTCCCCCGAGTCTCCGATGATCGCCATCACCGGGACCGCGAAGAGCGCCGCCGAGGCCGCCGACATCGCCAATGCCGTGGCCGACGCCCTGTCGCTGAGCAGCAACACGGCCGCCAAGAACACCGGCGTGCAGCTGCTCCTCTTCAACCAGGCGGTCGCGCCCAGCGACCCCGCCTCCGCGTCCCCCGCCCTCAGCGGGGCGGTCGGACTGTGCGCGGGCGGGCTGCTGGGCGGGCTGTGGCTGCTGGCCCGGCCGACGGCCGGCCGGCGGCGCGGCGAGGGTCCCGGCGAGGGGACCGGCGCGGACGCCGTGGAGACCGTCGAGGAGTACGCCTCGCTGCCCGCGCAGGGCGAGCCGGCCGCGACCAAGGAGAAGGAGTCGGTGCGATGACCTCCGGCTCCGCCGGGGCCCTGTCGGTGACGCTGTGCCGCGATCCCCGGCAGTTCGCAGCGCTGGAGGAGCCGTGGAACCGGCTCGTCCGCGCCTGTCCCACCGCCACTCCCTTCCAGAGCCATGCCTGGCTGCACTCCTGGTGGCTGTCCTACGGCAAGGACGGCCGGCTCCGCATCGTCCTGGTGCGGCGCGGGGAGGAGCTGGTCGGCGCGGCCGCGCTGATGCTCGTACACCGGCCGATGCCGCTGCTCGTGCCGCTCGGCGGGGGCATCACCGACTACTTCGACGTGATCGTCGCGGCGCGGTACGCCGACCAGGTCGTCCCGGCCCTGGCCAACGGTCTGCACCGGGCCGCCCGGGGCGCGGTCGTCGACCTGCGCGAGGTGCGGCCCGGGGCCGCGGCCGAAGCCGTGTACGCGGCCTGGCCGGGGATCGGCAGCAAGCTCGCCGACTCCACCTGCATGGAGCTGCCCGCCATGCCCTTCGACGAGCTGGTCAAGCGGATGCCCGCCTCCGGCGCCCAGCGGGTGCGGGCCAAGCTCCGCAAGACCGACGCGGCCGGGATCGAGGAGCACGAGGTCACCGAGCAGGAAGTGCCGCGGGCGGTACGGACCTTGCTGCGGCTGCACGAGAAGCAGTGGCGCGGCCGCGGGGTGACCCCCGAACACCTCAAGCCCCGCTTCGCCGAACACCTGACCCGGGCCACGCGGCGGATGGTGCGCGTCGGAGAGGGCCGGCTGGCCGAGTTCCGGCTCGACGGGAAGGTCGTGGCCGCCAACCTCACGCTGCTCTCGGGCGCGCTCAGCGGCGGCTACCTCTACGGCGCCGATCCCGACCTGCGGGACCGGAAGGTGGACGTGGCCACGCTGCTGCTGCGCTACGAGGCCACCCGCGCGCTCGCCGAGGGACGCCCGGTGGTGAGCTTCCTGCGCGGCAACGAACCGTACAAGAACCACTGGCGGCCGCGGACGGTGGTCAATCAGCGCTTCCTGATGGCCACGGCCGCGCTCGCGCCCCTGCTGCGACTGCACGAGTCGCAGGTGACGGGGCGCGAGCGGGCGGTGGAAGCGCTGCGGGAAGCGTTGCCGGCCGCCAGGGACTGGCGGGCGCGGCTCAACGAACTGCGGATCCGATGACCCGGACGCCCCGCCTAGAAGGGCCAGAAGCCGGACTCCCTGCCCCAGTCGACCTTGACGCAGACCGACTGCTTGCCGACCAGCTTGGAGAGCCACTCGCCGAAGTTGATCGGCACGCACCACTCCGTGCTGTTGACGGGCGGTACGGGCGCTACGGGAGGCGTCGTCGGCTTGGGCGGCTGGGACGGCTCCGGCTTCGGGACGAGCGGCGAGGGCACCGGGGACGGGACCTCGGGGCTCGGCTTGGGCACGACCGGGCTCGGGCTGACCTCGGGGGACGGGACCAGCGGGCTGGGCTCGACGGGGCTCGGGGCGACCGGGCTCGGGACCTCCGGGCTGGGCTCGACCGGGACCTGCGGGCTCGGGACCACGGGCGAGGGCGTCGGGACCTCCGGGCTGGGCTCGACCGGGCTCGGGACGACCGGGCTCGGGACGGCGGGACTGGGGACGACCGGGCTCGGGGCGACCGGGCTCGGGACCTCCGGGCTGGGGAGCACGACCGGCGGGGTGACCACCGGCGTCGGGATCTCGGGCGTGGGGACCTGCGGGGTCGGGATGACCGGCGTGGGCACCACGGGGGTCGGGATGACCGGGGTCGGGACGACCGGGGTCGGGACGACCGGGGTCGGGATGACCGGGTCGGGCCGCTGCGGGGTCAGCGCCTCGCGGAAGACCTTCGTCGAGGCCGGGTTCTGCTTGCACTGCCAGACGCCGTGCGGGCAGTAGTCGGTGATGGTGTGGTAGAGCGGCTTCTGCTTCTCGATCCACTGCAGCATGCGCCGCATGTACTCCGGGTTGTCCCCGTTGCGGAACAGTCCCCACTCCGGGTAGGAGATCTCTTTGCCGTGTGCCCGCGCGAAGTCCACGTGGTGCTGGAGCCCGTACGGCTGGCTGATCTGCTCGTCGAAGTTCCGGCCGGGACCCTGGTCGTACGAATCCATCCCGACGATGTCGACCACGTCGTCGCCCGGGTAGCACTTGGTCCAGCCGATCGCGTCGGTGCCGCGGTTCGGGTTGAAATCGAACTTGAACTTCTGGCCGGGCACGGAGCGCATCGTGTTGACGACGCGCTTCCAGTAGACCTTCCAGTTCTCCGGGTCGGGACCGCAGCGGTGGGTGTAGGTGGTGCCGTTCATCTCCCAGCCGAGCACGATCACCGTGTCCGGGACGCCCAGCGACACCAGCCGTTCGGCGAGCTTCTTGAAGTGCCGGTCGTACTGGCCGTCCGCGCCCGCCCGGATCAGCTGGGCCACCTGGTAGTCGGGGACCCGGGCTTCGTTGCGCTCCTGCATGGGCACGTTGAGGACGAACAGCCGGTCGTCCCGCTGGCGCCGCCACCGCGCCCAGTCGTCGAGGAAGCTGACGTTGCCCTCGATGCCGGCCCACTGGTCACCGGGCAGATAGGTGTGCCCGACCCGGATCTCCTTGCCGCCCAGCCAGTTCGACAGGAACGGGATGCGGGCCACTCCGGGCGGCCCGTAGTCGAGGTAGGCACCCATGGCGACGTCGGATCCGGTGCTCTGCTCCTCGGGGGCCGCGAGGGCGGCCCCGGTGGCGAGCAGCCCGGCCGTCACCGTTCCGATGCAGGTGCTCGCCAGTCGGCGGCGTGGTCTGGGCATGGCGTCTCCCGAGCTTTCCTGAATCGGTGTGCTTACCAAAGACGTTAGGCATCACATCTGACGAATGGCCTGTCAGGTGACCTCTTCCTAGGCCATTCGCACGTGCGCACCGTCCCCGCTTGGTCCGACTAGGTGAAAGACACCGTTCCCATGCACGCGCATCCCAGCCAAGTGCCCGCAGTTCTGCTCAGACTCGATCGGAATCCGTTCCACCACGGAACCCTCGGCGCCGTCAGATCCCTCGGGCGTGCGGGTGTGGAGGTCCATGCCGTCGTCGAGGCCGGGGGAGGTCCCATGGGGCGTTCGCGCTACCTGCGCGCCGTGCATCCCGGACCCGTCGGCGGGCTCGACCCCGAGGCGCCCGAGGCGTTGCTGGAGTGCCTGACCGGGGTCTCCGAACTGATCGGCCGTCCGGCGGTGCTCATCGCCATGGACGACCTCAGCGCGATCGCGGTGTCACGGGTCGCGCCGATGCTGACGGACCGTTTCCGGATCCCCCATCAGCCCGACGACCTGCCGGCGCGGGTGGCGGACAAGGCGGAGCTGTCGCGGCTCTGCGCCCGGTGGGACGTACCGCACCCGGAGACCGTGATCCCGGCGAGCGGGGCCGAGGCGGCGGATGCCGCATGGCGCCTCGGGCTCCCGGTGATCGCCAAGTGGAGCCGGCCGTGGCTGCTGCCCCCGGGCACCGGCCTGCGCAGCACCACCCTGCTCCAGTCGGCCGCCGAGGCGCGGCGGCTGTACGAGCGCTCGGCGGAGGCGGGCAGCCGGCTGCTGCTCCAGCGCTTCCTGCCGGCCGGGCCGGACACCGACTGGTTCTTCCACGGCGCGTTCGCCCGGGGCGGGCGTCCGCTGATCACCGGGTCCGGCCGCAAGGAGCTGTCCTGGCCGGTACGGACGGGGCTGACGGCGGTCGGGCGCTGGCTGCCGGATCCGGCGGTGGAGGAGGCGGGACTGCGGCTCGCCGAGCGGCTCGGCTACCAGGGGATCCTGGACCTGGACTTCCGCCGGGACGAGCAGGGCGAATTCCGCCTGGTGGACTTCAACCCGCGCCCGGGGGCGCAGTTCCGGCTCTTCACGGACGCGGGCGGCCTCGACGTGGTCCAGGCGATGTACCTGGACCTGACGGGCCAGCGGGTCCCGGAGCCCTCCGGCGGACCGGGCCGGGTCTTCGTGGCGGAGAACTACGCCCTGCTCGCGGCGGTACGGGGCCGCTCGCTCCCGCGCCGGCCCCCGGCTCCGCCCGCCGGAGCGGGCACCGCGACCACCCCCGCGCGCCGGGGCCGGGGTCGGGAGCGGGGGGAGGTGGAGGCGGCGTGGTTCGCCGCCGACGACCCGATGCCGTTCCTGGGGATGCTCGCCGCCTTCCTGGGGCGCGGTGCGTTCAAGGGGCTGGGGGTGCTGCGCGGAGTCCCCGAGCAGGGCCGCCGGACGGCCCGGGCGGTGGTCCGCGCCCCGCGCCAGCGGGGCCGGGAGCTGCCCCCGGCCGGCGCGGCAGGGTCCGCCGCGGGGCCCGGCGCCCGGTCCGCTCCGCCGGAGGCCCCGGCGGAGCCGGACGAGCTGGTGACGCGGTAGGGAGCGCGGGAGCAGGGAGCAGGGAGCAGGGGAGCAGGGGAGCAGGCAGCAGGGAGCGCAGGGCACATCGCATCGCATCGCGTCGCGTGGCGTCGCGCGGCGTGGGTGGCGTGGGTGGCAGGGGATGAACCATGAGGCTGGAGGGACTGCGGTGACACGGATGGACGACCTCGTGGTGGTCGGAGCGGGGCCCTACGGGCTGTCGATCGCGGCCCACGCGGCCGGGGCGGGGCTCGGGGTGCGGATCCTGGGGCGGCCCATGGCCTCCTGGCGGGACCACATGCCCGAGGGCATGTACCTCAAGTCGGAGCCGTGGTCCTCCAACCTGTCGGCGCCCGGCGGTCGTTACACGCTGGCCGAGTACTGCGCGGGCCGCGGGATCGCCGCCGAACACGGAACTCCGCTGCCCATCGGGACGTTCAGCGCGTACGGGCTCTGGTTCGCCCGCCAGGCAGTACCCCCGGTGGAGGAGGCGACCGTCACCGAAGTCACCCCGCAGGGCGGGGGTTTCCTGATCCGCACCGCCGAGGGGCCGCCGCTGCTCGCCCGGACCGTCGCGCTGGCCGTGGGCGTGATGCCGTTCGTCCGGTACCCCGAGGCGCTACGGGAGCTGCCCGCGGCGCACTACTCGCACAGCAGCGGCCACCGCGACCTGACCCGCTTCGCCGGCCGCGAGGTCGCCGTGCTCGGCGCCGGGCAGGCGGCCCTGGAGACCGCGGCCCTGCTCGCGGAGAGCGGCGCCCGGCCGTGCCTCGTGGCCCGGCGCTCCCGGCTGAACTGGAACACCGTCCCGCAGCCGCTGCGGCGGCCCCCGCTGCGCGCCCTGCGCGATCCGCACAGCGGGCTGGGCACCGGCTGGCGCAGCTGGGCCTGGTCGGAGCTGCCCTGGGCGGTGCGCCGGCTGCCCGCGCCCACCCGGGAGCGGATCGCGGCCACCGCGCTGGGCCCGGCCGGAGCCTGGTGGCTGCGCGAGCGCTTCGAGCACCGGGTCCCGGTCCTGCTCGGGCACCGGCTGCGGCGGGCCGTCCCGACGGGCGGGCGGACCCGGCTCGGGCTGTCCACCGCCGCCGGGGAGTCCGTCGTCCTGGACACCGCGCACGTGATCGCGGCGACCGGCTTCACCCCGGACCTGGCCCGGCTGGAGCTGCTCGACGCGGGGCTGCGGGCCGCGCTGGTCACCGTAGGGGAGAGCGGGACGCCGGAGCTGAGTCCCGGCTTCGAGTCCTCGTGGCCCGGGCTGTTCTTCGCGGGGCTGCTGACCGCTCCCTCATTCGGCCCTTCCATGCGATTCGTGCACGGTGCCGGCTTCACGGCGGGGAGACTGGTGTCAGGAGTCCGCAAGCGTCTGGGGGCCCGGAGCCCGCTGACGGGATCCACCGGCACGGCCCGGAACGACCGGGCTCCGGCTGCCGGGCATAGAGCGTGAGAGCCGGTCACACGACGTGAGAGGTGTCGCGATGAGCGAGGAGCGCGCACAGGGCCGGGGCTGGGTGAGGATTCCGGCCAGCCGTGCGGAGCAGCCCGGCACGACGAGGGCGGCGCCCGCGCCACCGTACGGGCAGCCGCCGTACGCGCAGTCGCCGTACGGGCAGGCCTCCTCACCGCAGGACCTGTACGCGCAGGACCTGTACCCGCAGGACCCGTACCCGCAGGACCTGTACGCGCAGGATCCGTACCCGCAGGATCCGTACCCGCAGGACCTGTACGCGCATCCTCAGCACCCGCACGATCGGCATCCCCGCGGGCAGCACGCCCAGGCCCCGTATCCGCAGGCCCCGTACGACCCCTCGACGATCTATCTCTCCCTCGTCAAGCGCTGGCAGGAGGCCGGACGCACCCTTCCGGGGCATCCTGACGAGGAGTGGGAGCGGCTCATTTCCCAGCCGTGCTGGCCCGGCCGTTAGGTGGTGTGAGTCTCGTGGCAGCGGCGGAGCGACGCGACAAGAGACTGGAGGGCCCCGAAAGCACGGGGGCCGCCGGGAGTCCCCTCATCGGCCCGGGCGAGCGGCTCGCGCTCAACAGCATGGGCAGCTTCGAGTGGGACCTCGGCGCCGGGACCCTGGACATGGACGAAGCCGGGAGGGCGGTCTTCGACCTGGACCCGGAGGACTTCGACGGCACCCCCGACAGCCTGGGGCTGCGGATCCCGCTCGACGACTCCGCGCGGCTGCGGGACACCGTCCAGGGCGTCCTGGACGGCGGTGAGCAGACGTACGGCCAGTACTTCACGGTGCAGCGGCGCGACGGCCGCGACCAGTGGACGCACACCCAGGGCCGGGTCCTGCGGGACGCGGAGGGGCGCCCGGTGCGCATCGTCGGCATCGTCCGGGACGCGACGGCCGAGCTCGCCCACCTCACGGCGCTGCGCAGGCTGGAGTCGGCGCGCGCCCAGCAGGCGACCATCGTGCAGCGGACCACGGAGGCCCTGTCGCGGGCGGTGACCGTCGACGACGTGACGGCCACGCTGACGGGCGCGGGGGCGCTGGAGCGGCTCGGCGTCGACGGGATGGCGCTGGGGCTGGTCGAGGGCGGCCACATCAAGATCATCGCGCTCAGCGGGGAGTCCCTGGAGATCCTCAGCGAGCGCAAGTTCACGCGGCTGGACGGTTCGCTGCCGCTGGCGCAGGCGGTGCTCAGCAGGAAGGCGCGCTTCGTCACCTCGCTGACCGAGCTCGCGGGCGAGTTCCCGCTGCTCGCCGACTACCTGAACCGCATCCAGTACGACGCGGCCGCCTACCTCCCGCTCATCGCGCAGGCCGAGGCCATCGGCGGACTGGTGCTGTTCTACCGGCGGCGCACCGACTTCAGCCCCGAGGAGCGCAACCTCTGCCTGGGCCTGGCGGGCATCGTCGCCCAGTCGCTCCAGCGGGCGCTCCTCTTCGACCAGGAGCGCGAGTTCGCCACCATGCTCCAGGCGGCCATGCTGCCGCGGCGGATCCCCGAGATCACCGGCGGGGAGATCGCCGTGCGCTACCACTCGGCCTGGAGCGGCCGCGAGGTCGGCGGGGACTGGTACGACGTCATCGCCCTGCCCCGCGACCGCGTCGGCATCGTCGTGGGCGACGTACAGGGCCACGACACGCACGCCGCCGCCATCATGGGCCAGCTCCGCATCGCGCTGCGGGCCTACGCGGGCGAGGGCCATCCGCCCTCCACCGTGCTGGCGCGCGCCTCCCGCTTCCTGGCCGAGCTGGACACCGAACGGTTCGCGACCTGCATGTACGCACAGGTGGACCTGGAGACCGGAGGCGTACGAGCGGTCCGCGCGGGCCACCTCGGACCGCTGATCCGCCACACGGACGGGCGAACGGGCTGGCCCAACGTGCGCGGCGGCCTGCCGCTCGGGCTGGCCACGGTCTTCGAGCAGGAGGAGTTCCCCGAGACCCGGCTCGACCTCGTCCCCGGCGAGACCCTGGTGCTGTGCACCGACGGGCTCGTGGAGGAGCCCGGCACCGCCATCACCCAGGGCATGGAGGCCCTCGCCCACGCGGTCCGCAGCGGCCCGCAGGAGGCCGGAGCGCTCGCCGACCACCTCTCGGACCGGCTGTGGGAGCGCTGGGGCTCCGGCGACGACGTGGCCCTGCTGGTGCTGCGCCGGGCGCCCGACCCGGGCACGCACCGCGCACCGCGCATCCACCAGTACGTCCACCAGGCGGACCCGGAGGGGCTCTCGGAAGCCCGCTACGCCCTGCGGCAGGCGCTGCGCGACTGGGGCATGCCGGAGCTCGCCGACGACGTGGAGCTGGCGGCGGGAGAGTTGCTGGTCAACGCCCTGCTGCACACCGAGGGCGGCGCGGTGCTGACGATGGAGGTGCTGCCGGAGCCGGTCCGGCGGATCCGGCTGTGGGTCAAGGACCGCTCCAGCGTGTGGCCGCGGCGGCGCACCCCGGGGGAGTCGGCGACCACGGGTCGCGGGCTGCTGCTGGTGGACGCGCTGGCCACGCACTGGGGCGTGGAGTCCCGGGGCGACGGCAAGGCCGTGTGGTGCGAGTTCTCCGCGGCGGGCAGCGCGGCGCGGAACGCCCCGTGACCGGATGTTCACGTCGAGTTGTGGGGCGGCGGGGGCGGGGTGATGATGCCGCCATGGAACGGATTATGTGGAACCCGCCGTGCGCCGGCTGAGCAGGCGCGCGGTGACGGGCGTCCTGGCGCTGCTGCTGTGCGCGGCCGGGGCGGCGACGGCGGTGGACTGGTCGACCGGGCGTCCGGACACGGACCCCGGGTGCCAGACGGTGGCCTTCATGTCGATGACGGGCGAGGCGCCCGCGTGCCGCTGACGGTCTCCGTCCGGCCTCGGGTGAAGCCCTGCCTCGGGCGAAGCCCTGCCTCGGGCGAAGCCCTGCCTCGGGCGAAGCCCGGCTTCCGGTAGCGGCGGCTACCGGAAGGGCGTACGCGCGCACCGCGGGCGGTGCCTACCGGTGGTCGATCACCCGGACCGTGTGGGCGTCCCGCGCGACCGTGTCGATCGACCGGGGCAGCAGCCCGCCGCCGAAGTGGATCGCCTGCAGCTCGGCCCTGGCCAGTGCCTCGCCGGCGTGCACGGTCGGGGTGAGCCGGAGCGTGCCGTGGGCCGACCAGTCGTGGACCTCGCCGTCGCACTGGGCGTCGCCGCCGCCGATGCTGAGGCGGACGTCCTCCTGCTCGATGGTCGCCTTGATCTGCACCGCCCCCGAGGGTGACGGGGCGGTGCAGTGGTATTCACCGAAAAGGTGGATCGTGCCGTCGGGGGCGATGTGCGCTTCCGAAGATACGTAAATGTCACTGCCGTGAATGTCGCTGCCGTGGGCCGCGGCATTCACCGGGGCGGTGAATACCGCCGTGGCGCCCAGTGCGGCGAGTGCGGCCAAGGCCATGCGGGGGCCGGTCGTGGCCATCGTTCCTCCTGTTGGACGAGGGGTGCAAGGGGTTGCGGAATTCCGCCGGAACGCATTGTGCTGGCATATGGAGGTCAATGGGTTCTGCGGAATCGTGTCGGTGTGTGCAATTTCCCGCTCGGGCGCGTGAGACTGACCGGAATACGTCCCCGAAGATCCCCGAAGGGATCCCGCATGCGTCAGTCCGCTCTTGCCACGGCCGCCCTCCTCCCGCTCCTGCTCCTCGGTGTCACGGCCTGCTCCGACGCCCCCGAGGGGGCCGCGCTCGCCCCGGCCGCGGTGCCCGCCGTGCCCGTGGACGACGGTGTGCCGGGGGTCGGGGACGACCCCGCGGCCGAACGGGACGGGGTGGCGCGGGCGGCCTCGAAGGACGCCCATGTGGGTGACTCCGTACGGGTCAGGGGCCGCGAGGTCGGCCGCCACCTCCAGGTGGTGCTGGGCGCCTACGTCGATCCGGCGGTCAGCGTGGAGAAGAACTTCGCCCCGGCGGCGGGCAAGCGCTGGGTGGCCGCCTCGATGTCGTTCGTCAACGTCGGCGGAGCCTCGTACGGGGCTCTCGGGCGCATGTGGGCGCTCGACGGCGCGGGGCAGCGCCACCCGGTGGTGCCCACGGGCGAGCTCACGACCGGCAAACCACTCGTCTTCGATTCGCTCTCGGTCGGTGAGCGGGCCGAAGGATGGGTGGTGTTCGAAATTCCGGAAAACACGCGCATCGTGCGTCTCCAGTACCAGGACGCGAACATGCTGGCGAATTCCGGAGGTGGATTCTGGGCGGTCTAGCCCGCCCGGGTGAAACGGCGTCAAAGGGCCGGGCCGTCGACCATTAAGGTGCGGCGCATGACTTCTACCCAGGCCGAACTCGACCGTTCCAAGCTCGGCACCCTTTCGGTGCTCGCGTGGATCGGCGACCCCGAAGAGGCCCACGACATTCCCTATCTCCTCGCCTACATCCTCGGGGACGGTCCCGACGGTCCCGAGGCGAGCGAGGCGGCCGCCCGCGGGCTGCTGGAGGAGATCGGCCTGCCCATCGGCGACGTGGTGATGGACGGAGTCCGCAACCCGGCCTCCTTCCCGGTGCAGATCCTCCTGGAGGGCAACCAGATCGCGCTGACCCTGCCGGGCATGAACGCCAAGTGCATCGCCCCGCCGGAGTGGGTCAAGGCGGCGGCCGACAGCGGGCAGGCGTACTTCCTCTTCGCCACCCGCGCCTGGCCCGAGGCGGTTCCGGGACAGCCGGTCGCGCCCGAGACGCTGCAGGCTTTCGCGGGTGACGCCGAGGTGCTCAACCACAGCGCCCACGCCGTCCTCGCGGTACGGCGCCTGCAGCGCTAGGCACCTTCGGCGCCAGGTGCCCCCGCACCCCCGCATCTCCCGCCCCCCCCGCCCCCCCCGCACCCCCCCCGCTCCGGCCGCCGGGCTCCCAGCCCGCTCGGTGGCCGGTACGCCTCCTCCGGTCTTACGGGTCGGCCTCCTAAGGCAGGCAAGGCCGGCCTAAGGCCGGTCGAAGGCGAAGCGCAGCGAGCGGACCCGGTTGTCGAAGCTGGAGCCGGCCAGATCCGGCAGGCCCACCGCGCGCAGTCCCACCGGGCGGGTCAGCAGCTCGCGGAAGAGCGCCTTCATCTCCACCCGGGCCAGGTGCGCGCCCAGGCAGAAGTGCGGCCCGCCGCCGCCGAACCCCAGGTGGGGGTTGGGGGAGCGGGTGATGTCGAAGGCGTCCGGATCGGGGAAGACGGACTCGTCGCGGTTGGCGGAGGCGTAGTACAGCACCACCTTGTCGCCGGGGGTGAACGTGTGCCCGCTCAGGGTGTGTTCGGCGACCACGGTCCGGCGGAACTGGATGATCGGCGTGGAGTGCCGGATCATCTCGTCCACCGCGCCGTCCGCGTGCGCCTCGAAGTCCGCCACCAGCAGGTCGCGTTGGTCCGGGTGGTCGGTCAGCAGGGTCAGGCCGTGGGTGATGGCGTTGCGGGTGGTCTCCACCCCGGCCACTATCAACAGGGAGAAGAACGCCCCGAGTTGGCGGGCGCCGAGTGCCTCGCCGTCCACGTTCGCGCAGACCAGGGCCGAGATCAGGTCGCCGGTCGGGTTCTCGCGCCGCTCCCGCCCGATCCCCGCCACCATCCGCTGCATCCGGGCCAGGGCCCGCAGTCCGCGTCCGGGCATCCGCAGCCGGGCGGTCAGTCCCCGTTCGACGCCGATGTTCTCGGAGGCGTGGTTGACGCGGTCGGCGATCTCGGCGCGGTAGCGCTCCGGGATGCCCATCATGTTGCAGATGACCTCCAGGGGCAGCTTCGAGGCCACCGCCTCGACGAACTCGTCCGGCCGCCGGTCCAGCACGTCGTCCACGATGCGTGCCGCCACCGCGTGGATGTCCTCCTCGGCCGCCGCCAGCAGCCTCGGGGTGAAGGCCCGTTGCACGATCTTTCGCAACTGCGCGTGCTCGGCGCCGTCCAGGTTGACCATCGAGTCCCCGAACAGCGCCCGTACCCAGCGGGCCGGCTCGGGCGTCGTCACCCCGGGTGCGCTGGCGAACACCTTGGGCAGCCGGCTCGCCTCCTGCACGTCCGCGTGCCGTACGAGGGCCCAATGCCCGCCGCCTTCGGGGACGAACACGGGGGAGTCCAGGGCCCGCAGGCGGGCGAAGGCGGCCAGCCGGTGGGCGGGGGGCGCCTGCCAGAAGGCCGGGTCGGCCAGCTCCGCGGAGTCGGCAGCCCTGCCGGGGGCTGGGTCCGGGTCCGGGCCGGGGCGTTGCGCGGGGAGTGTCATGGCCTGGAAACGGCGGCGGGGGCGCGGGGGTGACGGGTCCGGCCCGGCGCCGTTGCCGGGGCTCCGCCCCCGGACCCCCGCGCCTCACACGCCGGCGGGGCTGAGGATCGGCTCAAGCACCGGCGGGGCTGGACGCGGGCGATGCCGGATGCCCGCCGCGGTCCGCCAGGGCCATCCCGATGACCACCGTGGCCACCGCGACCAGGCCCGCGTACAGGACGGCGTACGTGCCCGTCCACGAGCAGGCCAGCATCGCGAGGGCGGAGACCGGGAGGGTCAGCTGCTGGGCGGGGCCCCGCTTGAAGTGGCGGGAGTGCAGCAGCCAGACCATCAGCAGGAAGAGCGCGGTCGGGACGGTGACGGCCGCGTTCGCGGCGAGCTGCGAGATGTGGGCCTTGCCGACCGCGTGCTCGACCGCCACCTCGATGCCCGCACCGATCGCGGCGCCCGAGGCGAAGATCAACAGGTGTCCGTACCCCCACGGGATCGCCTCCCGGTTGGAGGTCAGGTGCTCGTGCATCGGCACCGCGAAATAGATCCACCAGGCGGCGAAGACGATGAGCAGCCCGCCGGCCGCGATCGGCAGCAGCTCGCCCAGGGCCTCGTGCTCGTCGAGCGCCGACTTCACGGCCACCGTGCTCGCGGAGATCGTCTCGCCGAGCACGATGATCGTGAACAGGCCGTACCGCTCCACGATGTGGTGAGCGTGCCACGGCGTCTGGTGGCCGCGCTCGGCCACCACCGGAACCAGCAGCTCGGCGGCGGCCACGACCAGGAACAGCCAGTGCTTGGCGTCGTCCGGGACGAACAGCAGGACCACCCAGCCGGCCTGGCACAGGACCAGCCCGGCCGCGTACTTCAGGGCCGCGGTGCGGGCCTCGCCGCGCTCGCCGGAGGCGGCCCGCAGCCATTGGGCGGTGAGCGCGACGCGCATGATCAGGTAGCCGATGACGGCCACCGTCCAGTCGTTCTCGTCGAACGCACGGCTCACGCCGGCCGCGTAGACGAGCACGCCGGCGATCTGTACGAGCGTCGCGATCCGGTACGGCACGTCGTCGCAGTCGTAGGCGGAGGCGAACCACGTGAAGTTCATCCAGGCCCACCACACGCCGAAGAAGACGAAGAAGTAGTTGGTCACGCCGGTGCCGGGATGCCCCTCGGCCAGCGCGTGCACGAGCTGGGCGCCCGCCTGCGCGATGGCGACGACGAAGCACAGGTCGAAGAACAGCTCCAGCGGGGTCGCGGCACGGTGGCCCTCGTCCCGGCTGCGGGCGGTCATGGGTACGTAAGCCAGAGCCATACCGCCCAGGACAGCAGTCCTACGGGGTTCAGCTGGCGAGGCGCGCGGCCCTCAGGGCCCGTGTGCCCCGGGCGGACTCGTACCGGCCCAGGACGAGCCGGGCGAGGCGCGGGTGGTCGGCCAGCGGCTCCGAGACCGTCCAGGCGGCCGAGGCGTTCAGGGCGCGGGTGAAGCGGCCCGGTGCCAGCAGGTGCGCGGCCACGGCGATCCGGCGGTACCCGGCGTCCTGGAACGCGGCCAGGGCTTCGGGCACGGTCGGCCCGGCGGAGGTGAGGTAGGCGGGCAGTACGGGGACGGGGTCGCCGCTGCCCTCGGACTCCAGCAGGGCGGAGAGCTGGGCCGCGCAGGCCTCCGTACCGGCATTGCCGCCGGGGCGGGAGGAGCCGGCGCCGGCCACGACCACCGCGTCGGCCCGGGTGTACGGGCCGCGGCGCCGCTCCGCCTCGCGGAGCCGGCCGTGCAGGGCGCGGGCCACGTCGCGCTCGCCGCTGAGGCCCTCGGTGAGCACGCAGCCGGTGCCCTCCAGGACGGCGGGGATGTCGACGCGGCGGTGGAAACCGTCGCCGAGCAGCAGGGGGACGACCACGGCGCGAGGGTGTTCCCGTACGACCTCGGCGAGGGAGGGGCGCTGCACGTCGAGGTGGCCGACCAGCGCGTGCACCCCGCTGATCGCCTCGACGGCGGCGACCAGCCGGCGAAAAGTGGCGGCGGCCTCCGGGACCGCGCTGCCGTGGACGGCGATGACGAGCATGTGGTCTGCCTCCCTGGTCCACCCCGTGGGTCCCCCTCCCACGCTAGGCGCCGGACGGGCCTCCGGCAGCCTGGCCAAGGGCCCGCGCGGCAGGCCGGAGGTCCTGTGCGGAAAGGGTCGTTTCCCCGTCCCCAGGGGTCCTTTTCGGGCGTTCGGGGCCACCGCGGCGACCTACCGTCGAAAGGTCGGAACGCATGCACGCGCGACGGCTCCGCCCGGCCGCCTTGGCCTCCCGGGGACCGCGCGGCACAGGGACACACGGAGTGAGATCCATGGGGCAGACGCTGGTTGTCATCGGCCACGGCATGGTGGGGCACCGCCTGCTGGAGGCGCTCGCCGAGCGTGACGCGCTCGCCGACCCGACCCGCCCCGAGCGCGGCGGCTGGCAGGTCACCGTCCTCGCGGAGGAGGAGCGCCCTGCCTACGACCGTGTGCACCTGTCGGCGGCCTTCACCGGCTCCACCGGCGAGGAGCTGTCCCTGGTGGAGCCCGGCTTCCTGGAGAAGTACGGCATCGACCTGCGCCTCGGCGACCCGGCGGAGCTGATCGACACCGCCGCCCGCACGGTCACCGCCCGCTCCGGCGACGTGCTCCGCTATGACGCTCTCGTGCTGGCGACCGGCTCCTACCCCTTCGTGCCGCCCATCGACGGCGCCGACGCGGAGGGCTGCTTCACCTACCGCACGCTCGACGACGTCGAGGCCCTGACCGCGTACGCCGCGGACCCCGGGGTCCGCACCGGTGTCGTCATCGGCGGCGGGCTGCTCGGCCTGGAGGCGGCGGGCGCGCTGCGCACCCTCGGACTGGCCACGCACGTCGTGGAGTTCGCGCCCCGGCTGATGCCGCTGCAGGTGGACGACGGCGGCGCGGCCGCCCTGCGGGCCACCATCGAGTCCATGGGCGTCGCCGTCCACACCGGCGTCGGCGCGGCCGGTGTGCAGATCCACCCCGACGGGCGGGCCCAGGCGCTCCGGCTGACCAGCGGCGAGGAGATCGGCTCCGACGTCGTCGTCTTCTCGGCCGGTGTGCGACCGCGCGACCGCCTCGCCCGCGAGTGCGGCCTCGCGGTGGGCGACCGCGGCGGGGTCGTCGTGGACGGCCACTGCCGCACCAGCGACCCGTACGTCTACGCGATCGGCGAGTGCGCGCAGACCGTCGACGGCAAGGTGTACGGCCTGGTCGCGCCCGGCTACCAGATGGCGGAGACCGTCGCGGAGGCCCTCGCGGGCGCCGGCGAGCTCACCTTCACCGGGGCCGACACCTCCACCAAGCTCAAGCTGATGGGCGCCGACGTGGCCTCCTTCGGCGACCCCTTCGCCCCCGAGGGCCGCGACGGGGCCGTCTCGGTGGTCTTCTCCGACGCCCGCGAGGGCGTCTACAAGAAGCTGCTGCTGGGCCCCGACGGCGCGCTGCTCGGCGGAATCCTGGTCGGCGACGCGGAGGCGTACGGCTCGCTGAAGCCGCACGCCGGCCGGCAGCTCCCGGCCCCGCCGGAGGCCTTCATCCTGCCGTCGAGCGAGGGCGTGGCGCTGCCCGGCGCGGACGCGCTGCCCGATGACGCGGTCGTGTGCAGCTGCCACAACATCACCAAGGGGCGGGTGCGCGAGGCGGTCGTCGCGGAGTCCCTCACCGACATCGGCGGCATCAAGAAGTGCACCAAGGCCGGTACGGGCTGCGGCGGCTGCATCGGCACGCTGCAAGCGGTCCTGGACGCCGAACTGGCCGCGGCGGGCATCGAGAAGCCGCGCGGGCTGTGCGAGCACTTCACCCTGACCCGTGCGGAGATCTACGAGAAGATCCGCACCGAGCGCATCCGCAGCTTCAGCGAACTGCTGGAGTCCTACGGCGAAGGCGGCGAGGGCTGCGCCGTCTGCAAGCCGGTCGTCGCGAACGTGCTCGGCACCCTCGCCCCCGACCTCGGCATCGGACACATCCTGGCGGGCGAGCAGGCGGCCCTGCAGGACTCCAACGACCTGTTCCTCGCCAACCTCCAGAAGGACGGCACCTACTCGGTGATCCCGCGCGTCGCCGGCGGCGAGATCACGGCCGAGCAGGTCATCGCCCTGGGTGAGGTGGCCCGGGACTACGGCCTCTACACGAAGATCACCGGAGCTCAGCGCATCGGCCTCTTCGGTGTCCGCAAGGAGCAGCTGCCCGACATCTGGCGGCGCCTGGGCGGCGCCGGATTCGAGTCCGGACAGGCGTACGGGAAGTCCCTGCGCGCGGTGAAGTCCTGCGTGGGAGCCCGCTTCTGCCGCTTCGGGCAGGGCGACTCCATCCAGCTCGCGATCGACCTGGAGCTGCGCTACCGGGGTCTGCGCACCCCGCACAAGTTCAAGGGCGGCGTCTCGGGCTGCCTGCGCGAGTGCGCGGAGGCGCGGGGCAAGGACATCGGCGTCATCGCCACCGCCAACGGCTGGAACTTCTACGTCAGCGGCAACGGCGGCGCGACCCCGCGCCACGCCGACCTGCTGGCCTCGGACCTGAACACCGCCGGACTCTTCGCGCTGATCGACCGGTTCCTCATGTACTACATCCGCACCGGCGAGCGCCTGGAGCGGACGTCCGCCTGGCTGGAGCGGCTCGGCGGCAGTGGCGCGGGCCTGGACCACCTGAAGGCCGTCCTGATCGAGGACTCGCTCGGCCTCTGCGCGGAGCTGGAGGCGCAGATGGAGCGCCACGTGTCGGCGTACGAGGACGAGTGGTCGGCGGTCCTGGAGGACCCGGCGGCGCTGGAGCGCTTCGGGACCGTGGACTTCGGAGCGGCCGCGCAGGCGGCGGCGCAGTCCCTGGAACCGGGCCGCGGCCGCACGGCGGTGCTGCCGGACGGCACGGAGGCCGCCGTCTTCAAGGACCGTGCGGGCGAGGTCTACGCGGTCGGCAACCGGGACCCCTTCTCGGGCGCCGACGTGATCGCCAACGGCATCATGGGCTCGCGCGACGGGGTGCCCGTCGTGGCCTCGCCGATGCACAAGCAGGTCTTCGACCTGCGGACCGGCATCTGCCTGGACGACCCCGAGGTGTCCCTGCCGCTGGTGGAGCTCAAGCCCTAAGGCTCTGCGGCGGCCGTACCAACGCACTGTGGGCGATGGGACCTTGTCCTGTCGCCCACACGACGTTCTCCCCTGATGCAGGGCGCCCCTGTAGGCGGACCCTAAGAAGGTCAGGGCTTTCAGCTTCATTTTTCTCAACCCCTTCGAACTTTCAGGCCCCTTCGAACCTTCAGACCCCTTCGAACTTTCAGGACATGCCATGAGTTCCGCCAAGCAGGAAGCGCGCGCGGCGACCGCCCGGGTGCAGGCGCCGGATCCGGCCCAGTACCGCCCCGGTCGCACCATCACCGAGTGGACGCCGGAGGACCCGTCCTTCTGGCAGACCACCGGCAAGAAGGTCGCCACCCGCAACCTGTGGATCGCGGTGCCCGCCCTGCTCGTGGCCTTCGTGGTCTGGCAGGTCTGGAGCATCACGGCGACCAACCTCAAGGACGTCGGCTTCGGCTTCTCGCAGTCCCAGCTGTTCTGGCTGACGGCCGTCCCCGGCATCACGGGCGGCACCGCCCGCATCCTGTACACCTTCATCGGCCCGATGATCGGCCAGCGCCGCTTCACCGCGCTCTCCACGGTCATCCTGATCGTGCCGCTGCTGTGGCTGGGCTTCGCGGTGCAGGACCCCACCACCTCGTACACCACGCTGGTCGCCATCGCCGCGCTCTGCGGCATCGGCGGCGCCAACTTCTCCTCCTCGCTGGCCAACATCGGCTTCTTCTACCCGAAGCAGGAGAAGGGCAACGCGACCGGAATCAACGGCGGCCTGGGCAACCTGGGCGTCTCCGTGGTCCAGCTGCTCACCCCGATCCTGATCACCACCTCGGTGCTGGCGATCGGCTCGGGCCAGAAGAAGGCCGACGGCTCGGAGATCTACCTCCAGAACGCCGCGTTCGTCTGGGTGCCGGTCCTGATCGTCCTCGCGGCCGTCGCCTGGTTCGGCCAGAACGACCTGAAGGTGGCCTCCACCCCCTTCAGCCAGCAGAAGATCATCTTCAAGCGCAAGCACAACTGGCTGATGACCTGGCTCTACGTCGGCACCTTCGGCTCCTTCATCGGCTTCGCGGCGGCCCTCCCCCTCCTGATCAAGACGACCTTCCCGGCGTACTCCGTGGCCACCTACGCCTGGATGGGCCCGGCGCTCGGCGCTCTGGCCCGTTGGGCCGGCGGCTGGATCGCCGACAAGTTCGGCGGCGCGCGGGTGACGATCCTGTCCTTCGTGGGCATGGCTGCCTCGATCATCGGTGTCATCACCTTCCTCCCGGCCGGTTCCGACCAGGGCTCTTTCCAGGGCTTCTTCCTCTGCTTCCTGTCGGCGTTCTTCTTCTCGGGCATCGGCAACGGCTCGACCTTCCGCCAGATCCCGGTCATCTTCCGCGGCCAGCACCTCGCGGGCCTGACCGAGGGCACCCCCCAGTACGCGAAGGCCCTGAAGCAGGCCGAGATCGAGTCGGGCGCGGTGACGGGTTTCACCGCGGCCATCGCCGCCTACGGCTTCTTCTTCATCCCGGCGATGTTCGCCAACTTCGCCGTGACCAGCGCGATGTGGGGCTTCGTCGGCTTCTACGCCAGCTGCGTCGTCGTGGCCTGGTGGTTCTACGCCCGCAAGGGCGCGGAGGCCCCCAGCTAGTCAGTAGCCCTGGCCGGGCCGGCCCGGGCGTGGTCAGCGCGCCTCCGCTCCAGCGGAACCCGACCCCGCCCGGGCTTCTCGGGGCCCGGCCCCCGGCCCCCGGCCCCCGGCCCCGTTCCTCAAGCGCCGGAGGAGCTGGATTCGGCCGGGGCCCCCACAGACTGAAAGGCCACGCCCGTGCTCGGCATGTTCCTGCAACTCGGTGTCATGGTGGCGGCCATCGCTCTCGGGTCCCGCAAGGGCGGGGTGGCCATGGGGCTCTGGGGAGCCGTCGGGGTCTTCGTGCTCGCGACGTTCTTCGGGGTCACCCCCGCCGACACCTCCGGGATCGTCGACGTCATGCTGATCATCCTCGCGGTGATCATGGCGGCCGCCGCGATGGAGGCGGCCGGCGGTATCGACTACCTCGTCGGACTGGCCGAGAAGGCGATCCGGCGCAAGCCCAGCCGGGTGGTCTACGTGGCTCCCCTCGTCTCCTGGGCCTTCACCCTGGGCGCCGGCACCGCCCACGTCTTCTACCCACTGCTCCCCGTGATCCACGACGTGGCCCGGGAAGGCGGCGTCCGGCCCGAGCGGCCCATCGCGGTCGCCTCCATCGCGGCCACCTTCGGTATCACCGCCTCGCCCGTCTCCGCGGCCATGGCCGCCATGATCGTGATGTTCGACGGGGACGGCTGGAACCTGCCGCGGATCATGGCCGTCGCCGTGCCGTCCACGCTGCTCGGCGTGCTCGTCGCGGCCACCGTGCAGTCCCGGATCGGCAAGGAGCTCGGGCAGGACGCCGAGTACCTGCGCCGGCTGGCGGCAGGTGAGATCGAGGCTCCGGCCCCGGCCGAAGCCGCCCCGCCGCTGCGGCCGCGGGCGCGCTGGTCCGCGTACCTCTTCCTCGGCGCGACCGTCGGCGTCGTCCTCAGCGGACTCTTCCCGGCGCTGCGCCCCGAGACGGCCGAGGGGCCGCTCTCGATGCCCGCCACCATCGAGATCCTGATGATGGCCGTGGCCGCGCTGATCCTGCTGCTGTGCAAGGTCGACGCCAAGCGGATAGCCGGCACGGACGTGGCCAAGTCCGGCCTCGTCGCCGTCATCGGTGTCTTCGGGCTGTCGTGGCTGGGACTGTCCTTCATCGGCGCCAACGAGACCCGGATCACCGGTGCGCTCGGCGGGGTCGCACAGGACCACCCCTGGTTCTTCGCGATCATGCTGCTCCTCCTGTCCGCGCTGCTGTTCAGCCAGGCCACGACCACCAAGGCGCTGATGCCCCTCGGGCTCGCCCTCGGTATCCCGGCCCCCCTCCTCATCGCGATGTGGCCGGCCGTGAACGGCTATTTCCTCCTCCCCACCTACGGCACCTTCATCGCGGCGATCAACTTCGACAGGACCGGCACCACCCGCGTCGGCCGCTTCGTCGTCAACCACTCCTTCATGCTGCCCGGCCTGATCACCACGTGCGTCGCGGTATCCACAGGCTTCGCTCTGGTTCAGATTGTCTGACCGGTCCGGCTCCCATCCGCCTGTTCCGCCAGGCTTTTCCGAGAATCTTGTGAAAGTTTTCACAAGCGCACGATGGACCTTTGACCTGCTCAAAGTGCCAGGTCAGCCGGGATGGGACACCCTTGGGGCTGGGGATCAGGGGGCTTTCGGGCCCCAGCTCGGGACCAACGCGGCGCCAAATGATCGATCAAAAGGCGTGCAATGGATACAAGCAATGAGGCGACTCGGAAGGTGCGGGCGATGACTGCCACCCCTGCGGAAACCACGAAGAACGGCGAAGCCTGGAACGGCTTCAAGGGCGGTCTGTGGCGCGACGCCATCGACGTCCGCGACTTCATCCAGCAGAACTACACGCCGTACGAGGGTGACGACACCTTCCTCGCCGGCCCCACCGAGCGCACCACCGCCGTGTGGAAGGCGATCACGGACAAGTTCCCGGAGGAGCGCGAGAAGGGCGTCTACGACGTCGCGTACGACATCCCGTCGTCGATCACCGCACACGCCCCCGGTTACATCGACCGCGACAAGGACCTGATCGTCGGCCTCCAGACGGACGCCCCGCTCAAGCGCGCGATCATGCCCTACGGCGGCTGGCGCATGGTCGCCGGTGCGCTGGAGACCTACGGCTACCCGGTCTCCGACGACCTGGAGAAGGTCTTCACGGAGTACCGCAAGACCCACAACGCCGGCGTCTTCGACGCGTACACCCCCGACATCCGCGCCGCCCGCAAGGCCGGCATCGTGACCGGCCTGCCGGACGCGTACGGCCGCGGCCGCATCATCGGCGACTACCGCCGCGTGTCGCTCTACGGCGTCGACCGCCTCATCGCCGTGAAGAAGGAGGAGAAGGAGGAGATCAACTCCCTCCCCGCGGGCAACCGCTCGCTGGAGGAGACGATCCGCCTGCGCGAGGAGCTCTCCGAGCAGATCCGCGCCCTCGCCGAGCTCAAGGCGATGGCCGCCTCCTACGGGTACGACATCTCCGGCCCGGCCACCACCGGCCGCGAGGCCATCCAGTGGCTGTACTTCGCGTACCTGGCCGCCGTGAAGGAGCAGAACGGCGCGGCCATGTCGCTCGGCCGCACCTCCACCTTCATCGACGTCTACCTCCAGCGCGACATCGAGGCCGGCATCCTCACCGAGGAGCAGGCCCAGGAGCTGGTCGACGACTTCATCATCAAGCTCCGCATCGTCCGCTTCCTGCGCACCCCGGAGTACGACGAGCTCTTCTCCGGCGACCCCACCTGGGTCACCGAGTCGATCGCCGGCATGGGCGAGGACGGCCGTCCGCTGGTCACCAAGACCTCGTTCCGCTACCTCCACACCCTCTACAACCTCGGCCCGGCCCCCGAGCCGAACATGACCGTCTTCTGGTCGCCCCAGCTGCCGCAGGGCTTCAAGGAGTTCTGCGCCCGGGTCTCGATCGACACCTCCTCGGTGCAGTACGAGTCCGACGAGCTGATGCGCCCGCGCTTCGGCGACGACACCGCCATCGCCTGCTGCGTCTCGGCCATGCCGGTCGGCAAGCAGATGCAGTTCTTCGGCGCCCGCGTGAACCTCGCCAAGACGCTGCTCTACGCGATCAACGGCGGCCGCGACGAGAAGTCCGGAGCCCAGGTCGGCCCGTCCACCGGCGCCCTCACCTCCGAGGTGCTGGACTACGACCAGGTCATGGCCAAGTTCGACGAGCAGATGGAATGGCTCGCCGACACCTACGTCCACGCCCTGAACGTCATCCACTACATGCACGACAAGTACGCCTACGAGCGCATCGAGATGGCGCTCCACGACCGCGACGTGCGCCGCACCATGGCCTGCGGCATCGCCGGCCTCTCGGTCGCCGCCGACTCGCTGGCCGCCATCAAGTACGCCAAGGTCACCGCCGTGCGCGACGAGACCGGCCTCGCCACCGACTACACCATCGAGGGCGACTACCCGGCGTACGGCAACAACGACGACCGCGTCGACTCGATCGCCGTCTGGCTGGTCGAGGAGTTCATGAAGAAGATCCGCAAGCACCCCACGTACCGCGAGGCCGAGCACACCCAGTCGGTGCTGACCATCACCTCGAACGTGGTCTACGGCAAGAAGACCGGCAACACGCCGGACGGACGCCGCGCCGGCGAGCCCTTCTCCCCGGGTGCCAACCCGATGAACGGCCGCGACACCCACGGCTACGTCACCTCGGCGCTGTCGGTCGCGAAGCTCCCGTACGAGGACGCCGAGGACGGCATCTCGCTGACCAACACCGTCACCCCCGACGGCCTGGGCCGCACCCCCGAGGAGCGGATCAAGAACCTGGCGGGCGTCCTCGACGGCTACATGGCGGTCGACGGCTTCCACATGAACGTGAACGTGCTCAACCGCGACACGCTCATGGACGCCATGGAGCACCCGGAGAACTACCCGCAGCTCACCATCCGCGTCAGCGGATACGCGGTGAACTTCGTCCGCCTCACGCGCGCTCAGCAGCTCGACGTGCTGAACCGCACCTTCCACGGCTCTCTCTGACCCCTACGAGAGCCCACGAGCACGCGCGGCCCGGGGCCGGCCCTCACCCGGCCCCGGGACCGCGCGTCACCAGATCAGCCCACGGAATCTGGAAGCTGGAGCACCTGCCATGACCGTCCTCTTCGGTACGAGCCTCCCCGTCGGCCACGCCAACGCGATCAGCGTGAGCGCCGGCCAGACGCCCGCCGCCGCCGCGACGCAGCGGCCGAGCGAGGGCACGGTGCACTCCTGGGACCTGTCCACCGGGGTCGACGGCCCCGGGACCCGGTTCGTGACCTTCCTGTCCGGCTGCCCGCTGACCTGCCTGTACTGCCACAACCCCGACACCATGCGGATGCGCAAGGGCAAGCGCACCTCGGCCGACGACGTCATCGCCGAGGCCCGCAAGTACACCAAGTTCATCTCCGCCTCCGGGGGCGGCGCCACCATCTCCGGCGGCGAACCGCTGCTCCAGCCCGTCTTCGCCGGCGAACTGCTGCACCGGATGAAGAACGACCTCGGGCTGCACACCGCCCTGGACACCTCCGGCTTCCTCGGGGCCCGCGCCACCGATGCGCTGCTGCGCGACGTGGACCTGGTGCTCCTGGACATCAAGTCCTGGGACCGCGAGACGTACAAGAAGGTGACCGGCCGCCCGCTGGAGCCGACCCTGGACTTCGCCCGCCGCCTCGCCGACCTCGGCAAGGAGGTGCACCTGCGGTTCGTGCTGGTGCCGGGACTGACCGACGCCCGGGAGAACATCGAGGGCGTCGCCGCCTTCGCGGGCGCCCTCGACAACGTCTCGCGGGTCGACGTACTGCCCTTCCACAAGCTCGGCGAGAGCAAGTGGGAGGCGCTCGACATGAAGTTCACCCTGCACGACACGCCGTCGCCGACCGCCGCACAGGTCGCCGAGGCGAAGGCGATCTTCGCCGCGCAGGGGCTGAACGCGGTCTGAGCGGCGGGGACCCTCACGCGGGCTCTCCCACGGGCTCACCCGAGGCTCACTCGAACGGCGCACCCATAAGCTCCATATAACAGTCTCAATCGGTACATACCACCTAGCGTGGTGCTGTGTCCGAGCCCTCAGATGTCATCGACGCCGCGCCGCCCCCACCGGCGCCCGAGACCCCGCCGCCGGCCGGGCGGTCCGTCACCGCACGGGCCACCCTGGCCGGCACCGTCGTCTCGCTCCTGCTCATCCTCGCGATCGTGCTCGGCAGCCGGCTGCTGCGGGACTTCGACTCGGCCCTGCTGCCGTACGCCGTCGCCACCGTCTTCCTGGCCTTCGGCGTGGCCTACCGGTACACCGTGTGGGTCTCGGCCCCCGGCGCACGGCGCCTCTTCAAGAAGGGCATCGGCAGCTTCTGGTCGGTGGAGAACTTCCGCAAGGCGCCCACCGCCCTGCCGAAGATGATCGCCACCTACCTCGGCTTCCAGAAGTTCCTCGGTGCCCGCTCGCGCCCCCGCTGGATCGCCCACCAGCTGATGTTCTGGGGCTGTCTCCTCGCCGCGGCCATCACCTTCCCGCTGACCTGGGGCTGGTTCACCTTCACCTCGGAGAGCGGTGCGGGCCCCGGCTACGACATGCGGATCTGGGGCATCAAGGTCCTCGGCTTCGACGCGCTCAGCGTCCTGGGCTGGCTGATGTTCCACGGCCTGGACATCGCCGCCGTCCTCGTCATCCCCGGCGCCTCGTACTTCCTGTACCGGCGGATGAAGGACCGCGGCGCCATGACCGGCCAGCGTTTCGCCTACGACCTGCTCCCGCTGATCTGCCTGATCGTCATCTCCGTGACGGGTCTGCTGCTGACCTTCTCCTCGATCTTCCTGCACGGCGGCGGATACGAGTTCCTCGCGATCCTGCACATGGTGTCGGTGGTGTTCACCCTCATCTACATCCCGTTCGGGAAGTTCTTCCACATCGTCCAGCGCCCGGCCGCCGTCGGCATGCAGCTCTTCAAGTACACGGCCCGCCAGGACGAGCAGGTCTTCCTCTGCAAGCGCTGCGAGGAGCCCATCGACACCGCGCCCTACGTGGAGAACCTGCGCGGCACGATGAAGGACCTGAAGCTCGACTTCGACGCCTGGGCCGAGTACTGCCCGCGCTGCAAGCGGGTCCTGCGCGGCAACGCCTACCTGACCCACGTCAAGAAGGGGTTCAAGTGACCGCGACCGACCCGGGCAGGGCCGCGGCCCGGCCCGCGCCCGTGCCCGTCTCCATCGACCCGTCCATCGCCCCGCCCGGCACCCGCAACTTCCGCGACGCCGGCGGCATCCCCGCCGACCAGTGGCACGCCGACCAGAACGGCGAAACGCTGGTCCCCACCCACTGCTGCTTCTGCGGGGTGCAGTGCGGGATGTACCTGCGCGTGGACAAGGGCGGCAAGGTCTTCGGCGTGGAACCCCGCAACCACGACATCAACCGGATGCGGCTGTGCCCCAAGGGCATCAACGCCTACCAGCAGGTCAACCACCCCGACCGGCTGACCGCCCCGCTGATGCGGCGCTCCCGGGACGAGGAGTTCAAGGAGTGCTCCTGGGACGAGGCCCTGGACTTCACCGTCTCCGAGATCCGGCGCATCCAGGAGGCCCACGGCAACGACGCCTTCGGGCTGCTCGGCGGAGCCAGCCTGTTCTCCGAGAAGACCTACCTGGTCGGCAAGTTCGCCCGGGTCGCGCTGAAGTCCAAGCACGTCGACTACAACGGCCGCCTGTGCATGGTCAGCGCCGCCGGAGCCAACAAGCTCGCCTTCGGCATCGACCGGGCCGGCAACCCCTTCTCCGACATCCTCCTCACCGACTGCCTGCTCATCGCCGGGTCGAACGTGGGGGAGTGCTTCCCCGTGATGACCCAGTACCTGTGGGGCGCCCGGGACCGCGGCGCCTCACTCATCGTGGTCGACCCGCGCGAGACGGCCATCGCCCGCACCGCCGACATCCACGTCGCGCTCAAGCCCGGCACCGACTCGGCCTTCTTCAACGCCGTACTCAACGTGGTCATCGCCGAGGGCCTCACCGACGAGGCCTACATCGCGGCGCACACCACCGGCTGGGAAGAGGTCAAGAGGACCGTCGCCGAGTACCCGCCGTCGCGTTCCGCGGAGATCTGCGGGGTGCCCGCCTCGCAGATCGTCCAGGTGGCACGCGTCTTCGCCGGCGCGGACAAGGCCATGGCCTGGCACGCCCGCGGCATCGAGCACCACTCCCAGGGCGTCGAGAACTGCCTGTCCGTCATCAACCTGTGCGTGGCCACCGGCCACATCGGCAAGCCCGGCGCCGGCTACGGCACCATCACCGGGCAGGGCAACGGACAGGGCGGCCGCGAGCACGGCCAGAAGTCCGACATGCTCCCCGGCGGCCGCTCCATCACCAACCCGGAGCACCGCAGGCAGATCTGCCAGATCTGGGGCATCGAGGAGTCCGAACTCCCCACCGCCGGCACCTCCATGATGGAGATGGTCTGGCAGATGCAGCGCAAGGAGATCCGCGGCCTCATCGGCATCTGCAACAACCCCTTCGTCTCCCTCCCCAACTACGCGGTGGTCAAGGACGGCTACGACACCGCCCAGTTCCACGCCCAGTTCGACTTCTTCCTCTCCGAGACCGCGGCCAACGCCCACGTGGTCTTCCCCGTCACCACCTGGGCCGAGGACGAGGGCGTGATGGCCAACGCCGAGGCCCGCGTGGTCAAGCACAACAAGGCCCAGGAGCCCCCCGCGGGGGTGCGCACCGACACCTGGGTGATCTGCGAGCTCGCCAGGCGGCTCGGCGCCGGGAAGCACTTCGAGTTCCCCGGCTCCCGCGAGGTGTTCGAGGAGCTGCGCGTCGCCTCCGCCGGCACGGTCAACGACTACTACGGCATCACCTACGACCGTCTCGACGAGACCGGCGGGATCGCCTGGCCCTGCCCCTCCACCGAGCACCCGGGCACCCCCCGGCTGTTCGAGGACGGCAGGACCTACCACCCCGACGGCAAGATCCACATGCAGGTCGTGGAATGGCATCCACCCATGGACGCCTACACCGAGGAGTACCCCCTCTCCCTCACCACCGGCCGCACCGTCGCGCACTTCCTCTCCGGCAACCAGACCCGCAGGCTCGGCGCCCTCGTCGAGCAGACCCCCCGCCCCTGGGTGGAGGTCCACCCCTCGCACGGCTTCCGCAACGGCGACCCGGTACGCGTGGTCACCCGGCGCGGCAGCGAGGTGTTCCCGGCCCTGGTCACCGAGGCGATCCGCCCCGACACCGTCTTCATCCCGTACCACTGGCCGGTCCCGACGTCCGCGAACGCCCTGACCATCGACGCCCTCGACCCCCGCTCGAAGATCCCCGAGTACAAGGTCTGCGCCGCCCGGATCGAGGCCGCCGAGCGGGTCGACGAGGTGCCCGCCCCGCCCATGCCGCCGGGTCGTGAGGCCTATCCGGAGACCCAGGTCTCCCGCACCGACCCCCTGCCCCCCACGGCCCCGCAGGGCCGTGGCACGGCGGAGAGGAGCTGACCCGCCATGATGGGCCGCACGATCTTCATCGACCCGGGTCGCTGCATCGGCTGCCAGGCGTGCGTCTCGGCCTGCCGCGAGTGCGATTCGCACCGCGGGAAGTCGATGATCCACCTGGACTACACCGAACCCGGCATGTCCGTCGCCTCCCTCCCCAGCGTCTGCATGCACTGCGAGGACCCGGTCGCGCCCTGCGCCGAGGTCTGTCCCGCCGACGCGATCCTGGTGACCGCCGACGGGGTGGTCCAGCAGGCCGACACCACCCGCTGCATCGGCTGCTCCAACTGCGTCAACGCCTGCCCCTTCGGCATCCCGAAGATCGACCTCCAGGCGAAGCTGCAGATGAAGTGCAACCTCTGCTACGACCGCACCGCCTACGGCCTCGCCCCGATGTGCGCGACCGTCTGCCCGACCGGGGCCCTCTTCTACGGAACCCTCGAGGAGCTCCAGGCGGAGCGCCCCGGGGTCCAGGTGGCCGACTCCTTCGTCTTCGGCGACGTCGTCGTCCAGACGGGCGTGGCCATGGTCGTCCCCGCCGACAAGGTCCAGTGGCCCGTCCCCGGCGGCCTGCCCGTCGTCGAGATCAACGGAAGGGACGTCCGATGAGCGTCACCGAACAGCCCCCTCCACACCCAGGGCACCGGGGCGACGGCCCCACGGACGGCGGCGCGGCCGCCGACGCCGCGATCGAGCAGCTGCGCGACCGGATCAGCGCCGACTCCCTCACCACCCGCCGTGACTACCTGCGGATCGTCGCCACCGTCTCCGGAGGCCTGGCCATCGGCGGTGTCGGCGTCGCCGCGGGCATCTTGCACCGGCACGGGGACAACGAGGGCCTGCCCGACCCGAAGAAGGTCGCCGACCTGCTGCCCCCCGGTCAGTCCGTGGCCTTCCGGTTCCCCGGCGAGGACGACCGGGCGCTGGCCGTGCGCCTCGGGGACGGCTCCCTCGTGGGCTACTCCGCCGTCTGTACCCACCTGGCCTGCGGGGTGCTGTGGCGCGAGGACCGGGGCCCCGACGGAGAGCTGTACTGCCCCTGCCACGAAGGTGTCTTCGACGCCCGTACCGGCGAGGTGACGGCCGGTCCGCCGCCGCGCCCACTGCCACGGATCTACCTGACCGAGCAGGCCGACGGCAGCGTCTGGGCCGTGGCGACCGCCCGGTCGGGGGAGCCGGTCAAGGACGCGCTCTGCCGGCAGTTCGGCGACTCCCATCCGCAGGAGTCCGCCCGCCTGGGCTGCCCCGGCGGGGCCCGGGCCGGCACCACCGAGAGGAGGCCCACATGAGCGAGACACCGCTGCCACCCCGCCCGGAGTACCACCCGGGCAGCGCCCAGCCACGGCTCAACCGGCCGGTGCGCGAGAGGTACCCGCAGATCCGCTCCACCAGCGGGTACGGGGACCCCCGGATCCGGCACACGGGCCCGGGCCCGGGAGCCGGCACCGAGCAGGAGCCCGAGCGCTCCTCCCGCCTCAACGCGCGCCTCACCCTGGCCCTCACGGTCGTGATCGGCCAGCTCTGGGCGCTCACCGTGACCGTCAACGAGTGGATGAAGGGAAACACCGGTACGGCCTGGTGGGGAGCGGGGTTCCTGATCCTGTCCTTCCTCGTCGTGATCGGACTGTGGCTCCTCGACCCGAAGGACCGATGACCATGTCGATGCCCACGCCGACTTCGTCGGCACCCCGCAGCCACCGTGCGGAGAGCTACAAGCCCGGGGCCACCATCGCCGACTGGCGGCCCGAGGACGAGGAGTTCTGGAATTCCAAGGGCCACCGGGTCGCCCAGCGCAACCTGTGGGTCTCGATCCCGGCCCTGATGCTCGGCTTCGTGGTCTGGCAGGTCTGGTCGGTGACCGTGGTCAGGCTGAACGACGTCGGGTTCGGTTTCTCCAAGTCGCAGCTGTTCTGGCTGACCGCCATCCCCGGTATCACCGGCGGCACCTTCCGGATCCTCTACACCTTCATCGGGCCGATCTTCGGAGAGCGGAAGTTCACCGCCTTCAGCACGATCATCCTGGTCGGGCCGATGCTGTGGCTGGGCTTCGCCCTCCAGGACACCGGTACGCCGTACTGGGAGCTGGCGCTGATCGCGGCCGTCTGCGGCATCGGCGGCGCGAACTTCGCCTCCTCGATGGCGAACATCGGCTTCTTCTTCCCCAAGCGGGAGAAGGGCAGTGCCAACGGCCTCAACGGCGGCCTCGGCAACCTCGGCGTGAGCGTGGTCCAGCTGGTCGCCCCGCTGGTGGTCACCGCGGCCGTCCTCGGCGCCCCGGCGGGCGGACCCCAGCGCGACGCGAAGAAGAACACCGACGTGTGGCTGCAGAACGGCGCCTTCCTCTGGGTGCCGCTGCTGGTCATCATGGCGCTGGCCGCCTGGTTCCTGATGAACGACCTCAAGGTGGCCGCGGCCCCCTTCAGCCAGCAGAAGATCATCTTCAAGCGCAAGCACAACTGGCTGATGACCTGGCTCTACGTCGGAACCTTCGGCTCCTTCATCGGTTTCGCGGCCGCCCTGCCGCTGCTGATCAAGAACAACTTCGAGGGGCAGGGCTACCAGGCCACCACCTACGCCTGGATCGGCCCGTTCATCGGGGCCCTCACGCGCTGGGGCGGCGGCTGGCTCTCGGACAAGATCGGCGGAGCCAGGGTCACCATCCTGTCCTTCATCGGCATGGCCGCGGCCCTCGTCGTCGTGATCTTCGCGCTGCCGTCCGGCGGCCAGGAGGGCAACTTCTGGCCCTTCTACATCGGCTTCCTGGTGGCCTTCGCCTTCTCCGGCCTGGGCAACGGCTCCACCTTCCGGCAGATCCCGGTGATCTTCCGGGACCAGCACATGAAGGAGGCCGAGGGCAAGGGCCCCGAGGCGCAGGCAGCGGCGCTCAAGCAGTCGGAGATGGAGTCGGGCGCCGTCACCGGCTTCTCCTCGGCCATCGCGGCCTACGGGTTCTTCTTCATCCCCGCGATGTTCGCGGCCATGGCCATCACCAACGCACTGTGGATCTTCATCGGCTTCTATGCCACGTGCCTGGTGGTCTGTTACTGGTTCTACGCCCGCAAGGGCGCCGAGGCCCCCAGCTGAGCGGGGCCGGTGGCGGGAGCGGCCGTACCCTGGAGGCATGAGCGACGCCCCCGCCACCGACCCCCACGCCCCGAAGTCCCCGCCGGCACACGAGGCCGAATCCCGGCCCAAGGCCCGGCCGAAGCCGCGGCTGGACTTCGGTGACCCGCTGGACCAGCAGTCCTCGGACGACACCGACCGGGGCTGGGGAGAGCGGCCGCCCGCCGGAGGAAGCGCGGCCGACCTGGCCCGCTTCCTCGACGAGAAGCCTCCGCACCACGTCTGACCGCGGGACCCCTCTACAGCCGGGGGCTCGGAGCGTCGGAGTGGACGTTCCCGCCACCCGCGCCGCGCTGGGCGATCAGCTCGTCGCGGATCTCCTTGAGGACCGCCAGCTCGGTGATCTCCATGGTCTCCTGGACGCCTTCCTTCGCCTTGCGGCGCTGCTCCACCTTGGCGAGGTACTTCGCCATGGGCAGGACCATCAGGAAGTAGACGACCGCAGCGGTGATCAGGAAGGTGAGCGCCGCGTTGAGCACCGAGCCCCAGAGGAGCTCCACGCCCGTTGGCTTGCCGTCCGGGCCGATCCCGCAGGGATCCTTGATGCAGCTCTTGTAGGCATCCAGGCTCTGCGTACCGATGAGGCCGATCACCGGGCTGATCAGGCCCTTCACGACGGAGTTCACGATGTTCGTGAACGCGGCACCGATGACCACGGCGACCGCCAGGTCGACCACATTGCCGCGCATCAGGAAGGCCTTGAAGCCTGCCAGGAGGCTCGCCTTCTTCTTCTCGCTCACTACTGAGCCTTTCTTCGCATCTGCCGAACACGGAGCCAACGGTTCCGAAAGTTACGGCAGTTTGGGTGAGGCCTGTCCAATCAACCCTCACCTCACGGTGACTTGGCCGCACGTTCGTACGATTCAACACAACGTCACCGCCAGCCGGGATACGCTCCCCGCCCCCACCAGCGCCCGCGCGGTGTCCCGGGGGACCGACAGCACCACCAGCGCCCCGACGTCCCCAACACCCTCTTCCGCGGCGGGCACTTCGGCGACCCGCGCCCCCGCCGCCACCACCCGGGGCGGCCCGCCGCGCTCCGCGGCGACCACGTCCACCCGGTCCCCGGGCCGCAGCAGCCGCACCGTCGCCGCGTCCGCGATGCGCACCGGGGCCGACACCAGCCGCACCGCCGCCGGAGGGGGCTGCGCCGCGGGCGGTGACGAGCCCCGCGAGGCCCGTGCCTCGGTGCCGCCCACCACGAGCACGGCCGCCACGACGGCCAGCCCGGCCGCGGCCCCGCGCCGCCGGCGCCGCACCGCCCTGCGCAGCCGGTCCCCGGCCCGCCCCACGCGGAGCGGGGCGAAGAGGGGAACGGAGCGCGCGGGGGGACACGTGGCGGACGAGGGGTGCCGGGGGACGGGGGCGGGGTGTACCGGGGTATGGACGTGGGGCGAGGAGTGGGCGGAGGGAGAGGAGAGGGGGGACAGGGAGGAGAGGGACGGGACGCGGGAGTTCGCGGTCATGAAGGCCACCACCAGACGGGGAGGGATCCGAAGCCCGGGCCCAGCGCCCGGACACCCCACACGATCCGCTGCCGCGCCGGATCCCGCTCGGACCTGTGGACCGTCCCCAGCTTGTGGATATCCCCGTCACCCGCAGGAGCTACAGGGATCCATCGGACTCCCCGACCGTCTCCGCGCCCGCCCCCGGTGCTCGCGGCAGCGTCACCCCCGGCGTGACGATCAGCCGCTCCGGCCCCAGCAGCTCCCGCAGCGCCCCGGCCTCCCGGGGCGATCCGACGACGCCGTCGCAGCCGGCCTCCGCCGCCAGCCGGGCCAGCCGCAGCACCTGCTCGTCGGTGCCCGTGCCGATCCCGATGTCGGCGAGGTCGCTCCCGGTCATGCTCGTGACCACCGTCAGCGCGAGCACCCGGAGCCCGGGGAACTCCCGCGCGGCCTCCACGGCGGCCGCCATGATGCCCGTACCGCCCATGGAGTGGACGGTGACCACGGACGCGCCCAGGCCGCCCGCGGCGCGGACGGCGCCGGCCACGGAGTTGGGGATCTCGAAGAGCTTCAGGCGTCCCGTCGCTACGGCAGCTCGATGCCCAGGTCCCAGCCGTCGTGGGCGTGGGTGCACAGGCAGGCGCGGGATTCCGTCGGGGGCAGGGCGGCCACCGCGTCGAAGAGGACCTCGCGCAGCCGCCCGACGTTCTCGCCGAAGACCTTGAGGACCTCGGTGTGGGAGACCCCCTCGCCCGTCTCCGCACCCGCGTCCAGGTCCGTGACCAGCGCCATCGAGGTGTAGCAGAGCCCCAGCTCGCGCGCGAGGATCGCCTCGGGGTGGCCCGTCATGCCGACCACCGACCAGCCGGCCGCGGCGTGCCACTGCGATTCGGCGCGGGTCGAGAAGCGGGGCCCCTCGATGACGACCATGGTGCCGCCGTCCACGGGCTCCCACTCCCGCCCGCGCGCCGCCGCCAGTGCCACCGAGCGGCCCACCGGGCAGTACGGGTCGGCGAAGGTGGTGTGCACGACGTTGGGGACCGAGCCGTCGGGGAGCGGCTCCCCGTCGAAGAAGGTCTGGGCGCGGGACTTCGTACGGTCGACCAGCTGGTCGGGGACGAGCAGGGTGCCCGGGCCGTACTCGGGGCGCAGGCCGCCCACCGCGCAGGGGCCCAGGACCTGGCGGACGCCCACGGAGCGCAGTGCCCACAGGTTGGCCCGGTAGTTGATCTTGTTCGGGGGCACCGTGTGGCTGCGGCCGTGCCGGGGCAGGAAGGCCACGGTCCGGCCGGCGAGCTCGCCGAGGTAGAGGGAGTCGCTGGGGGGGCCGTAAGGCGTCTCCACCTGGATCTCGGAGACGTCCTCCAGGAAGGAGTAGAAGCCCGATCCGCCGATGACACCGATCTCTGCATTCGCCATGCGGCCACCCTAACGGGCATGCCGAAGGCCCCGACGTCGGTGGGGACGGCAGGGCCTGCGGATGAAGCGGATGGAGCCGGTGAAGCCTTGGAGCGCGTCAGGCGGCCGACGTGCTCGACGACGACGAGGAGGTCGAGGTCGAGGACGAAGACGACGCCGAGGACGACGACGCGGCCGGGGCGGCGGCGGGCGTCGACGAGGGCTTCGAGGCAGGGGTGCTGCTCGACGAAGCGCCACGGCTGTCGTTCCGGTAGAAACCGGAACCCTTGAAGACGATGCCGACCGCGGAGAACACCTTCTTCAGGCGTCCGTCGCAGCTCGGGCACACGGTCAGTGCGTCATCGGTGAACTTCTGCACGGCCTCAAGGCCCTCACCGCACTCGGTGCACTGGTACTGGTAGGTCGGCACGAATTTCCTCCTGGCACTCTGACTCAATGAGTGCTAACGACGCTCCATGGTGACGTATTCCGGCGGATCAGTCCACCGTCACCGGCACGCGGTGACCCAGACCACGCTCGTTCACACCCGCGGCGGGTGCCGCGGAGGTGGCCGGAGCGGCCGGCTTGGACGAGCTGACGATCCGGCTCGGGGCCTTCGGGGCCAGCTTCGCACGCAGCGCCAGCAGGATGGCCAGCGCGAGCACGGTGGCCACCATCGGCACGAGGAACCCGTACGAGGACCCGTGCGCGTCCGTCAGGCGGCCGGCCAGGGTCACGGCGACGGCCTGCCCGAAGGCGATCGATCCGGTGAGCCAGGTGAAGGCCTCGGTCCGCGAGGCGGCCGGGATCAGCTTCTCGATCATGGTGTAGCCGGTGATCAGCGCCGGGGCGATGCACAGACCGACGATCAGGCCGAGCGCGCCCAGCAGGATCATCGAGTTCGCGGCCCACAGGACCGAGGCGGCCGCGGTGAGGCCGATGTAGCCGAGGATCAGGCGGCGGCGCGGGCCGATCTTCCAGGCGATGGCGCCACAGGCGATGCCGGCGATCATGTTGCCCGCGGCGAAGACGCCGTAGAGCAGGCCGTTGGCGCTCGGGTTGCCGATCTCCTCGGAGAAGGCGGCGAGCGAGACCTGCATGCCGCCGAAGACGGCGCCGATGCCGATGAAGGCGACGATCAGGACGCGCAGGCCGTGGAACGACAGGGCCGGGGCGCGCTTCTCACCGTGCGCCGGGCGGGCGACGGGCCCCGGCTGCGTGGCGCGCTGGGCGGCGAAGAGCAGGCCGCCGATCAGGGTCAGCGCGGCCTCGGTGACCAGACCGGCCGCCGGGTTGATGCCGGTGCACAGCGCGGTGGCGAGCACCGGACCGACGACGAAGGTGAACTCGTCGGTGACGGACTCGAACGCGGCGGCCGTGGGCAGCAGCGGGGAGCCCTCGAGCTTGGCCGCCCAGCGGGACCGGACCATGGGTCCGACCTGCGGGACGGATGCACCGGCGGGGACGGCCGCCAGTGCGAGCGCCCAGACGGGCGCCCCCAGCAGCGCGAACGCCACCAGGGAGCTGACGGCGGCGGCGTGTGCGAGGGCCACCGGGACCAGGACGGCGCTCTGGCCGTGCCGGTCGATGAGCTTGCCCATGACCGGGGCGAACACGGCCATGGAGATACCGGTGAAGGCGGCGACGATGCCGGCGCTTCCGTAGGAACCGGTGGTGTGCTGGACGAGCAGCAGGATGCTGATCGTCAGCATGCCGAAGGGGAGTCGCGCGGCGAATCCCGGGAGAACGAAGCCGAGGGCGCCGGGCGTGCGCAGGAGCTGCCCGTAGCCGGGTCGGGTGGACTTGGCGGACTTGTCGGTCGTGACCGCGGATGTCACGGCCTGGCCTTTCCGCTGCCTGGTAGAACTCCCCGTCTGCGGACGATGCCCCGCTTTGTGAGCGGTGGCACCCGTACATGTGGGAGACCCGAGAGCTGTCCTCTTGCGCAGAACCGAGTGATACCTGGGCACCCACTGCGGGAGGGGGCCACGGCCGCTTTGCGGTCGCGCCAGCTCTGCGTCAGACAGAGTTGGTTCGATGTGTTGTTCCTTAATCATACAGGTAGATCGACCGATACGCCCTGTGATTCCGGCTACAGGGCGTGTCTTCACCTGCGATTAACTGGAACTTCGCATTCAGGTGCCACCCAAACAGGGGTGAATATGGACAGAAGTCGTCGAAAATGCAGAATTAGAGCGCCGCTCTAACTCTTCCCGGAGCCCTTGCCGGAGCCTTTGCCGCTGCCCTTGCCAGTGCCCTTGCCAGTGCCTCTGGCCTTCCCGGCCGCGCCCCCGCCGGTCCCCAGCCAGCCCGCCAGCTTGCCGCCCCGGGCCACCGCCCGCAGCCGCGCCTCGGCCGCGTCCCGTACCGGGTCCGTGGCCACCACCAGCAGCTCGTCCCCGCGCCGCAGCACGGTCGACGGCGCCGGTACGAAGCTCCGCGCGTCCCGTACGACCAGTGTGACGGAAGCCCCCGGCGGCAGCCGCAGCTCGCTCACCTCGACCCCGTGCATCCGCGAGGCGGGCGGGATCGCGAAGGACAGCAGATGCCCGCGCAGCTTCTCCAGCGGCGCCGACTCGATCCCCAGGTCGGAGGCGGTCTCGTCGCTGTTGCCCAGCTTCAGCTTGCGTGCCAGCCAGGGCAGCGTCGGGCCCTGGACCAGGGTGTAGACGACGACCAGGACGAAGACGATGTTGAAGACCCGCTCGCTGCCCTCGATCCCGGACACCATCGGGATGGTCGCCAGGATGATGGGCACGGCTCCGCGCAGGCCCGCCCAGGACATGAGCGCCTGCTCCTGCCAGGGCAGCCGGAAGGGCAGCAGGGAGACGAAGACCTCCAGCGGCCGGGCCACCATCGTCAGCACCAGCCCGATGATCACCGCCGGCCAGAAGTCGTGGACCAGCTCGTGCGGGGTGACCAGCAGGCCCAGCAGCACGAACATGCCGATCTGGGCGATCCAGCCGAGTCCGTCCGCGAATCCCCGGGTGGCGGGCCAGTGGGGGAGCTTCGCGTTCCCGAGCACCATCGCCGCCAGGTACACCGCGAGGAAGCCGGAGCCGTGCGCCATCGCGCCGGCCGCGTACGCGGTGATCGCGATCGCCATCACCGCGATCGGGTAGAGGCCCGAGGCGGGCAGCGCCACGTGCCGCAGCCCGTACGAGCCCAGGAAGCCCACCGCCAGGCCGATGGCCACGCCGATCGCCAGCTCCAGCGCGATCTTGCCTATGAGGACGTACCACTGGTCGACCGGCCCGACGGTCGCGAAGGCCACGACCAGGATGACGACGGGGGCGTCGTTGAAGCCCGACTCGGCCTCCAGCACGCCCGTGATCCGGGAGGGCAGCGGGACCTTGCGCAGGACGGAGAAGACGGCCGCCGCATCGGTCGAGGAGACGACCGCGCCGATCAGCAGGGCTTGGCGCCATTCGAGTCCGACCAGGTAGTGCGCGCCCGCCGCGGTCACGCCCACGCTGACGGCGACACCGACCAGTGACAGCACGATCGCGGCCGGCAGGGCCGGCTTGATCTCTTTCCACTTGGTGCCCAGACCGCCCTCGGCGAGGATCACGACGAGCGCGGCGTAGCCGATCACCTGGGTCAGCTCGGCGTTGTCGAACACGACGTTGCCGATGCCGTCCTGGCCTATCGCGATGCCTATGCCGAGGTAAATGAGCAGGCTGGGGAGTCCGCTGCGCGAAGAGACGCGCACCGCCGCCACGGCGACGAGCAGCACGAGCGAGCAGACCAGCATGAGCTCATTGAGCGTGTGGACAGTCAGCGGGCGGCCCTTTCCTCGACGTGCCTGACGATGGCGGAACGGGGACGTCTCACGGACGGATTGTTCCGGCACGGGCACGGACGCAAGTACTTCGTTACCTTACCTAATCTTTGACGCGCCCTTTACTCGATAGCCACATTGTGAAACGCCTGAGGGGCTCTGTCCTCATGACCTGTCGTCATGACCTCGACCCCTGGCGGATCAACGCACCCGGTCCTGCGCCTATGGTTGCTCCCAGCACTCCCAGGACCACCCTGCCCCTCTAAGGACAGCGATGCCCGCCAACGAAACCGCCCCTTCCGTCAAGAAGAAGGGACGACGCGCCCGTCTGATCGTGCTCGTCCTGGTGCTGGCGCTCTTCGCTGGCCTCGGGTACGGGGCGTACTGGAGCGTTGACAGCGTGCGGGCCTCGTTCCCGCAGGCCACCGGCTCCTTGAAGGTGCCCGGCCTGACCGGGACGGTCGACGTCAAGCGCGATGCCAACGGAATCCCCCAGCTGTACGCCGACTCCGACGAGGACCTCTTCCGTGCGCAGGGCTTCGTGCACGCGCAGGACCGGTTCTGGGAGATGGACGTACGCCGCCACATGACCTCCGGGCGCCTCTCCGAGATGTTCGGCTCCGGCCAGGTCGAGACGGACGCCTTCCTGCGCACGCTCGGCTGGCGCCAGGTCGCGCAGCAGGAGTACGACACCAAGCTGTCGGCCGACACCAAGAAGTACCTGCAGGCCTACGCCGACGGGGTCAACGCGTACCTGAAGGACAAGTCCGGCAAGGACCTCTCCGTCGAGCACGCGGCCCTCAAGCTCAGCGGCGACTACGCGCCCGAGCAGTGGACCCCGGTCGACTCGGTGGCCTGGCTCAAGGCGATGGCCTGGGACCTGCGCGGCAACATGCAGGACGAGATCGACCGCGCGCTGATGACGGGCAAGCTCTCGCAGGCGCAGATCAACGACCTCTACCCGCCGTACCCCTTCGACCGGAACCGTCCGATCGTCGAGGGCGGCACCGTCAAGGGCGGCAAGTACACCCCCGCGGCCGCTCCCGGCTCGGGCAGCCCGGTGGGCACCGGCACCGGCACCGGCACCGGCTCCAGCACCGGCACCGGCTCCAGCACCGGGGGGCAGGGCGGCACCAGCGGCTCCCAGGTTTCCTCGCAGACCGCCGGCGAGACCGGCCTGGCCGGCAACGCCACCGCCCAGGGCGCGACCGTGGGCCTGCGCACCTCGCTCGGTGCGCTGGCCGACACCCTCGACACCATCCCCGCGATCCTCGGCCCCGCCGGCAGCGGCATCGGCTCGAACTCCTGGGTCGTCGCAGGCAAGTACACGACCACCGGCAAGCCGCTGCTCGCGAACGACCCGCACCTCTCCCCGCAGCTGCCCTCGGTCTGGTACCAGATGGGCCTGCACTGCCGGGCGGCATCGGCCGCGTGCCAGTACGACGTGGCCGGCTACACCTTCTCCGGCATGCCGGGCGTGGTCATCGGCCACAACGCCGACATCGCCTGGGGCATGACCAACCTCGGCGCCGACGTGACCGACCTCTACCTGGAGCAGGTCAAGCCCGAGGGCTACGTCTACGACGGCAAGACGCTCCCCTTCACCACCCGCGAAGAGGTCATCAAGATCGCCGGCGGCGGCGAGAAGAAGATCACCGTCCGGTCCACCAACAACGGCCCGCTGATCTCCGACCGCAGCGACGAGATCGCCACGGTCGGCTCCCGGGCCCCCGTGAGCAGCGCCGCCCCCGACCGCGGCAACGGCTACGGCGTCTCCCTGCGCTGGACCGCGCTGGACCCCGGCAAGTCGATGGACGCGGTCTTCAGGCTCAACCGGGCCAAGAACTTCCAGGAGTTCCGCACCGCGGCCCGCGACTTCGAGGTCCCCTCGCAGAACCTGATCTACGCGGACAACAAGGGCGCCAACGGCAACATCGGCTACCAGGCCCCCGGCCGCATCCCGATGCGCACCAGCGGCGACGGCAAGATGCCGGCCCCCGGCTGGGACTCCAAGTACGCCTGGAAGGGCGGCAAGGAGGGCAAGGACGGCAAGGACGGCAACGCCGGCTACGTCCCGCAGGACGAGATGCCGTGGGCGTACAACCCGGACCGCGGCTTCATCGTGACCGCGAACCAGGCCGTCACCGAGACCGGCCAGGGCAAGTACCCGCACCTGCTGACCACCGACTGGGGCTACGGCGCCCGCAGTCAGCGGATCAACGACCTCATCGAGGCGAAGATCAAGGACAGCGGGAAGATCTCCACCGACGACATGCGCACCATGCAGATGGACAACAGCAGCGAGATCGCCGCGCTGCTGACCCCGATGCTGGCCAAGATCAACATCTCGGACCCGGACGTCCGCTCCGCGCAGAAGCTCCTGGAGGGCTGGAACTACACGCAGGAGCCCGACTCGGCGGCGGCCGCGTACTTCAACGCGGTCTGGCGCAACATCCTCAAGCTGGCCTTCGGCGACAAGATGCCCAAGGAGCTGCGGGTCGAGGGCAGCTGCATGAACGTCCCCGAGTCGACGACCGGCCCGGCCGACGACCTCGTCAAGATGGTCCGCGAATGCGGCGAGCGCGCCTCCGACTCGGCGCAGCCGGACGGCGGGGACCGCTGGTTCGAGGTGGTCCGCCGGCTGGTCAAGGACGAGGACTCGGCCTGGTGGCAGGCGCCCGCCGTCGGCCGCACCGTGGCCGCCACCACCACCCGCGACCAGCTCTTCGCGCGGGCCATGGAGGACGCCCGCTGGGAGCTGACCGCCAAGCTCGGCAAGGACCAGTCGACCTGGAGCTGGGGCCGCATGCACCAGCTGATGCTGAAGAACCAGACGATCGGCACCGAGGGCCCCGGCTACCTTCAGTGGCTCCTCAACCGCGGCCCCTGGAACCTGGGCGGCGGCGAGGCCACCGTCAACGCGACCGGCTGGAACGCCTCCAGCGGGTACGGGGTCACCTGGGTGCCGTCGATGCGGATGGTCGTGAACCTCGCCGACTTCGACAAGTCCCGCTGGATCAACCTGACGGGCGCCTCGGGGCACGCGTACCACGACCACTACACGGACCAGACCTCGCTGTGGGCCAAGGGTGAACTGCTCGACTGGCCCTTCGGGAAGGACGCCGTGGACCAGGCCACGGTCGACACCCTGACCCTCCAGCCGGAGGGTTCGTAACGGCCGCGCTCAAGAGCTGAAGCGGAGCACCCCCGACGGGGTGGCCACCGCCTGAACGGGGTGGTCGTGCGGTTCCTCCGGGACCCGCGCGACCACCTCGTCGTCGTAGAGCAGCACGACCAGCGCGGGATGCGCCCCGGCGCGCTCCAGCCGCTCCAGCACCCGGTCGTACGAGCCTCCGCCCCGGCCGAGCCGCATCCCCCGCCGGTCCACGGCCAGTCCGGGCAGCAGGACGGCGTCGGCGCCGGTCACCGCGTCCGGCCCGAGGCGGGGCCCGGCGGGCTCCAGGAGCCGCATCTTCCCCGGGTGTGCGGCCCCGGCCAGGCTCTCCGGGCCTTCGTACGCCGCCCAGTCGAGGTCGTTGTCGGGCAGCAGGACGGGCAGCAGCACGCGGACGCCGGCCGCCCGGAGGGCGTCGAGCAGCTCGTGGGTACCGGGTTCGGAGCCGACGGATACGTAGGCGGCCACGGTGTGGGCGGAGCTGAGTTCGGGCAGCCGCAGGGCGGTGCGGGAGAGGGCGCCGGCCGCCGTGCGCAGGGTGTCCGCGGACAAGGCGCGGCGGGCCGAGAGGAGTTCCCGGCGCAGCTCCGTCTTGGCCCTCGAAGGCTGGTTCTCCGTCATGGCTGGCTCGTATCCCTTTCTATCCGGGTAAAGCTGATCATGTTCATCTGAACCTCACGTGGGTCTCATCGCGAGCGACTATCGTTCCGCCCATGACTCAGTTGCACCCCGTGATCAAAAAGGCCGTCATCCCGGCCGCGGGCCTCGGCACTCGGTTCCTTCCCGCAACCAAGGCGACACCCAAGGAAATGCTTCCTGTGGTGGACAAGCCGGCCATCCAGTACGTCGTCGAGGAGGCCGTGTCGGCCGGCCTCGACGACATTCTCATGATCACGGGCCGTAACAAGCGGGCCCTCGAAGACCACTTCGACCGCAACTACGAGCTGGAGTCGGCGCTCATCGCCAAGGGCGACGACGACAAGCTCAAGAAGGTCCAGGAGTCCAGCGACCTGGCCACCATGCACTACGTCCGCCAGGGCGACCCCCGGGGCCTAGGCCACGCCGTGCTGTGCGCCGAGCCGCACGTCGGCGACGAGCCCTTCGCCGTCCTCCTCGGCGACGACCTCATCGACCCCCGTGACCCGCTGCTGCGCCGGATGACCGAGATCCAGCAGCGCGCCGGCGGCACCGTCGTCGCGCTGATGGAGGTCGACCCCTCTCAAGTGCACCTCTACGGCTGTGCCGCGGTCGAGCCCACCGACGAGTCGGACGTGGTCCGCATCACCGGTCTCGTGGAGAAGCCGGACGCCGCGGACGCGCCCAGCAATTACGCGGTCATCGGACGATACGTACTCGATCCGGCGATCTTCGGCATACTGCGTGAGACCGAGCCGGGCCGCGGCGGTGAGATCCAGCTGACCGACGCCCTGCAGAAGCTGGCCGCGGACGAGACCGTCGGCGGCCCGGTGCACGGCGTGGTCTTCCGGGGCCGCCGCTACGACACCGGGGACCGCGGGGACTACCTGCGGGCCATCGTCCGACTCGCGTGCGAGCGTGAGGACCTGGGCCCGGAGTTCCGTACCTGGCTTCACCATTACGTCACGGAGGAGATGTAGGACCTTGAGCAAGCCCGACGCACCGCAGGACACAGGCTCCCAGCGCCTCTGGTCGGTGGACGAGCACCTGGCGGACGTCCTCGGCACCGTCCGGCCGCTGGAGCCCATCGAGCTCCAGCTGCTGGACGCCCAGGGCTGTGTCCTGGTCGAGGACGTCACCGTGCCCGTCGCCCTGCCGCCCTTCGACAACAGCTCGATGGACGGGTACGCCGTCCGGACGGCCGACGTCCAGGGGGCCAGCGTGGAGTTCCCGGCGGTGCTGACGGTCATCGGGGACGTGGCGGCCGGCGACGGCGAGCTGCCGACCGTGGGCCCCGGCGAGGCCGCCCGCATCATGACCGGCGCCCCGCTGCCCCCCGGCGCGGAAGCCGTCGTACCGGTCGAGTGGACCGACGGCGGCACGGGCGGCGGCGCCGCCTCCGGGATGACCCCCGCCAGCGAGTCGCCCGAAGGCGCCGCGGGCGAGGTACGGGTCCACCGCCCCGCCGAGGCGCGGGCGCACGTCCGCTCCCGCGGCAGCGACGTACAGGCCGGGGACCTCGCGCTCGCCGCGGGCACGGTCCTCGGGCCGCCGCAGATCGCCCTGCTGGCCGCCATCGGGCGGGGCACCGTACGGGTGCGCCCGCGCCCGCGCGTCGTCGTCCTGTCCACCGGCAGCGAACTGGTCCAGCCCGGCGAGGCCCTGGCGCCCGGCACGATCTACGACTCCAACAGCTTCGCCCTGGCCGCCGCCGCGCGGGACGCCGGAGCGATCGCCTACCGGGTCGGAGCCGTCGCCGACGACGCCGACACCCTGCGCTCCACCATCGAGGACCAGCTCATCCGGGCCGACCTGCTCGTCACCACGGGCGGGGTCAGCGTCGGCGCGTACGACGTGGTCAAGGAGGCCCTCACGGACCTCTCCACCGGCGACGACGATGTGGACGGCGCCGGCATCGACTTCCGCAAGCTCGCCATGCAGCCCGGCAAGCCCCAGGGCTTCGGCACCATCGGCCCCGACCACACCCCGCTGCTGGCCCTGCCCGGCAACCCGGTCTCCTCCTACGTCTCCTTCGAGCTGTTCGTGCGCCCCGCGATCCGCACCCTCATGGGCCTGCCCGCCTCCGAGGTCAGCCGGCCGAGCGTGCGCGCGGTGCTCAAGGCAGACAAGGCGATCGGCTCCCCGGCCGGCCGCCGCCAGTTCCTGCGCGGCAAGTACCACGCGGAGAGCGGCACGGTCAGCCCGGTCGGCGGAGCGGGCTCTCACCTGATCGCCGCGCTGGCGCACGCCGACTCGCTGATGGTCGTACCGGAGGACGTGACCTCGGTGGAGCCCGGGGCCGAGCTGGAAGTGGTCCTGCTCGGCTGAGGCCGGGCCGATGCGGGTAGCGTGTTGCACCACACAGGCCCTTGCGGGGCCCGGACGGGAGCGGCACGCAGATATGAGTACGCAGAGCAGCGCCGGCGGCGCCGCCGGCACCAGGCTGACGCACATCGACGAGGCCGGCGCGGCCCGGATGGTCGACGTCTCGGCGAAGGACGTCACCACCCGGACGGCGCGGGCCAGCGGCCGCGTGCTCGTCTCTCCCCGGGTCATCGAACTGCTGCGGGGCGAGGGCGTTCCCAAGGGCGACGCCCTCGCCACCGCACGGATCGCCGGGATCATGGGGGCGAAGAAGACCCCCGACCTGATCCCGCTGTGCCACCCGCTGGCCGTCTCCGGGGTGAAGGTGGACCTGAAGGTCACCGACGAGGCCGTCGAGATCCTCGCCACCGTCAAGACCACGGACCGCACGGGCGTCGAGATGGAGGCGCTGACCGCCGTCGCGGTCGCCGGGCTCACCGTCATCGACATGGTCAAGGCCGTGGACAAGGGCGCGGTCATCACCGACGTCCGGGTCGAGGAGAAGACGGGCGGCAAGTCCGGCGACTGGGCGCGCTCGTGAACGCCCCGCGCGGCGGCGAGGTCCACAGCCACGCCCACGCCGACGCCCACGCCCACGCCCCGGAGGCGGAGCCGGTGACGCCCGGACCCCCCGCGCTGCGCGCGCTGGTGGTCACGGCCTCGAACCGGGCCTCCCAGGGCGTCTACGCGGACAAGGGCGGCCCGGTGCTCGCCGAGGGCCTGAGCGCGCTCGGCTTCGCGGTGGACGGCCCGCGCGTGGTCCCCGACGGGGACCCCGTGGAGGCGGCCCTGCGCGCGGGCGTGGCCGCCGGATACGACGTCATCCTGACCACCGGCGGCACCGGCATCTCGCCGACCGACCGGACCCCCGACGCCACCGCCCGGGTACTGGACTACGAGATCCCGGGCATCCCGCAGGCTATCCGCGCCGAGTCCCTGGCGAAGGTGCCCACCGCGGCCCTGTCCCGGGGCCTGGCGGGCGTGGCCGGACACACCCTGATCGTGAACCTGCCCGGTTCCACGGGCGGCGTCCGCGACGGGATCGCGGTCCTGTCCCGCGTCCTGCTGCACGCCGTGGACCAGATCCGCGGCGGCGACCACCCTCGCCCCGAGGGCAGACCGCCGGGGAGCGCGAGCTGAACGGCCCCTCCTGGCCGGTGGTGCTGGCGGACGGCGATGTCACGCTCCGGCCGATAAAGCTGCGGGACCAGGCCGCCTGGCGCGAGGTCAACCGCCGCAACCGCGACTGGCTGCGGCCCTGGGAGGCGACGATCCCGCCCCCCGCTCCCTGGGGGCCGGTGATCCAGCGGCCGACCTACCGTCAGATGGTCCGCCACCTGCGGGCGGAGGCGAACGCGGGGCGCATGCTGCCGTTCGTCATCGAGTACCAGGGCAGGCTGGCCGGCCAGCTGACGGTCGCCGGGATCACCTGGGGCTCGATGTGCGCGGCTCACGTGGGCTACTGGGTGGACCGGGACGTGGCGGGCCGCGGGGTGATGCCCACGGCGGTCGCGCTGGCGGTGGACCACTGCTTCACCAAGGTCGGTCTGCACCGGATCGAGGTGTGCATCCGCCCGGAGAACGGTCCGAGCCGGCGGGTGGTGGAGAAGCTCGGCTTCCGCGAGGAGGGACTGCGCCCGCAGTACCTGCACATCGACGGGGCCTGGCGCGATCACCTCGTGTACGCGCTGACGGCGGAGGAGGCGCGCGAGGGGCTGCTGCGCCGATGGCACCGCGAACGTCATCCGTCCGGTCCGCCCACCCCGCCCGGACAATAGAAATCCGATATCTGTTCGAATTCTTTCGTGCAATGACCGATTCGCCCATAACCTGATCCGAAGAATCACAAAAAAAGTCCGTGATATCAGCGAGATCGTGCGACACGCCGTCCCAATTGGCGGATCCGCCCGGCCGCGCCCCTCTACGGTGTGGGGTGTGAGCAGCAGCGGCCTCATCTACGCAGTCATTGTCGGGGCCTGGGCCGCCTACTTGGTGCCCATGTGGCTCCGGAGGCAGGACGAGCTGAACGAAGCCCGTCCGACGGAACGCTTCTCCACCGCAATCCGGCTGCTTTCCGGCCGGGCGGGAATGGAGCGCCGTTACGCCAAGGGACTGCGTGAGCGCGGTGACGAGGAGGCGCAGCCCCAGCCCCCCGCGGACCCGGACGCCGCGACGGAAACGGTGAAACCCGTGGACGCCGCCGACGCCCGGGCGGTCGTCGTGCCCCCGCCGACCCGCGCCGAGCCCAGATCGACCGCCTCCGAGCGGGCCGACCGCGCGGAGCGCGCCCGGCGCGAACAGCGGCTCGTCGTCCTGGCCCGCCGCCGGCGCACCACCGCGCTGCTCTTCCTGATCTTCACCTTCGGCGCGGTCGCCGCCGCCGTCGGCGGACTCCAGTACCTGTGGGCCCCGGCCGTGCCCGCCCTGCTGCTGAGCACGTACATCGTGCACCTGCGGGTCCAGGAGCGACGCCGCTACGAGTTCACCATGGACCGGCGGCGCGCCGAGGCGGCCGCCCGCCACCTGCGCGAGAACCGCCCGCGCCGCCGGGAGTCCGAGGCGGCGGCCGGCTCCGACCCGGACCCCGCGCCACCCGTCTCCCCGCAGGAGGCCGGGCGGCGCGCCCTGGTCGAGCAGACCGACCACGCGGAGTGGGTGGACCAGCAGCGCGAACGCGAGCGCGGCCCCGCCCGAGGTGACAGCTGGGAGCCCGTCCCGGTCCCGCTGCCCACGTACGTGACGGCCCCGGTAGCTCCCCGCGCCACCGGCCCGGCGACCCCGGACCCCTGGAGCGCGACCCGCTCCAGCACGGCCGAGCCGACGGAACCCCGCCTGCGCGCCCAGCCGTCCACCCCGTCGCCCCGCCCCCGCCCGCGCGACGCGGCCCGTACGCCGCTCTTCGACCAGTACGAGGGCGACGAACGCCCGCGCGCCGCGAACGAGTGATCGATGACCTGCGCGGACGCTCCCCGATACCGGTTTTGGAGCACCCGCGAGGGGATGCTAATGTTTCACACGTCGCAAGGGCCTGTGGCGCAGTCTGGTAGCGCACCTCGTTCGCATCGAGGGGGTCTGGGGTTCAAATCCCCACAGGTCCACAAACGACAGTTCACGGGTTGCTCCCGAGAACGGTGACGAGATCCCGTCCGATCGAAAGATCGGGCGGGATCTTCGTCGTTTCGGGGGCGCGGCGGCTCCGCCGGGCAGATCACAGCGCTCAGCTTTCGGCCGTGGATTTCCAAGCGGCGGTGATGCAGCCTTCCTCCCAGTGCCACCACCCCTCCACCGCACCGTGTTCCAGCAGCTTGCGGATCCGGGGGAGGTCCGCCTCCGGCGGGACATCGAGCGCGACCATCCCGTACCGCTCGATGCCCTCGCCGGTCGTGCCGAGTCGGTGGAAGACCTCCAGCACGCTCTGCCGGGCGGCCGCCGAACCGCCATCCTTGAGGACGATCAGGCGGATCGTACAGTTCTCCGATGCGCGGACCGTCTCGCCGGCCCAACGGACACCGTCGTCATCGACCTCCACCCGGAGGATGTCGTCGCTGGCCACTCCCCGGACGAACCAGGGGGTGTTGTCCAGCCGCACCGTGCCGTCGCCGAGGTCCACGGCCCACAGGCTCTCGACACTCGCCGGCGGCCAGCCGTCCTCGCCTAGACGAGTCATTCCGAATGCTGACGGTGTGTTCGGGAACGCAGACAGGGCGTCCAAGATCGTTGTGTGACGAACAACCTAGACGCCCTGCTG